>JAEETB010000078.1 GCA_016286575.1 Prevotella sp.
TCTTTTTTTTTAATTATCATAACAATTATCTAACTCATTCTAAATTATGTGGAATTTAAAATCACTGCAAAAGCCGTTAATGGCACTGTTCTTGCTCTGTTTGTTCCCCTTGGGAGCTATGGCTCAGAGCGTAGTAAAAGGAACGGTGAATGATGAAGCAGGCGAACCGGTCATCGGTGCGACTGTGAAAGTGCAGGGTAGCCAGAAGGGTACTATTACCGATTTCGACGGTAATTTCTCTGTTGAGGCAGCTCCTAACGCCACCCTCGTTATCTCTTATGTGGGTTATATAACCCAGAATGTAAATGTTGCCGGTAAAAACAACCTCGTGATCACCATGCGTGAGGACAACACCACTCTGAACGACGTGGTTGTTATCGGTTACGGTACGATGAAGAAGAAGCTGGTGACAGGTGCTACTGTTCAGGTAAAGGGTGAGGATATCGCCAAGCTGAACACAACCAACGCCCTCGAGGCCATGCAGTCAAGCACGCCTGGTGTACAGATCACTCAGAGTTCTTCACAGCCTGGTAAGGGATACAAGGTTTACATCCGTGGTATCGGTACCACTGGTAACTCTGCACCTCTTTATGTGATTGACGGTGTAGCAGGTGGTAGTCTCGACGACATTAACCCGAACGATATCGAGAGCATCGACGTGCTGAAGGATGCTGCATCTGCAGCCATCTACGGTGCCCGTGCTGCTAACGGTGTGATCCTCGTTACTACCAAGCAGGGTAAGGAAGGTAAGATTGAACTCACCTATAATGGTGCTATGGGTTGGTCTAACGCTTATAAGCGTCCACAGCTGCTCAATGCTCAGCAGTACATGACCATCATCGATGAGTACACCTTCAATACTTCTGGACAGAAGATGGATTGGGCTGGCTTCGTTCCTGAGGATGTTCTTAGCAGAGTTGCTTCTGGTTGGGAAGGAACTGACTGGTGGGGCGCATTCGAGAACAAGAATGCCGTACAGCAGAATCATTCTGTAACTCTGACTGGTGGTACAGACCGTTCTAAGTTCGCTATGTCATACACCTATACCGGTAACGAAGGTATCATGGGTGGTGACCAGGCTTCTAACTACAAGCGTCACACCATTCGTATCAACAGTGACCACGTGCTCCTGAAGGCTAAGGACTTCGATGTTATCACCATCGGTGAGAACATCTCTATCGGCTATACCAAGAGTCACGACCTCGCTGAGGACGGTATGTATTGGAGCTATATCCACAGCCTGCTTCAGACTTGTCCACTCGTACCACAGTATGCTGGCAATGGTGATGTATATAGCTACCAGAATTTTGATGGTACTATGGCATACGGTCAGGGTTGGAACGCTTCTTTGTTCAGCAACCCATGGGAGAACCTCGTTCATGGTGGTTTCAACTCTTTGGCAGAGAGCCGTAACATCAACACGAACGCTACTGCCTTTGCAATTATCCAGCCTATCAAGGGCCTGAGACTTCGTTCTCAGTTCAACTATAACTGGGGTTCTGGTGCATACCGTAACTATGGTGAGCCCAAATCTTCTGGTTATGGTAATGCTACATCAACCGTATATACTGTTAGCCAGAGTGCATGGTTGAATACTAACTGGTCAGTAGAAAATACCCTGACCTATGATCTTCCCATGCTTGGACGTCATAAGATCAGCGCCATGGTTGGTCAGACCTACCAGAGCACCGCTTGGAGTTATAATATCGGTGGATCTAACAAGGTAAACTGGGGCGAGCAGCTCGCAACACTGAAGGGTTGGGATTCTGCATGGCTTTCAAACTTCAAGGTTATGAATGCTCCCGATGTAACTGTAACTGGTAAGCCCAATGATGAGGAGTATCTCGCATCTTGGTTCGGTCGTTTGACTTGGGACTGGAACGAGACTTATATGGCTACTGTTACCATGCGTTATGATGGTTCAAGTATCTTTACCGATGGTAAGCGCTGGGGCTTCTTCCCCTCTGTATCTGCAGGTTGGGTAGTAACCAACGAGAAATTCATGGAAGCTACCAAGAGCTGGCTCGATTTCTTCAAGATCCGTGCATCTTGGGGTCAGAACGGTAACAAGGATATCTCTAAGTACCAGTACCTGGCTACGATCGCCCTCTCTGGCGAAGCTGGCGACAGTGGTTACAAGTTTGGTTCTTCCACAGAGACTTCTACCAGTGGTACTCCGAACACCGGTGCTTATGCAAACATCGTACCTAACCCCGACCTGACTTGGGAGACTTCTGAGCAGCTCGACTTAGGTTTCGATGCCCGCTTACTCAACAGCCGTTTGGGTATTAACTTCGACTGGTATAAGAAGACCACTAAGGACTGGTTGATCACTGGTGAGAATGTTGCAATTTACGGTACCAACCCTGCTGCTATCAATGGTGGTGACGTGGAGAATACTGGTATTGAGATCGCTCTCTCTTGGAATGACAGAATTGGTAAGGACTTCAGCTATAACGTTGGCGTGAACTTTACAACTAATAAGAATAAGGTAACGCGTATTGCTAACCAGAATAAGTATATCAACGGTGATAGTGGTGTGCTTTCACAGGGTACAGAGTTTATCTACCGTGCTCAGGAAGGCTTCCCCATCGGTTACTTCTACGGTATGTCATACAGCGGAATCTGGCAGAACCAGGAGCAGATCGACGCTGCTCGTCAGGCAGGTAAGGCCGTTCTGGATAATGCACAGCCTGGTGACTGTATCTGGGACGACTGGAATGGTGATGGTGTAATTACCTACGCTGTAGGTGATGATTGTGACCGTCATGAGATTGGTAATCCTAACCCCGATGTGATGCTTGGTGTCAACCTCGGTTTGGGCTTTAAGGGATTTGACTTCGCTGTAAACGGTGCTGGTGCATTCGGTCAGCAGATCATGCGTTCTTACCGTTCATTCTCTGATGCTCCTTATCAGAACTACGACACATCGATCCTGAATCGTTGGGTAGGTGAGGGTTCTACTAACGATCAGCCACGAATTTCTGCTACTGGTCACCAGAACACCAACTGGGTATCAACCCGTTACATGGAGAATGCCGACTACTTCAAGATTAAGACTGTGACTCTCGGTTACGACTTCAAGCACGTTTGGAAATCTTGTCCGTTCCAGCAGCTCCGTTTCTATGTTCAGGCTCAAAATCTGATTACCTTCACCAAGTACACCGGACTTGATCCTGAGATCGGTAACTCGGCCGGTGGTAGAGGTTGGGCATCTGGTATCGACCTCGGTCTTTACCCACCATCTCGTACATATCTGATTGGTGCAAGTATTAAATTCTAATTCGGTAATTAAGTTATGAAGAAATATTTTTTATCAGCATTAGTTGTTTCATCAGCAACTTTGTTTACAGCCTGTAACGACATGCTCGACACAGAGCCTCGTGTTACAGAGTTGACGGCGGCAACATTCCCTGGTAAGCCAGGAGATGTGGATGCATTGAATGCAGCTACCTACAGTATCATGAATACGCTGGGTGGCGGTGATAATAGTGGTGTATGTAATAATCCTTTCTACTGGTGGGAAATGATGTCAGACAACTGCTACGGAAGTGGTGGTCTGCAGGATAATGTTAATAAGTCACTGCATCATTTCACAACGGCAAGTGCTAACCAGTATGAGGCTAATTTCATCCTTCTTTATGGTGGTATTTCACGTGCTAACAACCAGATTGAGACCATTGACAATGTGACATGGTCTGAGTCTCAGAAGAAACTGCGTAACCAGCTTCTTGGTGAGGCCTTCTTCATGCGCGGTCTTTATAATTTGTGGCTGACTCAGTTGTATGGCGATGTACCTCTGATTACAGCAACCGTCATTACTGACGATATGCAGCAGCAGGTAAGTGCAGAAGATGTAGTCTATCCACAGATTATTGCTGACTTCGTTTCTGGTATTAACCTCATGGATGAAGCATCAGGATATGGTCAGAAGGGTGATGGTCACGCCACAAAGTATGCTGCTGAGGCTATGTTGGCTCGTGCTTATATGTTCTGGGCTGGTTTCTATAAGGGTGTTGGCGAGCTTGCTTCTGGTTCAGCTCCTGCTATCAGCCTTGTTAACAGCGCTGGTGAGCCTATCACTCAGGAAGGTTGCTCTGCATCTTCTGTTTCTCAGGCAGATGTTATCAACTATCTGAAGGACATCGTTGGCAGTGGTCGTTTCAAGCTCCTGGAGGACTTCCGTTCACTCTGGCAGTACTCTAACAGTTTCCTCTGGGATGAGGCTCATGATGGAGAGAACGGTGAAAACGCCGAGGGCACTCACGCTTACAAATTCATCGCTGACATGAAGCGTGAGAACTGCTTCGACCAGCCTGGCATGGGTAATGGCAACGATGAGGAAATCTTCCAGATTCAGTTCATGAATGCTTCTAAGTGGGCCATTAGTGGTACTTACAATAACGCGCGTATGTATTCTAACTATCTGTCTTGCTTCTGGGGTCTTCGTAACGGTGCTACCAATGATAATGGTAAGCGCGACAAGACTTATCCATTCAACCAGGGTTGGGGTCAGGGTACTCCTTCTTGCAATATCTGGGATGACTGGACAGACGCTGAGAGAATAGGAAACTACACTGATATCCGTAAGCTCGGTTCTTTGATCGACCTCGATAACGAGCTCGAGAGCTATACCTACGAGAAGGATGACAATGAGGAGTCTGGCTATGCTTGTAAGAAGTACGCAGAAGTAAACCTGGATGCTAACCCGAAGGATAATGACTCTTGGTGGAAGCAGGCTCCTGGTTATACAGGCAGCTCGCTTGACAATGAGCAGCAGGGTGACCACTTCGAGGACTTCTATCTGATGCGTTATGCCGACGTTCTGCTGATGCTGACTGAGCTCACTGGTGATGCTACTTACATGAATCAGGTTCAGGCTCGTGCAGGTGTTCCACAGACACCTTACTCGCTGACGAACATTCAGAACGAGCGTCGTTGGGAGTTTGCTATGGAGGGACTCCGCTTCAATGATATGCGTCGTTGGTCTGGTGCTGCCGGTCATAGCGAGAGCTCTTACGCTGCTAAGGCTCTGCAGGCCCAGAAGGGTAAGCAGATTGTATGCCTTGGTCAGAAGGCTAACAAACGTTCTTTGGAGCACATGACCTGTTCTTGGTCTAAGCGTTATGCTGATACCAAGGGCTTCGTGCCAAAGCCTCAGTCACAGATTACCCTGATGAGTGGCAAGTTGGTTCAGAACCCCGGATGGGATGAGAATACACCTGCTCAGGAGTACACATATACAGTTATATATTAATTTTTTATAAGCAATCAATATGAAAAAGATATTTTTGGTTTTAGTCGCAGTTTGTGCGCTTTTTGCCTGCGATCCTACTCATGAGGATTTCAGCAATGGCGGTCACATCTCTGTTGACGAACTCAAGGCGAAGTCAACTGTTACTGTCGATAAGGCAGCCAGCGGCCAGAATGGTAATGTCGTTACCTGTTCAACCTCAGCGCCCGTTAATGCCAAGTGGAGCATCGGCGGTAAGGATTACCTCGGCAATTATGCAACTAAGAAGATGAAGCTTGGTGAGCATACTGTTACCTTGACAGCTGTCTGTCCAGACGGCACTCTGCTGACAGCAGAATATCCTGTATCTTGTCAGGAAGTGACCGATCCTCTTCAGAAGTTCTATATCTATGGTGAAGATCCCGCTACTGAGCCACCATTCCAGCCTGGTGCTTGGGATGCCGCAGCTATGCGTTTCAGCTCTACCGAAGGTGCACACCTGCCCACTATTCCCGATGACGTTTACTTCGGTCTGAAGACTCTGATCTTCGACATCTCAGATGCTGACGGTGTTGACATGAAAGTCATGAACGGTTGGTGGAGTAACACCTACTACGATCACGTAGTTTGGGTGACTGGTCTGAACGAGCTCCAGATCACTGAGGATATGGCTAAGGAGTGCGCTAAGGGTGGTGAAGGTCGTGACCTCGACCTCATGCTCTACGGCGGTACTATGACGCTCAACTCTGTTTACTATGAGGAATAATCATTCCTTCAAGGTATAATTAATAAGGCTGACCCATTTGATTGGGTCAGCCTTTTATAGCATATAAAATGATTAGTAAGAACAAAGTCTCTGATATCGTCCTTTATGGAAGCCTGCTGGTTTTCATAGTATTTGTCGTATTTATCCTATACATCAATCAAGAGGTGTTTTATACGGCATACGACCGTTCCGAATATATTTTCGGAGCCCCCTTCTTCCATGCCCTCCTGTCGAAGCCTTTCGGCTTGATGCGGTATGTAGGAGCCTGGCTCACTCAGTTCTTCTGTCAGCCAGCCAAAGGTACTGGTATGCTGATGGCCATCTGGGCACTCATCTTCATGGTGGGTACCAAAGCATTCCGGTTACAGGGAAGTGCCTCCGCACTGATGCTCTTGCCTGTTGCCTGCCTGCTTGTCTCTGTGGTCGACTTGGGATATTGGGTATATGTCTCAACCATCAGAGGCTATTGGTTTTCGCAGTCGGTAGCATATCTATTGATGCTGTTGCTGTTGTGGGCAGCACGCTGTACCCCTCGCAAATGGCATCTTGCCTGGTATTTGTTGGGCTTCTGCGTCTATCCTTTACTGGGGTGGTACGCCTTGCTGTTTGTGCTCTGCCTGGCACTTGCCGAGAAACTGGCCTGGCCTGAGTATCTGGGCTTTGTCTTGCTCTTCTTTACTGCCAGCATCTGGCATACGCAGTTCTACTCTCATCTGAGATTCGATGCTGTCGTATTGGCTGGTTTGCCTCGTTTCGAGCTTCCAATGGACTCAAGCGAGCGCCCCTCCATACCGTTCTGGATACTTGGAGCCGTGTCTGTGCTCATTCCTGTGTGTCATCGTTATCTGACTAAGTGGTTTGTTCCCGCATTGTGTGCCATTGCTGGCATCGCTTTTACCGCGACACAGATGTACTATGACAAGAACTACATCGACGAGATGCGTATGGTGCGCTACGCCGAAACAGACAATTGGCAAGAGGTGCTTCGTATAGCAGAAGAGACCAAGCAGCCAACCAGCACGATGATGTTCCTCAAGAATGTCGCCCTGATGAACGAAGGCGGACTGCTCGACCGTTCGTTTAAATTGGGCAATAGTTGTGTAGATCTCAACAACCCTGATTCGCTCCACGTCACCCTTTTAGACATTGCCTCGCCTCTGGTTTATTACAACTATGGCATGATGAATGAAGCCATCCGTCTGGATTTCGAGAATGCCATACAAGCGGGTTTCTCGCCCTTCTACCTGAAGATGCTTTCCCGCTGTGCCCTGGCCGTAGGAGACGAGAAACTGGTGGAACGCTATACCACCATCTTACATCATCAGCCGTTTTACGGCGACTGGCAGCCAGCTCCGGTCACAGATAAGATAAAGGAACTGCAGAAGTGCTATCCCGATGAACTCACTGGCGTTGAGAACAGCGAGAGTTATCTTGTCAACGGCATCAGCCTTTGGTACGAATCCGACAGTAAGGTGGCTTCGGAGCAGGCCTTGTTATATGCCATGCTGCGTTGCGACTCTCGTCGCTTCTGGACGGCAGCGCGAAATTATGTGAAGTTACACATGGACGAGGAGTTTCCTGAGCATGCGCAGGAGGCTTATATCTTGTTTATGGATAAGGCCCCGGAAGATAAGCGTATGATGCTCCCCGTCAAGCAGACTGTTTACGAACGCTACAAAAAGTTCTGGAGTACCTTGGAAGGTGTGGCAAAGCCTGGTAGGACCGTTGAAGAGGTGGGCGAAGACATGCGTGAGGAGTTTGGAGATACCTATTGGTGGTATAACATCTTTGGAAGGAAATTTATTAACATAACCGGCAATATTGGTCATGAAGTTCAATCATAAGAAAACAATGAAAAGATATATCCTCCCCTATTTCCAGCTTCTGGCTGTTGCCATGCTGCTCTTGTCATCGTGTGTGAATCACCCCGACGTGCCTGCTTCATCCAAGGAGACCAAGAGCCTGCCGGCCATCTTCCCCGATTATTGCGGTGTCACTATCCCTTGCAACATTGCGCCACTCAACTTCATGCTCCCTGCTGACGAATACGAAGCATGTGTGGCCCGTATCACCACGCCCGACGGCAAGCAGCAAACCTACGGCCAAGGTGTGAAGGTACAGATACCCGAGGAGGAATGGCACTCGATGCTCGATGTTTCGAAAGGCAAAAACATCAAGGTGGAGGTCTGGGGACAGAAAGGGGGCGAATGGCTGGCATTCAACCCGTTTGAGATATCTGTAGCTGAAGAACCCATCGACGAATATCTGTCGTATCGTCTCATCGAGCCATCGTATGTCGCATGGACCTATATGGAGATTGCCCAGCGTAACCTCACCACGTTTGAGGAGTCGCAGATCTTCAACAACGAGATTACCATGAACAACAATAAGATCGGTCAGTGTATCAACTGTCACAGCTATCAGAACTACAAGACCGACAACATGCTCTTTCATGTGCGTCTGTCTAATGCCGGAACCGTCATTGTCAATGATGGCAAGGTCTCAAGAGTCAATCTGAAACGCGACTATACCATCTCCGGGGGTGTCTATCCGTCATGGCATCCTACCGCCAAACTGGTAGCCTTCTCTACCAACAAGACACGACAGGCATTCCACACGGCACATCCCAACAAGATTGAGGTCTACGACCTGGCCAGCGACATGATCCTATACGATGTAGAGACCGATTCTGTGAGCGTCGTTTCCGAAGATCCTGACCTTCTGGAGGTGTACCCCACATGGTCGCCCGACGGCAAATGGCTCTATTACTGCAAGTCCGTCCCGCTGCCAGAGGAGATGCGTGACAAGGATATCAGAACAACCTTCGCGAAGATACAATACAACCTCTATCGCCGTTCGTTTGATCTGACTACACATGGTTTCGGCGAGGAGGAACTGGTGTATGATGCCGCATCAGCTGACAAGAGTGTCACCCTGCCTCGCATCAGCCCCGACGGACGTTATCTGCTGTTTGCCCTGGGACAGTACGGCTGTTTCCACAGCAGGCATCATGATGCCGACATTGTCTGTATCCCAATGGATCAATACGACGGCACGGCCCTCACATGGGAAACCTCTTCGCCCCTCGACCTCACCGTGGTCAATAGTAAAGACTATTCCGACAGCTACCCATCCTGGTCGAGCAACGGACACTGGATCATGTTAGCCAGCCGTCGGGACGACGACAACTACAGCCGTGTCTATTTTGCCTATTTCAACAACGGGAAAGTGGGAAAGGCCTTCCTGCTGCCGCAGGAAGACCCCGAACTGCATGTCAGCCTCCTGAAGAGCTATAACCGTCCGGAATTTATGGTGGAACCTGTCAAGATCAGCGTCAATGAGTTTAGCAAAGTGTTTGACAAGTAGTTTGTTCGGTGTGGCGGTCCTCCTTTTCTTCGGACTGGCCTATCCGCATCATCTGCATTATCAGGAGCATTACCAGCTGTTTCTCTTCGACAGCACCTACGTGTGGGACATTGTCCGTCTGCCCGGAGGTGTAGCCGACCTGTTGGGACGTTTCTGTACACAGTTCTTCCTTTATGCCTGGGTGGGGGCACTGATCATTGCCGTACTGCTCTCGCTAGTGCAGCTACTGACCCTCCGCCTATTTTCAACGATCAATGTTCAATGGTCATACGGATTGAGTTACGTGCCTTCGTTCCTGCTCTGGCTCTTCCTGCTCGACGAGCACGCGCTCTTGGGTGGCGTCTGGGCAGTCCTGCTCACACTGCTCGCTATTTGGCTCCTTGGCATGTTGCCCGGCGGTTGGACGCGACGTATCGCGATCCTTGTCGCCATTCCTGTTCTATATTGGGTGGTAGGCCCTAACTGGAACGGCAGTCACTACTATCGTTTTCCGAAAGTGTTCCCAACCCTGCTTTATGCTGCCTGGCTGTCTGCCATTGTCCTCCCATTCCTTGTCCGAATTGGCCAACGTTGGGTTAAAACTTCCCATTCCACATTCTTGCGTCCCGATGGTAGCAAGCGTCCTTCGGCCGAGCGCCTCATTCCACCTTCCACATTTCTATTAGTGTCCGTATGTATGGGATGGCTCGTCTGGAAAAACGCTAATTTCAAGGCCGAGAAGGTGATGCAATACGACTTCATGGCCTGTCATCAGCAATGGAACCGCATACTTGAGACCGTCAATAAGGAAAAACCGAACAATCAGATTGGCGTGACGGTACAGAATCTGGCCTTGGCGATGCACGGCCAGCTCGTCAACCACCTCTTCGATTATAATCAGAACGGTATCGCAGGCCTTCTGCCCGATGTGCAGAGCGATGCGACCAGCCCGATACCAACAGCTGAGGCATTCTATCAGTTGGGTATGATCTATGTCGCCCAGCGAACGGTGTTCGAGGCACAGGAAGCGATCCTTGACTTCCAGAAAAGTGCACGATGCTATAAACGATTGGCACAGACCAATCTGATCATCGGTAGCTACGATGTGGCTCGCAAATATCTGATGGCGCTGCAGAAGACGCTTTTCTATCGCGAGTGGGCCAACGAGACACTGCCCTTGTTGGACAATGAAGAGGCCATCGCCAAACATCCTGAATACGGACGTCTGCGCCGGTGCATCTACGATGATAACTTCTTCTTCAGTGATCATGTGACCCCTGAGATGCTCGAGAGCCTTTACTTCAGTAACACGGACAATCGTTTGGCCCTTGAATATCTGATGGCCTACTATGTGTTGACGGGCGACCGCGAGAACTATAGCAAATTACTACATCAAATCTCTACGAAGCAATGAAACGGACTCACTTATCACTTGTCACTTTCCTCTTTTCACTTCTGCTCCTCGCTGCCTGTACAGAAGCGGTCAGTGATGCCAAGCAGGAGACTGCCCGGCCTGACATATACCCCGACTATCATGGTGTCACCATACCCGTGAATATCGCGCCTCTCAACTTTAGCATGACAACTGATAAGGCCTTGCTTATCGATGCCGTCATTACGGATAAGCATGGAAACAACCTGCACAGCCAAGGTGAAGAATCGGTCGATTTCGACCTTGACGACTGGCACACTCTGCTCGCTCAGAATCCTGGCGACTCGCTCAGCGTCACTGTCTCCGCCAAATATGAAGACGGTTGGCATACTTATCAGCCTTTCTCCATCTATGTGAGTCCTGACAGTATCGATTACGGTATTTGTTACCGTCTGATAGCGCCAGGCTATGAGGTGTGGAGCAAAATGGGTATTTACGAGCGCGATCTTTCCTCGTTCGACGAGCGTCCGTTGATCGAGAATACGCAGTTCGAGGGTTGCGTCAACTGCCATAGCTTCAATCGGGGCAACTCTGCTGATATGAGCCTGCACATTCGTGGCCCGCA
>JAEETB010000453.1 GCA_016286575.1 Prevotella sp.
CGGCCAAGACATCAGCGAATCCCGAAATCACGTTCAGAGGCATACGCATTTGCTGTGTCATGCGAACAATAAACTTGTTCTTCTTGTTGATGGTATTCTCGGCTTCCTGTTTGGCCCGACTGATCTCTTCGTTATTCTGTTTTAATTCGTCAGCTTCCTGGCGCAGATGGCTCATGCGCTCGTTCAGCGATTGCTGCATCTTTGCAAAGCTATTCTGTAACTGTGCAACGACACCCTTGCGAGGCGTGATGGGAATCGTTTCGTCATACTGTCCGTCGACAATGTTCTGGGTGGTGTCGATGAGCCGATTGATCGGACGGATTATCTGTTTCATCGCATGATTGCAGAGTATCAGGATGGCAAGCAGGCCGATGATGAACAGTATGATGACGATGGAGGTGAGACGATAGAAGCTTTGCATCGCATCCTTGACGGGGCAGATGAGGGCCAGGCTCCAGTCGGTGCCTTTTACCGGGCAGTAGGACACATGATATTCTTTATTCTGGTAATTGATGTGTATGGTGCTTTGCTTGCCTGTGGTCATCTCGTGGCCCAGCATGATCATATCCTTATTGTCATCGCGATCGGCATCCATGAAGATGGTCTTTGCGAACAGTCGGGTGCTGTCGGGATGTATCAGGTATCGCCCGTCGCCATCAAGCAGTATGAAGTAGGTGTTTGAATAAGGTTGCTCCACCTCGGCCAACATCTTAGACATTCGCCTGAATGAGGGGGCGGCCATCGAATCGGGTGAGGTCTCAATGATGTTTATATAGTTGTTGACACGTTGCAGTTGGGCGTTCAGCATGCTTTGGGTGTTTTTTCTCACCTCCTCATGTATCAGGTGGTGCGACTGCATATACAATATGCCCAACGCGAGCATGAATAGGGGGATGGCCATCACCATGATACCCCAACTGATTTGTCTTGACAGTTTAATCATTGGGGGCCTCCTTTCCTGTTTCGGTCTCAGCGAAATGAGCCACATGATCCAACAATTCTACCGTCGTCTGCGTCTGAAGCTGTATGTTGTCGACCAAACGATCCTTCTCTTCTTTGCTGAACTCCTGATAGTTGTTGCAGAGAGCGGTCACGGCCTTTTCGATACCCTCGACAGGCACTGATATCTGATTCGTCATATAATTCAGGAACGATGTCTTCATCTTGTCGACCTCTAACGTTTTGTCGTAGGCTGCGAGCTGAATGTCGCCATGCTGATACAACACAGCCGTCTCTTCTTTCAGTTTCTCGACTTGATCCTGAAGCGAGTGTTGCATTTGTTTGAACCGGTTCTGTAGCAGTCCGATCTCGTCGTGACGGTCTATAAAGGGCAATGTCTCATTGTAATTACCTTCGGCAATGTGATTGGCTAAGGCAGCGAGTTTTTTCACAGGCTTTAGTTGTTTGCAGATCATCCACCTGCCCAGTATGTAGAACACCAGTAAGCCTGCAATGATGATACCCAACACAAGCCAAAGCAGGACGTTGTGCTTGCCGAAGATGTCTTCCTCTGGATAAACCACACCTACACTCCAGTTGATATCTCCACTGGATCTCCCTTTCCATTCAACGGTCTCAAAGGGCTTGTAAAATACCCACCAGTTGCGATGGTCTCTACGAAACGTCATCTTGCCGCTTTCGCCGTTTACCATAGCCTTTGCAGCATCAAGTTCGCTGGCATCGACATCCCGTCCTTTCTGACTGAAGATATTTGGATTGGTCAGTTTCTCCTTGTCGGGATGCACGATATATAAACCATTGTGTGCCAGGAGGACACTATAGCCGTTTTCAGAAGGTTTGGCAGCCAAGATGATTTCCGACAACTGATGGAGCGACACGTCTACTCCGATGACGCCTACACGCTCGTTGTGCTTGTCTGTGATCGGCAGGCAGAAGGTTACCAATGGCTCGCATTCGGTGTTGGGACCTTTCAATGGATCCGTCCACCCCGTCCATCCTGTCTTCATGGGTTCGGCATACCATACCTGCTCCGTATAGGGGCGGTTGGTAAATGTCTCTGAGGTCACCAGAGCCGAATCGGTTCCCTTGGCAGATGTCACATGGTGTACATAGGCCATAAACAGGTCTTTGCCGGGATAGTATCCGGGTTTGAAGCAAATAGCACAACCATTGATGTAGGGGTTGCTCTCTACCAGGTCGCGGCTATAGGCGTACATGCGGTCGGGTTGGTCGAGATGCTCAAGCAG
>JAEETB010000079.1 GCA_016286575.1 Prevotella sp.
ATTTGGCTTATAACTTAGAATTATTTGAGATATTATGAAAGTTAAGATTCTACTGGCCGCAGTGTTTTCGGCCCTTATCTGCACTCAGATGGTAGCGCAGGGTACTCAGAGAGAGACATTCCCGGAGGGTTCATACTCTCCAGTGACTAACGTAAACCGCAACGGCTATCCTCGGGTGCTTTCGGATAATAGTGTGATGTTCCGAGTGAATGCTCCCCACGCCCAAAAGGTTCAGATTGACCTGTGCGGCACTAAGTACGACATGACCAAAGGTGAAGGTGGTGCGTGGCAGGTGACGACCAAGCCGCAAGTACCAGGATTCCACTATTATTTCCTGACCATCGATGATGTGTCGGTGGCAGATCCTGCCAGTCAGACATTCTATGGTTGTGGCCGTTGGTCGAGTGCCATTGAGGTGAAAGAGGCCGGTACAGACGATTTCGAGGTGCATGATGTGGCTCGCGGAGAGGTTCGTACGGTGTATTATTACTCAAAGGTAGATGAGGCTTGGCGCCCCTTGATGATCTATACGCCGGCTGGTTACAACGAGAGTAAGCAAGATTATCCTGTGGTCTATATCCAACATGGCGGTGGCGAGGATCATCGCGGATGGATGGAACAGGGTCGTACGGCGCAGATTATGGACAATCTGATAGCTGCAGGTAAAGCTGTGCCAATGATTGTGGTCAGCGCTAACAGTAATGTTCACGCACGTAATGGCGGTTTTGGCGGCGGGTATAGCTGGCAAGGCATGCAGTCGTTCCGCAACGAACTGATAGACAATGTGATCCCGTTTGTGGAGAAGAACTATCGTGTCAGACAGGATCGTAAGAGTCGGGCCATGTGTGGTCTCTCGATGGGTGGCGGCCAGTCGTTCTACATCGGCCTTCGCTCACCAGAGGTGTTCGCCAACGTAGGTGTGTTCTCAACAGGTATGTTCGGTGGTATTCAGGGCGCATCTGATTTCGACTTAGAGAAGGAGGTGCCAGGAATGCTCTCCGACGTGAAGGCGTTCAACAAGAATCTGGATGTATTTTTCATCAGCTGTGGCGAGCAGGATCCCCGTATTGAATACACCCGCAACATCGTCAAGAAGATGCGTGATGGTGGCGTAGAAGTGCGCTTCAACTCCTACCCTGGTGACCACGAATGGCAAGTATGGCGCAAGTCGCTCCACGAATTCGCCCAGTATCTGTTTAAGTGAAAAACTATGAGTTCTAGTTGGCGCCTTTGGTTTCGAGGCTGATGGCAACCTTATGGGCTGGGTCGAACTTGTCGGCCCAGGCATCGTAGAGGGGATAGAGCGAGGCTGGACGATCTCCGTACCAGGCGTAACCGTTTCGGCGCTCGCTGCCAATCTCCTCCAGATGTCGACGAGGTATGCCATCACGGTCACAGAAGAATGGTTCGCAGCGTTCCAGATCATAAAAGCGGGCCCAGATAGGAGCTGCTGTCGAGTCGGCCTCAAGATGACGATCAGGTGTCCGCACATAACGACAGCCGGTAATCTTGTACTTATCAAACCAGCGCATAGCGGCATGAACAGCTCGCTTGACGCGCTCATCAGGATCAGGCAGTTCCATCAACAGACGAGTGATGGCAACACTCTCCATGGAACAGTATGATGGCAGTTCGTAGGTTCGGGCTGGAGCAGGAAGGAGCGTCTCCCTGTCGTGCTGCTGACACCAAACGGTAGGTTCGTCATGAGTAACAATCTGAGTGGCAAGTATGCACTCTATGCCTTTGTCAAAGGCAGTCTTTATATCCTGGCGCATCCTCTTGTCTGTGAGGTTACCCTGATAGGGTTCTCTCTGGTCCACCATATCGCGCAACAGGGTCATGGTGTTCACCATCGCATCGTCGTTGTAAGTGATGTGTATCTGGTAGTCACGTTTCTTGGGCCAGAACTGTGGCCATCCGCCATTGGCATATTGACCGCTGAGCAGATAACTGATTCCCTTACGGAAGGCCTTACAATAACGCTGCTCTTTGGTCTGCTGATACAGTCGCGCCAGGAAGACCATCTGGATGTAAGTAGCGCCGTTGTCGATGGTCGAATCATCGAGTTTCTGCTTATCTTTCATCACCTGCGCCTTTTCTTCGTCGCTCAACGGACGAGCCATATCGATATTCTTAGGCCATCCGCCAGTCTCACGCTGATAGAGCAACATCTGATCACCAATCCGACTGGCCTCTTCTGTTTGGAAGAAGGCAGGAGATGTCTCTCTCATCAAATTCGCAGACGAAGGCTGTGTCTGGCCTATAGCTTCTGTCGATAGAGTCATCAGGAGACATGCGATCAACAATACTGATTTTTTCTTCATCGTTTCGTGTCGTTATATGTTTATGCCACAAAGTTATGAAGAAAAGATGGGAAAAACAAAGTAAAATCTGCTTTTGCCATAAAAATACTCGCAAAATGAATGAATTGTATGCCTATTTATGGAAATATTTGCTTAATTTTGCAGCCGAGAATAAATTACATTGAAAAAATAATGAAACAAACTACTTTCAAACTAATCTGCTTGATGATAGCATTATCGGCAACGATGTCAGCTCAGGCGCAAGACTGTTGCAAGGAGGGAAACCCTTACAAAAAGTACACTCAAAACCTGCCTTTCAAGATGCAGGAAGTAAAAGCACCCGTTATTCCTGAGCGTCAGGTGAATCTGAAGGACTTTGGGGCAGTAGGTAATGGCGTAACCCTGTGTACTGACGCCTTTACCAAAGCCATCCAAACTCTCAGCGATCAGGGTGGAGGTCATCTGATAGTGCCCAGTGGCGTATGGTTTACTGGACCTATTATTCTCAAGTCGAACATCGACCTGCACTTGGAGATGGGAGCTGTTATCCAATTCTCGCCTGACGAATCGCTTTATTCGATCATCAAGACCTCGTTCGAGGGACTGGATACGCGCAGATGTCAGTCGCCTCTCTCTGCCTATGGCGCTGAAAACATCTCCATTACAGGACAAGGTGTCATCGACGGCAATGGTCAGTTCTGGCGTCCCGTCAAGAAAGCAAAGGTGACGGAAGCACAGTGGAAAGAGGTGCTGTCTCGTCCTGGTGGTCTGGAGACGAAGCCTGGATATTGGGTGCCTGATCAGGGCTATGCGAAAGCACAGAAGAATGCCGATCTGAATGTTCCCAAAGCTGTGTCCGACGAAGAGTGGAATGCCATCAAACGATTCCTTCGCCCAGTGATGATCAGTCTGGTCGACTGTAAGAATGTGCTTCTGAAAGATGTCATCTTCCAGAACTCTCCTGCCTGGAATCTTCACCCGATGCTGTGCGAGAATATTATCATCGATGGTGTGTTGGCCCGTAATCCTGCCTATGCCCAGAATGGCGATGCACTCGATTTGGAGTCGTGCAAGAATGCGCTGATCGTCAACTCGAAATTCGATGCTGGCGATGACGGCATCTGTATCAAGAGCGGTAAGGATGCTGACGGGCGTCGTCGTGGTCGTCCTTGTGAGAATGTTGTAGTCGATGGTTGTACGGTATTCGCAGGACATGGTGGTTTCGTGGTAGGTTCAGAGATGAGTGGTGGAGTTCGTAACATCCTGGTGAACCATTGTCAGTTCCTCGGCACTGATGTGGGTCTGCGCTTCAAGTCTACTCGCGGACGTGGCGGAATCGTAGAGAACATCTTCATCAACGATATCTCGATGACGGATATCAAGACGGATGCCATCACTTTTAATATGTATTATGGTGGCAAGTCAGTGGCAGAGATGTTGGCTGATGGTGACAATCCAGATAACACCACCAAGATGCCTGTCACAGAGGAGACTCCCATTTTCCGTCATATCGACATCCGCAATATCGTATGCAGTGGTGCAGGCAGAGCTATGGAGTTCAACGGCCTGCCAGAAATGCCTATCGAAGACATCACGCTCAAGGATATTCACATCATAGCCAAGAAGGATGCCGAGTTTACCAACTATAAGGATGTGAAGCAGGAAAATGTGACCATTACGATTAGACCATAAAGAAAGACATATGAGAAAACCCATCATGATAATAGGGCTGCTCTTGGCTTTGTATACTGAGGCAGCACCAGTAGTCACAAAGCTGATGCCTGCAAACGGCGCTGTGGATGTGAACCCTGATACCCACCTGACCTTAACGCTGTCGGAAGAGGTCAGGATTGGGGATAAGGGTTTTGTTTCCGTCTATGACAAACAGACAGGAAAGCTCGTGGATCGACTGGATCTGAGCATCCCTGCTGGTCCTACAGAGCGACAGCCTGCCAATCCTTTGGCTCAATACACGCCTGTACCTTATTCTTATAAGTCAGAACACATTACCAATCGCAATACGAAGCCTGGAACTCCATCAGGTGTAAACGCATGGGACACAACCCGTTACCAGCTTGATATCATTGGCGGTTTCTCCGATGGATTCCATTTCTATCCTGTCATTGTACATGGGCAACAGGCCACCATCTATCTGCATCATAATATGTTGGACTATGGTCGTGAGTATTATGTCACCATCGACAAGGGTGTGCTGGAGGGTTTTGATGGCATCAAGGGAAAGAAGGGCTGGACGTTTAGAACCAAGACAGCGCCACCATCTCCTGAACAACGACGACTCGTCGTGGCTGCTGATGGTAGTGGCGACTTCTCTACTGTGCAGGGAGCGATGGATTTCATTCCTGATTTCTTGACATCTGAGAGCGAGCGTTATACCGTGTTCGTCAAAAATGGTGATTACGAGGAACTTGTATATTTCCGCAACAAGCGTCTTGTCACCATCGAAGGCGAATCACGCGATGGCGTGCTTGTACATTATCCTAACAACGAGGTGTTCAATCCCCATCCTGCAGACATCAAGACCAACGAGGTGAAGGGCACATTCCCTTCACGTCGTGCAGCCTTTGCCGCTGATAACAGCACTGACCTTATCTTCCGCAATATCACGTTGAAGACTGATTGCAAGGGGCAGGCAGAAGGCTTGTTGGTAAATGGCGAACGCAACTTTTTTGAGAATGTCCACATCATTGGCGACGGCGATGCACTGCAGGCCAATGGTAGCTGCTACTGGCTGAACTGTCGTATCGACGGTGGAGGTGATACCATTCTGGGGCGTGGTCCATCCTTCTTCAATCACTGTACCATCACCAGCTATGGGGCTTTTATGTGGATCCGCAATACGGCAGAAAATCATGGTAACGTGTTCATCGACTGTTGCTTCAAAGGGCTTTCCGACTTTGCAGAACTGGGACGACTGCCTGACAATAAGGGAAAAAACTATCCCCATGCCGAGTGTGTGCTCATCAACTGTGAGTTAGAAGGAATCCCAGCAGCAGGCTGGGGACAGGTAGACGAAGGAGCCACCACAGCTACCCTCTTGGAGTTCAACAGTCACGATCCTGAAGGTCGCCCCATCGACGTCTCTCTGCGCCATCCCCTGCTCCGTCAACTCGATCCCCTCCGCGATGCCGAGCTCATAGGCCGCTATTCAGACAGCCATTGGGTGTTGGGCTGGTAATCAATCATAGTGCACTCTACATCTTCTTTGTTTGTGGAGTATCCGATATAGAGATTTCCTTTGTGTACGAAGGATTTGGGATAGCTGTAGCCCAAGGTTTTGTATCTGCCTTCGTAGCGTCTGGGAGGTAGATTGTCAGACTTGCCGCTACGGAGCAGGATGGCTTTGTCGAATCTGATGCCGTCTTGGCTAAGGAGCAAAACCAAAGGCCAGCGCTGTTTGCCGTTTGCAGGGCAACAGACCATATAGGAGGTGCCATCAGGCAGGTTACCTGCACATTGTTTGGTGCGAGCATCAGGGATGTTGGTCGTTTGTGGTTTGCTCCATGTCTTGCCTTTGTCGTGGCTGACGGATACCAGTTTGCGGAAGGAGCTCTGACCCCTGTTCTGACTGCGATTATTATCCTGAGTACAACTCTGCTAATGGTCGTATCGGCTATCTCCGTGTATCTGAGGCTTCGGTAGACACCAAAGCCACTCAGTTCACCAATCTCTTCGGCTCACTGGCTCGTGCCAAGCGTGTTGCCGATATTCTCGCCAGCAAGAGCGAATACCAGACTGCCAAAGAAAGTGGAAGGACCAATGACTGGACACAGCTCTATGGTGAGGCCATGACCCTTTACTGCTGGTGTTATTTCGAACTGGTTCGTCATTTCGGTGATGTACCGTTTGGTATTGAGAACACCATTGTAGAAGGTGGTTATCCTGTTACTTCCCGCTTTGTGATTCTTGACAATATCATCGCTATTTTGAAAGATGTTGAACCGCTGATGTATGACCTCGGCGAAGGAAATATTTTTGCTGAGCGCATGTCGCGCACCTTTGCTAACATGCTGATTGGCGAGGCTGCCCTGAATGCTGCAGGCTATCAGACACTTCGTACAGATGTTAGTGGACTTTATGGTGATGTGCAGTTTAAGACTATGTATACTGGTGATGGATACATCTATGCACAGCGCAATGACTGCAACACCTATTATGCTACAGCACAAACCTATCTGCGTAAAGTGCTTAATGAGCGTAAGGGTTCTCTGCAGTTCCTCACTACAGATAATCGTGAATTCAGTGATAATCCCTTCCAGTTGGGCCTTCAGTATATCCACGACATGAAGGTTTCTCCCTCATCAATCTGGGAAGCAGGAAACCGTACCCCTAACCAGAGCGAGCGTCCTTACAGCCAGGGCCGTCCATCAAATGGTGGTGGCAGCAACGCTGCTCCGTGTAAAGTGTTCGGCGGTATCCGAATCATGCCAACCTTCTTCTATACAGGTTATGAGGATGGTGACAAGCGCGCTGATGCCAGCATGGTTGTTACAGGTAGTGACGGTAAGGGTACGGAAGCCTTGATCAATTTCAAGTCAGGTTCACGTCTCAGTGGTGGTATTGCCTGCAACAAGTGGGATGAGAACCGTGTCACCCCCGAGCCATACACAGTCAAACAGCGTAACACAGGTATGAACTATCAGATGCGTCGCATTGAGAACGTCATGATGATGTTGGCAGAGGCAGATGTAGCCCTTGGTGAGACCAGCGAGGCTTTGACCCTGATTAACCAACTTCGCAGTCGTGCCGGCGTGGCTAATATCAGTAGCGCTACAATGGAAGCCGTTGAGCAGGAAGTAAAGCGTGAGTTCGTAGGCGAGGGTGATATCCGATGGGCGCAAATCCGTATGGGTGTATTCACCGACCGTGCTAAGCAAGTACGAGCAGACATCAAGACGATGATTGCTGGACTGGAGAAAGATGGTTACTATACATTCCCCAATGGTCGCACCATATCCAATTATGTTTGGACTAAGCTGGTAGCAGCTCCCGCATGTGGTATGCTGACCATGGACCGTGTTGAGGGCGACCCCGCCCAGGTTCCTGGCTGGAGAGGTGTTTATGACTATAGCAAGACATCTGTAGCCTCTATCGTAGTAGGCACGGAGCACAATCTGGCTATCAAGGGCTTGTATGAATACATTGATCCAAATGGTGCAGAAGCAGCAGCTCTCGAAGCTGATGGCTATACAAAGCAGAATTGGGGTATTGACATTGTGGCAGGCAAAGACCAGCTTTGGGACTACAACATCCTCTCAGGTATTACTCTGACTGATGTCCCCCTCTATTTCCACCCGATTCCCGCAACCACCATCAGCCAGTCTGAGGGACAGGTGACCAATGGCTATGGCCTGCCCCAGCAGTAAGTACAATTATTGTTTTAGTTAGTATATGTAATAAGTTAGGTTTAGTACTATCATTATTAGTACATGTTAGTTTTAGTTAATCAGGACAGGGGAGTGCGTGAGCATTCCCCTGTTTATAACCAACCAATGTTATTTCCTGCCATAATGGTGTTTTGCAACAATAATACTCGATAATTGGGTAGATAATTATTCATGTTTATGGAAAAAATTGTGTAATTTTGCAGTCGAAAACAAACAAAACAGAAATCGAAATATGAAACAAACTACTTTGAAACTGACCTGGACTCTGCTTTTCCTAATCATAGGAGCAGCGGTTCAGGCCGAGAATTATCCCTATCGCTCGGACTATCTGTGGCTGACGGTGCCTGATCATGCAGACTGGCTCTACAAGGTAGGAGAGAAAGCGATGGTGGAAGTAACGTTCTGCCTATATGGCATGCCTCAGGATGTAGAGGTAACTTATGAGATAGGCCCTGACATGATGCCAGCTACATCCAGCGGCAAAGTGAAGCTGAAGAATGGCAGGGCTGTCATTGAAATGGGAACAATGAAGAAACCGGGCTTTCTGGATCTAAGATTAAATGTTGAGGGGAAATACGAACATCATGTGAAGGTGGGGTTCTCGCCTGAGCAGTTGAAACCCTATACGAAAAACCCGCAGGATTTCGATGCTTTCTGGAAAGCAAATCTCGAAGAGGCTCGTAAGACCCCGTTGCACGTGGATTGCAAGAAGGTGGAAGACTATTGCACGGATGAGACAGATATGTATCTGCTGAAGATCAAATACGATCGTCGTCACAGTATCTATGCTTATCTGTCAAAGCCTAGGAAAGAAGGCAAGTACCCTGTAGTGCTCTGTCCGCCAGGTGCAGGTATTAAAACCATCAAGGAGCCCATGCGTAACCTCTATTATGCGAAGAACGGTTTTATCCGGCTGGAAATGGAGATTCATGGTCTGAACCCAGAAATGGCCGATGAACAATTCAAAGAAATAACTACAGCATTTGATTATGAAAACGGTTATATGACCAGTGGTCTTGACGACCGTGATAACTTCTATATGAAACATGTGTATGTGGCCTGTGTACGTGCTATCGACTATCTCTGTTCGTTACCAGAATGGGATGGTAAAAATGTGTTCATGCAAGGTGGTAGTCAAGGTGGTGCTTTATCATTGGTTACAGCATGTCTCAGTCCACGTGTGACGGCCTGTGTTGCCAATCATCCAGCCATCAGCGATATGGCTGGCTATTTGGATAACCGTGCTGGTGGCTGGCCACATTTTAACCGATTAAGTAACATGTTTACACCAGAGAAAGTTGAAACGATGGCTTATTTTGATGTAGTAAACTTTGCCCGTCGTATTACCTGTCCTGTCTATTTGACGTGGGGATATAACGACAATGTATGCCCTCCAACGACAAGCTTTATCGTATGGAATCTTATCACTGCCCCCAAGGAGAGTCTGATTACCCCTGTGAATGAACATTGGACAACAAGCGAAACCAATTACGGACAAATGCTATGGCTCAAAAATCATATTCAATAATCGTTGCATTGCTGCTCATAAGCAGCTTTGCACTTGCTCAGAAGCGCGAAAAGTATGAATTCAAGCGCAATCTGCCGGTGTATGCTGATTCGCTGATAGCAGACTTTGATTTCCCCTTGGCATGGGGCAATAGCGATATCAAGGACTTCGGCGAGTGGAAGAAGAGTGCTCGACAAAAGGTGTTCGACTGTATGCTGATGCCACCTCCTGCACCCTCAAACGGCTATGAGACGAAGGTGCTTTTTGAGGAGCAGCGTGAGGGTTATAAGGCAAGGAAGATAGAGATTCGACTCTCGCGCTACTATACGGTCCCTGCCTATGTGCTGATTCCTGATGGTAAGGGTCCATTCCCAGCCGTGAATTGTCTGCACGATCATGGCGCCCACCTCTTTATTGGTAAGGAGAAGATGATTCGTCCGCTGGCTTGTGAAGACTCCACCGTTATCAAGGATGCCCAAGAATGGCTGAAAGGCTACGAGGGTCAGTTCTTTGGCGACTATCTGGCAAAGAATGGCTATGTGGTGTTCTCGGCTGATGCCCCTATGTGGGGAGAGCGAGGTCAGATGGAAGGTCCTAAGCGCGATACTTATGATATGATAGCAGGTAATATGATGATGTATGGTATCGACCTCTCTGCCTGGATGACCTATGATGACATCGCAGGTACAGAGTATCTGGCACAGATGCCCGAGGTGGATGCCTCAAGGATTGGTTGTACAGGATGGTCGATGGGTGCCTATCGTGCTTGGATGCTCTCAGCACTCTCTGATCGCATCAAGGTTGGGGCAGCCGTTTGTTGGATGGTGACATCGGATGAGCAATTATCGTTTAAGTATGATCGTACTGAGAATGGTGGTTTTGCCAATTGCTATCCTGGCCTGCGTCGTTGGTTAGACTATCCCCATGTGGCCAGTATCGCTTGTCCGAAACCGATGCTCTTTATTAATGGTTCTCAGGATAAACTATTCCCAGTGGCTGGCGTTGAAAAGGCTTTCGCCACGATGCACACAACATGGGAAAGTCAGGGAGCTGGCGACAAGATTGAGACAGAGCTTTGGGATATGCCTCATAGTTGTTGGAAGAATTCCCAGCAGCGTGTGCTCGATTTCTTTATGAAGCATTTATAAAAATAATAAGGATATGAAAAGATTGATTCTCCTAATTGCTGCGTGCTTGCCTTTGATGGCTTTTGGGCAGTATAGGTCTCAGGTGTGGTGTCCGGATCATGGCGATGGGACGTATACGAACCCTGTGATCAATGCGGATTATAGTGATCCTGATGTGTGTGTTGGGGCGAGTGGCGAGGATTATTATATGACGGCTTCGTCGTTCCAGTGTGTACCTGGATTGCCAATCCTCCACTCGAAGGATCTGGTGAACTGGGAAATCGTTGGCTACGCCCTGGGGAATCTGTATGAGGGCGACGAAGCGTTGTTGAAGCATTTCAGTACACCTCAGCATGGGGCTGGTGTGTGGGCACCAAGTATCCGCTACCACGATGGGTGGTACTACATCTACTGGGGAGATCCTGACTTTGGTGTGTATATGGTGAAGGCGCAGGATCCAGCTGGTAAATGGGAGGCTCCCGTCTGTGTGATCAAGGGTCAGGGATATATCGATACCTGTCCGCTTTGGGATGAGGATGGACGATGCTACTTGGTGAATGGTTGGGCGAATAGTCGTTCGAAGTTTGCCTCTGTGCTCACCGTTCGCGAGCTATCGGCAGATGGAACGAAGGCCATTGGAGAGCCCGTCATCGTGTTTGATGGCAATGGTACGGAGAATCGCACCTGCGAGGGACCGAAGTTCTATCAGCGCGATGGTTGGTACTGGATTATGTGTCCTGCTGGTGGTGTGCCTACGGGATTCCAGTTAGCAATGCGTTCGAAGTCGCCCTACGGTCCTTATGAGCATAAGATTGTGCTGGCGCAGGGCAAGACTGACATCAACGGCCCCCATCAGGGTGGTTGGGTGCATACGAAATACGGTGAGGACTGGTTCTTGCACTTCCAAGATAAGGAGGCCTA
>JAEETB010000080.1 GCA_016286575.1 Prevotella sp.
TCAGAGCATCGAGATCAACAAGGTAGGTAAGGTTCGCCGCGCTAAGCTTTACTATCTGCGCAAGCTCACTGGTAAGGCTGCCCGTATTAAGGAGAAGCGCCACAACGTTGGTGAATAAGAAAAGCAAAAAAAGAGAGGTTCCAAATCTGGAACCTCTTTTTTTATTTAACCATCACAACCAAATACTTGCTGGTAGACCAGAACGTCTGCGGATCAGTGATACGGAGTACATACTGTTTGTTGGCATCACGCTGCAGGGTGTAAGAACTTGCGGGGTGAGAGGTCAGCATCTTGGCAGACTTGCTATAGAACTTGATTTCCTTATCGATACGGATATCAATCTTCGTGAAGTAGTCCTTGTTGAAGTTAGAGCGGAGAACCTCACCGTCAGACAAGATGTTCTGCTCCTTCAGCTCTTTCTTTGTGCCGAAGACGAACCAAGCAGAGTGGAGAGCCTTGTCCTGGTTAGAGATGGTCTCTGCCTTCTTGGTGTTATCCTCTGTGAGGGTATTCACGTTGGTATTCAGGTTAGCCACCGTCTCATCGAGTTTTGCGATGTGGATATCCTTACGGTCGAGTTCCTCACGAAGAGCAGCCAGTTGCTTGTCCTTCTCCTCCATCTGCTGTGTCAGGTTGTCAATGATCTTCTTCAACTGACCACCTTTTACAGTGCTCTCACGAACTTGCTGCTTCAGCTTGTTGATCAGTTCCTTGTTTTGCTTCATCATCGACTGGATGAACTGGAAGTTCTCCTTGATGCGCTGTGAGGTATTGGTTCCCTCACCTGACTTAGCGAGTGTCACACGGTTCTGGGCCTCTGTAATCTCACGGAAACCCTCCTCAATGTCACTCAAGGTGGTCATCATGTCGTTGATCTCATTGTCCTTCTGGGCAATAATCTGATTCAGAGAGTCACGCTGCAGCTTTGCAGCTTCCTCTGCCTTCTTTACTCCATCGTTACAACTTGCCAATGTCATTGCACAGATGGCAAAAATAGCTAATTTTTTCATACTTGATTATTTTTTTAATGACTATTTATCGCTTTTACCTGCCAAGACGATTACAATCTCGCCTTTAGGTTCTTTTTCCTTGAAATGGGAGATGACCTCTTCGAGGGTACCGCGAACACTCTCTTCGTGTAACTTCGATATCTCGCGGCAGACACTAACCTGACGTGTGGCACCAAAGGCCTCGGCAAACTGCTCAAGGGTCTTTACCACACGATAGGGCGACTCGTAGAAGATCATCGTACGTTGTTCTTCCTTCAACGACTCAATCTTTGACTGGCGACCCTTTTTCTGGGGCAGGAAACCCTCGAAGGCAAAACGGTCGCAGGGAAGTCCGCTCGATACCAGTGCCGGCACAAAGGCTGTGGCGCCTGGCAGACACTGAACCTCAATTCCTGCCTTGACGGCCTCTCGGACGAGGAAGAAGCCCGGGTCGCTGATGCCGGGGGTACCTGCATCGCTGATGAGGGCAACATTCTCGCCTGCCTGTAATCGGCTGACGATACCTGCGGAGGTACCATGCTCATTAAACTTATGGTGCGACATCAGCTGGTTGCGGATGTCGAAATGCTTTAGAAGGATACCCGATGTACGGGTGTCCTCTGCCAGCACGAGGTCTACCTCTTTTAAAATACGGACGGCACGATAAGTCATGTCCTCCATGTTTCCTACTGGGGTTGGTACTATGTACAAAATACCCATAACAGGGGACAAAATTAGCGCAAATTATCAGAATAGACAAAAAAAACGGTAAAATCTTTGCAATTTTTAAAAGGTATTTGTAATTTTGCACGGAATATGACTGAAAACTTGACAGGAGAGGCGCACCGTCCTGGGAGAATCGAAGTGGTGTGCGGCTCGATGTTCTCGGGTAAGACGGAGGAATTGATCCGCCGTCTGCGACGTGCACAGTTCGCCCGTCAGAAGGTAGAAATCTACAAGCCTGCCATCGACGTCAGATATTCTGAAGAGGATGTTGTCAGTCACGACAAGAACCATATCCTCTCCACCCCTATCGACTCGTCGGCCAGTATTCTGCTGCTTTCATCAGATATCGACGTCGTGGGTATCGACGAGGCTCAATTCTTCGATATGGGAATAGTCGATGTGTGCAATGAACTGGCTAATCGTGGGGTTCGCGTCATCGTGGCTGGACTCGATATGGACTATAAGGGTATCCCCTTCGGACCTATGCCGGCCCTGTGTGCTATCGCTGACGATGTGACCAAAGTACATGCCATCTGTGTGCGTTGTGGTGCATTAGCTTACGTCAGTCACCGTAAGGTAGAAGGTACACAGCGTGTGCTGTTAGGTGAGACAACAGAATACGAGCCCCTTTGCAGAGAGTGTTATCAAAAAGCTATACAAGAAGAAAAATGACAGAGAAAACCATTACCTTTG
This sequence comes from Prevotella sp., assembly GCA_016286575.1. Lineage (GTDB taxonomy): Bacteria > Bacteroidota > Bacteroidia > Bacteroidales > Bacteroidaceae > Prevotella. The sequence continues at coordinate 2,409 of JAEETB010000080.1, forward strand.
ACCGAGTTGTACGATGGGTCGGCATCGGTCTTCTGATTATCTGTATCCTATTGTTACTCCACCACCTCAGCCATGTGCTGTTACCATTCTTCGTAGCCTGGTTCTTCGCCTATCTGTTGTATCCGATGGTGAAGCAAGTAGAGCGCCGCTTGCATGTGCCTCGTGCCTTGAGCATCATCATTACTCTGATTGTCGTCATCGCTGTCATCTCAGGTATCATCTACCTGATAATCCCTCCGATGATCGAACAATTTGAGAAGTTGAGCAATCTGGCCACCGACTACATCCATAAGTCTGCTCACATTACAAGCATCCCAGGCACCATCTCTGAATGGATTACGGAGAATCAGCATGAGATCGAACAATTCTTCAAGAGCAAGGACTTTACTGATGGTATGAAGACTGTGATGCCTGAGTTGTTCAACTTCCTTGGACAGACCTACAGTGTCATCGTCAGTGTCATCGCATCGTTTATCTGCTTGTTGTATATGTTCTTCATCCTGCTCGACTATGAGTATCTGACCGACAACTGGATCCGCATATTCCCCAAGAAGAACCGTCCGTTCTGGCAGGAGGTGATGAACGATGTGGAACGCGAGTTGAACAACTATGTGCGTGGACAAGGTCTGGTGGCCCTTATCATGGGTGTACTCTTCTGTATCGGATTTACCATTATTGATTTCCCCATGGCGATTGGTCTGGGTATTATGATCGGTATTATGGACCTTGTGCCCTATCTCCACACCTTCGCCCTGATTCCCACCGTATTGCTGGCTTTGCTGAAAGCAGCCGATACAGGACAGAATTTCTGGTTTATCCTGATTATGGCATTGCTGGTGTTTGTCATTGTTCAGCTGATTTGCGACATGGTGGTAACGCCCAAAGTCATGGGAAAGGCCATGGGACTGAACCCTGCCATCCTATTGCTGTCACTCTCCGTTTGGGGTGCATTGTTAGGATTCATTGGACTGATCATTGCCTTGCCGCTCACCACATTATTGATGGCTTACTACCAACGATACGTCACAAAAGACAGTGAAAATGAGCCTGTGGAGGAAAAATCATCCGAATAAATTTGGCAGATTAAAAAAAACATTGTACCTTTGCAGCCGATTTCAAAAAAATCACGTATAAGGTCGATCCGTTAGCTCAGTCGGTAGAGCACAACACTTTTAATGTTGGGGTCTTGGGTTCGAGCCCCAAACGGATCACTTAGAAATCAAGAAAAGTCGCTGATTATCAGCGACTTTTTGTATTAAACCTCAATTTTGTCCCTTCCCTTTTCTCAGCACGCCCCTGCTGTGTTGTCAGAACTTTGTCGAGGCGTTGTAGTTGAAGATCGGTGCTTCGGTATCTACCTTCTGGTCGTAGTACATCACGGCAGAGTCATTCGACTTCGGATGCTGATTCTTGACCAGATTAATCATCTCCGCACCGGCCCAAAGCACAGGTCCGTAACCATGGGCAGCCATCACATGACAAGGACGATAGGCATAGAAAGCAGGATCGAAGCCCATGCCGGTACCTACGCACACCTGTTCAACCTGGCCTTTCTGATTCACACTCGAGGCGACTGCATGCCAACCCAATTGTGCCACTGGTCCGTAGACTTTGGCATCGAGCCATCCCTTGTTGATGGCATGCGCCAGACAATAGGTGTAGATGGCTGTGGCTGAAGCTTCCAGATAAGTATCATCGCGATCGAGCAGCTGATGCCAGAAACCGTCGTGGTGCTGCAATCTGGCGAGGCCTGCTGCATGAGCCTTCAACAGTTTCATGATTTCTGGACGCTGGGGATGATCCTGTGGTAGCACGTCGAGCACCTCGCACATCGTGAGGATGGCCCACCCGTTGGCTCTGCCCCAATGGAAGGCAGGATGCTCTTCCATCGACTCTACCCACCCATGGCGGAAGAGTCCCTTCTCAGGCACCCACATGCGCTGGGCAAACTGGAGCACCTGACGGGCGGCCTCATCATAATACTTTGTTTCGCCTGTCAGCTTACCCATATAGGCCACAGTGGGAATTCCCATAAACATATCGTCGAGCCACAGGGTGTTGTTCTGTGGACGGATGCGGGCGAAAGTGCCGTCGGAGAGTCTGTACTCCTTATTTATAATATAGTCGGCATAGTTGTCGATCAGTGCCCTGAGCTTTGTATCCTTCGAGAGAAGGGAAGCCTTGATCATCGAACAGCAGATGGCGCCAGAATCATCGAGGGCATGCGGATCTATCACACGACGAATGTTACCGTCGATATTTTTGTCCTTCGCATAGATCTTCTGGAAATAGGGCGCAATCTCAGCCAGAAACTGATGCCGGGTAGCCACGTAGTCACGATAGGCCACATCACCAGTAGCTTCATAGACAGCAAGGGCACCTGAATAGGTGACGCCCCACTCATAGCTGGTCAGACGGAAGCCACCTTGCTTCAGTTGCGTGTCAGCAGTCACCTTCTTCAGGTCGTTCACCTCTTCTCCCGTTTTCTTGTCCACCAAACAGGCAGGCGTCTCAGACTCAATATAGCGCAGTACACGGTCCATGACACTTTTCACATCCTCAGCCTTCGACACACCATAGCCCAAACGATAGGCAGGCTTCAGCAGGTGCAACGGTGTATTGCTGTCGTTGACCTGCCCTGTTGCCGCTCCACCTAAGAATGCATTTACCTGATCAGCAATCTGACGCATACCCTTCACTGAGGGATGGCCTGAGAGTTTGTCAATCTTCTCAAGTTCGATGACGGGAATATCGTAGTGCTGGCAGATCTCCTTCACCGACTCATCGATTTCATCACGCAGGTCATCGTTCAACAGGAAATAAATCTCCGTATTCACGTAACGGTCTTTCATCCGCTGTAGCAGATATGCCATCGCAGGACGGAAGCTGTAGAGGTCGCCATATCCGATGTCCTCATATTTGTATTCGCCGATAGGGGTACCCGCCCAACTGTCGTTGGTAGCACCGAAGACAAAGATGATGTCGGGTTGTCCGAGTTCTGTCATACGTGTATTGAACGATCGAGCACTGTAGTCATTGCCGTCGTAACCTGTATAGCTGATGGTTGCACCGCTATAGGAATTGTTCACGCAGAGTCGCCAGCCGTTCTCACGGATAATTTGGTGCCACCACGTCTGGCCAACGTTCTGTACATCCGTTTTCTGAGGCACGTTCTTGGCATAGTACCATAGTTCGTTGGTACTGGGCGTTACGAAATCTTCATAGGTTGAATACGAGTCACCTAGAATCGACACCAACTTTGTCTGTGCTGATACGAGACTGGTCATCATGACGACCAGCAGCAGTAGTAAATTCTTCTTCATATACATTGGTATTTTTTTGATTTGTAGTTTCTTGTTTCGGATAAACCCAGAAGTCCCAATGGTTCTTGATCTTGCCTGCTATCTGCACTGTGAGTGTCAGCTTTCCTGTTCGTTTGACGTTGTCCAGCGGGAAACGGATCACCCCAAGGTCAGTGTGTTTGCCTAAAGGGATGACTTTAGATGAAAGCTGCCCGCCAGTGACAACCTGCAGACTGTCGTCATTAATATAATAGGTGGTGCGCACAGTGTCAATGTCACCATACATGGCATTATATGCCTCCACCGCTACTTCCAATGTGTCGGCTGTCGTATAAGTTGGTTGAGAGAACCTGGCCAGTGCTACAACAGGGTTACAGAACTCCGTCCACTCAGCAGCCTTCGCATACCCTTTCTCTCTCCATTGTGCATCGAGAATGCCAACGTGCTCACAGTTATCATTCAGGGGCAGAAGAAAGCCAGAATAATTATCATCCCTTAAATGCTGTTCTATTACTTGTTTGTAACTGGGAATCACTTGTCCTTCTGCAGTCTCCTTCACCTCCAGCAACTGGGTATGGAGGAGTGAATCAGGAAGCATCAGCAACGAGGGGTGTCTGCTGTAGGTATCAGCTATCGCCTGAAGATCAGGACCATCAGGTTGTAAGTAGATACCAATCTTGTCAGCAGCCGTGAAGGCATCGTCAGGCGGACAATAGCCTTTGCAGCGCATATAGTTCATGCCATATTCCTTCAGTTTCTTGAAAATTCTCGTCCATGATGCCTCGTCGGTAGGTGGATAGTCTGTTCCAGTGAAACAACCGTTCTCCATTGCTCCTCGAAGGAAGAACGGTCTTTGATTGGTCATCAGCATACCTTCGTCTACAGTTATCTCCCGCATGCCGAAGGTGGTCTCATAATAGTCATTCCCCACGAAGATGCCCATGCGGTAAAGATGAGGGTAAAACTCACTCCATAATGCTATTTCGTTGCCTATCCAGGTGTGTACCACCATGTGATTGCTTGTCACATCGAAATAATTTTCCACGACTTCTGCCGAGTCCTTATCTTCACGTTTTACCAGCACAGTCATTACATTATCAGAGAAGTAGTTGATAATACCTCCCAACTCTATGTCGAGTTGCACAAGCCCTTTAAAAGGAGTAGTATTCAGCTTCACTTGATTAATGTACAGATTCCCAGGCTGTGACCTCAGCTCTAGTTTGCCGACGATGCCGTTCCAACGATCCTGGTTCTCTACGCAGACCTCTATAGTGTTTCTTCTGCCCGGTTTAATACAGGGTGTCACGTTATAAGAGTGAGGTGTCGAGGGCGATGTCTGATGACCAGCCTTCACCCCATTCACAATGATGGTCGATTCAGTGTGAGGACGCTCCAGGAACAGGTTTATGTGTCGGTCTTCCCACGACTGGGGAATATAGATGTCTTTCTTATACCAAGCTTTTCCTACGTAAGCACTGTCCTTACCGTTAGTCTGCATCGAACCCGGCAACATCACGTAGTCGTTATAAGTAGCTGAATCACCTGTCGCAAAATCCCAGGAACCCATCAGACTGATGGTGTCCTGTGCGAACGAGGCAATCATTGCCATCTGGCATAATATCGTTAGAAACAAAAACCTGCGCATAAGTCTTGATATCAAAAACCTTTGCAAAGGTAAGCATTTATTTTCAAACAAACAGCCAAGTGCCTATAGTTTTTGCGAGAAAGTCTTTGTTTTTTGGCAAAAAGTACGAAGGTTTCAGGAAAATAATGTATCTTTGTCACCAGAATTTATGAACTAAGTACTACAAGACAATGAAGAAAACTATCCTGACACTGATCGCTCTGCTGATGGTAAGCACGACCTTTGCCCAAAGCGAGCAAGCTAACAATGTGATGAAAACCCTGCGACTGGCTAACGACTATTTCATGGCGAAGTATGCTGATCCGACTATCCCGACAAATGTGAACCGCGTCCGTCCTTCGTCGTTATGGACACGTGCCGTCTATTATGAGGGACTGATGGCACTCTATGAGATCGATCAGGATGCACGCTACATCGATTATACAGACCGTTGGGGCTGCTTCCACCAGTGGACACCCCGTAATGGCGTGAAAACCAACGATGCGGATGATCAGTGCTGTGGACAGACCTATGCTGACCGTTATATGCAGAGCGGTGGTGAGGAGAAGATTGCCAAGATCATCGAGAACCTCAATAATCAGATGAAAACCCCCAACACCCAGAAGCCAGAGGCCAAGGGATCGCTCTACGGCTGGTGGACTTGGATCGATGCCATCCAGATGGCCATGCCTCTTTATATGCAGATCTACAAGATTACGGGCGAGCGCAAATATGCTGATCACGCGATGAAGATGTACATCTGGACTCGCGACACATTGGCCGGCGGCCTCTTCAATGTGAAAGAAGGCCTATGGTGGAGAGACAAGGATTATGTGGCTCCGTATGCCACACCTGATGGCAAGAACTGTTACTGGAGTCGTGGCAATGGTTGGGTATATGCTGCCCTCGTGCGCTGTATGAACCTGCTCTCGCCAAAAGACAAGTATTACAAACAGCTGAAGAAGGATTTCCTCCTGATGAGCGAAGCCCTGAAGAACTGCCAAAGACCAGAGGACGGACTATGGAATCCCAGTCTCGTTTCGTATGCCGATTATGGTGGCAAGGAGATGTCGGGTACTGCACTCTTCCTCTATGGTATGGCATGGGGCATCCAGAAAGGTTACCTGAAGGCAGCAGAGTACAAGCCTGTTTGTGACCGAGCATGGGAAGGTCTGGTAAAAGACTGTGTACATCCTGACGGATTCCTTGGTTGGGCTCAGGGCACTGGTAAGGATCCTTCAGCAGGACAGCCACTCTCATATACCAAGGTGCCCGATTTCGAGGATTATGGTACGGGTTGTTTCCTCCTTGGTGGTGTTGAATACTACAAACTCGTGAAATGATGAAAAACTTACTACTTACTATTATAGCTGTGCTGATGCCTTTCGGGGTGTCAGCACAGCGTCATGTTGAATGTCTCAATTTCGGATGGGAGTTCCGTCTGAATGATGAAGGAACCTGGAGGAAAGTCAATGTACCTCATGACTTCCAGATCGAACAGCCTTGGGTGGCACCAGCCGCTGATGAGAAGGCTGACAATACCGACGTGGCAGCCAATATCAAGAGCCGACTCTCGAGTCGAGGTTTCAAGGAGATGGGAAAAGGCTACTATCGACTGCATTACACACCAGCCAAGGAGTTGAAAGACCAACGAGTACTCCTCGATTTCGAAGGTATCATGTATACAGCCGACGTCTATGTGAACATGAAGCGGGTAGGTGGTACTAACTATGGCTACGTAGGATTTGAGATTGACGTGACCAACGACCTGAAATATGGTGAAGACAACCTGATAGAGGTGGTGGCAGATACCCGTGAGCCAGGTAATTCACGCTGGTACACCGGCGGTGGCCTCTTTCGTCCTGTGAGTGTCATTGCCACGCCAAAGGATCTCTATTTCGGTCGTCATCCGCTTTATATCACGACGCGAGAGAATCAGTTCGTGAACATTTCGGCTGAGTTTACCAACCGCACGAAGGACAAAGCCACCATGATCAAGGTACAAATTATGGATCCTGACGGTACAACCGTTTATGACAATACCATCAGTCTGAAACGCCATAAGATGGCACGTACACAGGAAGAACGCATCGCAACTGACGTGGAGATCAAAGAACCTAAGATATGGGATATGGATACCCCCTATTTATATAAGGTCAAAGCACAATTGCTGAGAGAGGATGGTACGGTGGCTGACGAGACCTGTGAAGAGTTTGGCATCCGCACGATTGAATTCGGTCCTGAGTTCGGCATGAAGCTCAATGGTAAGAAAGTGCTGCTGAAAGGTTATGCCAATCACCATACGTTAGGTGCTTTAGGAGCGGCAGCCTATCCCAAGGCCATCGAAAAGCGCCTGAAGCTGATCAAGCAGTTTGGCATGAACCATATCCGTACTTCGCATAATCCCTATAGTCGCGATTTTATCAAGCTTTGCGACAAATACGGTATTTTGCTTGTTGACGAGCTTTATGACAAGTGGACTCGCCAGCATACGGGTGGCAAGGTGCCCTTCGAACAACTGTGGCAGTACGATATTCCCGAATGGATCAAGCGCGACAGGAACTCTCCTTCGGTGGTGTTGTGGAGTCTGGGTAATGAATTGCAACAGGATCCCAACCAGCCGTTTAATGATTTTGGTGTAACGATGTACAAATTGCAGAAGACACTCCTGCAGCGATATGACTCTACACGACTCGTTACCGTAGCCATGCACCCCCGTTATCGAAATTGGGAGACTGACTCACTGCCCCATGACCTGGCGATGCAGACGGACATCCAGGCTTATAACTACCGTTATATGTACTTTCCTGGCGACGGGCGACGATTCCCTTGGATGAAGTTCTACCAAAGCGAAGCTTCCATCTCGGCCATGGGTCCGAACTTTTTTGAGATGAACCTCGACAAAGTGATTGGATTGGCATACTGGGGTGCCATCGACTATCTGGGCGAGAGTCAGGGATGGCCCGCCAAGGGTTGGAGTCAGGGTGTCTTCGACATCTCACTGGAGCCAAAGCCGAAGGCCTACTTCATGAAAAGCTTCTTCAAACCCGAAGAGCCGTTGGTGCATATCGCCGTTATCGACTCGAAGAACGACGTGATGTGGAATGGTGTGCAGACGGCCAACGACGGCATGAGCGACCACTGGTGTCGTCAGCCTGGCGCAGAGCTGAGTCTCATCACCTATACCAATGCCGACGAAGTTGAGTTGCGACTGAACGGCAAGAGTCTGGGCATAAAACAGAATCCTACGGACAATCCCAAACAGCGTAATCAGATCAAGTGGGAGGGAGTCAAGTATGCTGATGGTAAATTGCAGGCAATCGCCTATTGCAATGGAAAAGAAGTGGCTCGCCATCAAATAGAGACTACGGGCAAGGCTGTGAAGCTGATGGCAACTCCTGAAGATGATGTCTGGAAAGCCGATGGCATCGACTTGATGCATGTTCGTATCCAAGCCATCGATAGCAATGGGCGTCGTGTTCCGATGGCGCAGGATGAGCTCAAATTCGAGGTTGAGGGCGATGCCAGCATCGTGGCTGTCAGCAATGGTGACATCAACAGCGAGGAATTGAATGTTACAAACCATCGTCGGTTATGGAACGGTTCAGCCCTTGTGGTTCTCCGTGCAGGAAAGACACCAGGCAAAGTGACCTTGAGAACAACCTGTGATGCTTTCAAACCTATTGTCACGAAAATGGAAGTGAAATAAAAAAGAAAAGGCAACCGATTTGGTTGCCTTTCTTCTTTGGTAGCGGGAGCCGGGATTGAACCGGCGACCTCATGATTATGAATCATGCGCTCTAACCAGCTGAGCTATCCCGCCATCAACTTTTTCGTTAAGCGGGTGCAAAGGTAGGCATATTTTTTCATTCTAC
>JAEETB010000454.1 GCA_016286575.1 Prevotella sp.
AATACAGCGTTCCCTCTTCAGGTGCTCAGACGAGCTATGCCAACATGTTGGTAGGTAACAATAGCGGTTCTTCCGTATCCCTCGATCCGAGTGATGAGATTTACACCCATATGGTAATGAGCAAAGGTGAGTTCTTGAACTTCGGATCTACTATAGATTTCCCCTCGGGTATGGCTTATCTGCGTATTCCGAAAACGGCTTTGGCGATGACGCGTTCTGCAAAAGATGATACACCATTGTCGAGTTATAGTTTCACTGAGGAGCCCGAGGTGATCTCTATGACGATAAATACGCGTAGTATCAGTGGCGAAGGTGATACCACAGGTATCCATGAAACGAAGAGGGAAGGAGTGAGAAGTGAGGAATGGTACACGCTCCAAGGCCAGCGCGTCGCTAAGCCTGGCAAGGGGCTTTACATCCGTAATGGTAAAAAGGTCGTGATTAAGTGAGCGAAATGAGAGCTTGCTCACATTTCCGAACGTGAGCGAGCTCGAACGTAGCTCAAGGTTGTGAATAAGTAATATATACCTTATTATATATAAATAATCCCGAAACGTTTGGTCGTTTCGGGATTTTTATGTATTTTTGCAGCCATATTATAGAGACTTAAAACAAAACAAATATGAAGAAAATCTACTTACTTTTCCTTTTGGCATTCCTGCCGTTATTGGCCAATGCCGATGCCGTGCAAATTGACGGTATTTATTACAATCTGAACGCAGAGAACCAGGTTGCGCAAGTGACGAGGAATCCTAACAAGTATTCTGGCGAAATCACGATTCCAAAGTCTGTTACGTATGAGGAAGTAACTTATAGCGTGATTTCTATTGGAGAAAGTGCTTTTAACTATTGCAACGGCGTGACGTCTATCACCATCCCCAATAGCGTGACTTCTATTGAAAACGGTGCTTTTCAAGACTGTAGTGGCCTGACTTCCATCACCATCCCCAATAGCGTGACTTCTATTGGCTATTATGTTTTCAATAATTGCAGTGGCCTTGCATCGATTGTTGTAGAAGCAGGTAATACAGTTTATGACTCCCGCGATAACTGTAATGCAATTATAGAAACAGCGAGTAATACCCTTATACGTGGTTGTAAAACGACGGTTTTCCCCAACAATGTGACTTCAATTGGCAGATATGCATTCACAGGTTGTAGTGGCATGACCTCCGTCACGATTCCCAGCAGCGTGACTTTTATTGAAAATAGTGCTTTCACATATTGCAGCGATTTGACATCGATTGTCGTAGAAGCTGAAAATACGGAATACGACTCCCGTGATAACTGTAATGCAATTATAAGAACAGCAAGCAATTACCTTGTAGCTGGTTGTAAAACGACGGTCATTCCCGACGGCGTGACTCGTATTGCCTATGATGCATTTGCTGGTTGCAGCGGTCTGACCTCTGTGGAGATCCCCAATAGTGTGACACATCTCCTCGGTTCTACTTTCCGCTTTTGCGATGGCTTGACCTCTGTGAACATTCCTAATAGTGTGACTTATCTTGGTGCTGAGACCTTCTATGGTTGCAGAAACCTGGCTTCTGTGACCATCTCTAATGGCGTGACTTCTATTCTTGTTGGTGTCTTCCACAACTGTACCGCTCTGGCATCAGTGGAAATCCCCAACAGCGTGACTTCTATTGATAGTTATGCTTTTGCGTCTTGTAGAAGTCTTACATCAGTGGAAATCCCTAACAGTGTGACTTCCATTGGTAAAGGAGCTTTCCTTAGATGCTATGGTCTAACATCTGTGACTATCTCCAACAGCGTGACATCCATTGGCGAGAATGCTTTCCAGGAATGCAAAGGTTTGACTTCTGTAACTATTCCTCATAGCGTGACTTCTATTGGAGAAAGCGCTTTCTCTCGTTGCAGTGGTCTGACAAGTGTAACGTCGTTGGCGACAACTCCTCCGCAAGCTGAGGATAATACATTCACAAACTATGATATTCCCCTGTACGTGCCAAAGGGGACTCGTGATGCATATCTGGCAGCGTCGCCTTGGAATAAGTTTAAGGAGATTATTGAGTTAGAAAATACTGACGAGGATGAGATTACCATCAAGTCTTATGGCAAGGGAACCTATTGCAGTGATTATGACCTTGACTTCTCTGATATGGAAAATCTTAAGGCATTCATAGTATCAGGCTATGACCATAAGACCAATACCATCTGGTTG
>JAEETB010000455.1 GCA_016286575.1 Prevotella sp.
TATTTCACCCAGAAAAGCGGATACTGAGTGGCCTCTCCACCAAAATCATCGTCACGCAACATCACCGGGCAAAGCGCCAACACCTTGATATGGAAAGAAGAATTAGCCTGATCATAATAAGCACTCTCCTTCAAATAGAACTTCCTGACTTCTGACGATGGAATATCGCTGTTGTCTACTTTCAGTTTACCATCTTGTTCCTCGTAGTAGATATGGTAGTTGTCAAGTATCGTCTGCATCTGAACGCGAGCCTCACTTGAGAAATTATCACTGCCATCAGTAGGATATTCATAGACTGGTATATAGCCATTCTGCGCCAATTTGAAGATGTAAGTAAACAAGTTCAACTGCTTTCCCTGGGGTTCTACAGGGAAGTACAGACCTGCATTAGCGTCATCCGTCAAATCCAATTCACGATAGATATCCCGACGCCAGACAACTTCTTCAGGAATATCCAAAGCCGTAGGAAACGATATCTGTGCACGCATCGACATGGCAGAAGAAGGACCCTTGCGCTGTTGCTCTCTCTGTTCAGTCTGCACAGCCTGCTGATTGCGCCGTTTCTTGGGCTGTGCCACTGCTGCATCAGCCACCAGCAATATCATCATGATGAATAATAATCTCTTCATATCTTACCTTATTTTATTTTACTATGATTTCCATCGGATTCTGTAGCGTTCGGGTTAAGCCGTCCGGGCCTACCACAACGACACGAGAGATATAGAATCGGCGATTCCGTGAGAGTTTACGGAACGTGTCTCTCTGACGAGAAGAGAACGCGGCGCCCTCGGAGGCCATCGGCACTGCATTACCCATATTATCGAAAAATACAGTCTCAAAACTTTGTACACGGAAAGCGATGTCAAGAATGCCGTCATCGATAGCCGCTCCAATCTTATCTACAGCCACTAACTGGCCCTTCGGCAGACCACCGCCCTTGAATCGGGTAGGATTGCCATGCTCATCTTTCATTGAGATGTAAGGCGTAGGATCAGGCAGTTTGCGCACTCGGAAGGTGTATTGGCCCATCTGTTGGGCATGGCCTGTATTCGTTGATGTGACGGTAATCGTTGCATCCTGTCCGATCTTTGCCGGACGGGCAATATACTTACCAGGCCCTACCGACTGAAGAGTTCCATTGGTCATCGAAGCCTGAACCTTGGTCAATGGCACACCTGGCACACTGATGCTGATAGGGTTGTTATAGCCTGCATAGAGCATGTTCATCAAGTCGGCAGAGACAGTAGCACTTGGATCAACCACTGAATACTCCTGAGAAAAGTCGCGGCGGATTAAATCTCCATTACCATTGACGGTCTCCATATAGCCCTTGAGTGTAAAGTCGCCTGTTCGTCCGCAGACAGTCTCATAAAGTCCGTCCTTCAAATCCACCTTCTGCCCGCCGATATAGATATCGGGCACCTGAGTCGTATCAACGGCAGCCATCACAATGCGTGCAGAGAAACGGTCGCCTCGTACAATCGTTCTGGAATTGGGTATCACGAAAGCATCCAACAGATTTACACGGATATCCTTGACGTCTATATTCGAAACCAATGTATGCAGGACTTCTCGCTCCGCATAGCGCACATCACTCTGTAGTTTTGAGAGCAGTGTAATGGCGGCGGCAGCTGGCATATCCTCAAACATATACTCCTGCCAATTCTTTCCCATCGCCTTTGCCTTAGGAGGGATCACCGTTGCCAGATTGCCATTGATAATCTGCTTCTTGCTCATATCTGAGGTCATTCCACTGATACGTTTGCGGAACGACTGGATAGCATCATACAATTCACGGCCCTTGCCCCTTCCTGGAGCCAGCATTACCTGATTAGCTGCTTCAAGGTCTTCTTTATTCTTGATATTCTCAATCTGTCCATCCTTTCCGTCTGCCTCCTGGACAATAGCCAGTTTCAGGTTCTCAGCGAAATTGTACAGTGAATCGCTCATACGCTTCACCTCTTGGGCCTTCTTATACCATTCGCCCACCTTCGCAGGATTCATCCGCATCTGCATATCCAGATTATCATAGACGAGCTTGTTCTCCTTAATAGAACCTTTCGTGGTACGGGTTAAGCTTTCTTCCACCACAGAAAAGCCATTGAGCACCTCTGTAGAGACGTTCAGCGCGAGCATTGCCATCAAGACGACATACATCAGATTGATCATCTTCTGGCG
>JAEETB010000081.1 GCA_016286575.1 Prevotella sp.
GTGGAGGACCGCTCGAAGCCAAGCCTCAGACACGGCGGCGACCTGAACGGTATCCGTGAGCACCTCGACTACTTCAAGGAGCTGGGTGTGACGGCCCTCTGGTTTACCCCCGTGCTGGAGAATGACTCGCCCGACTCGCAGAACGGCTTCTCGACCTATCACGGCTACGCCACGACGAACTACTATCGCGTGGATCCTCGATTCGGAACGAACGAGGACTATAAGCGCCTCTGCGACGAGGCCCACGACAAGGGACTGAAGATTGTGATGGACATGATCTTCAACCACAGCGGCTTTGAGCACCCCTGGACGAAGGACATGCCCTCGAAGGACTGGCTGAACACGCCGGAGTGGCTCAACGAGCAGCAGAGCGGACGTGACCCCATGACAGGATTCACCGCCAACAGCGACGGCTCGGAGCCTGCCAAGAGCGCCTATCTGCAGACCAGCTACAAACTGACACCCGTCATGGACCCCTACGCCTCGAAGTTCGACCTGAAGGAGACGGTGGAGGGATGGTTCGTGCCCTCAATGCCTGACCTGAACCAGCGCAACCCTCACCTGATGCGCTACCTCATCCAGAACAGCATCTGGTGGATCGAGACGGTGGGCATCGACGGCATCCGCATGGACACCTACCCCTACGCCTTCGCCGACGGCATGGCACAGTGGATGAAGGAGCTCGACGAGGAATATCCGAACTTCAACACCGTGGGTGAGACCTGGGTGACGGAGCCTGCCTACACCGCTGCCTGGCAGAAAGACTCGAAACTCGCCAAGACGAACTCTTACCTGAAGACAGTGATGGACTTCTCCTTCTTCGAGAAGCTGAACCAGGCCAAGTACGAAGAGACGGATGCCTGGTGGAACGGACTGAACCGCCTCTACAACTCATTCGTCTACGATTACCTCTATCCGAACCCCTCGAGCGTGATGGCCTTCATCGAGAACCACGACACAGACCGCTTCCTGGGCAACGGCAAGGACACGCTCGCCCTGAAACAGGCGATGGCACTATTGCTCACCGTGAACCGCATCCCACAGCTCTACTACGGCACTGAGGTGCTGATGAACGGCACGAAGGAGGTGACTGACGGCAACGTGCGCAAGGACTTCCCAGGCGGATTCCCTGGCGACGAGCACAACGCCTTCACGAAGGAGGGACGCACCAAGGCAGAGCAGAACATGTTCGCCTGGACCAGCCGACTGCTGCACTGGCGACAGGGCAACGAGGTCATCACCAAGGGCTGTCAGACACAGTTCATCCCATATCAGGGGGTCTACGTGATTGCCCGCCAGTATCAGGGCAAGACCGCCCTCACCGTACTCAACGGCACCTCAAAGCCTGCGACGATGGACGTCACCCGCTATGCCGAGGTCATCGGCAAGACCACCAAGGCCAAGGACATCCTGACTGGCCACTACGTCGACCTCTCGAAGAACGTCGAGCTGAAACCCCGCCAGAGCCTGATTCTCGAATTCTGAAATGCATACAGATAATAGTAGAATCCCGCCTAAAAAGCGGGATTCTTTTTGTTTGACACAAATTTGAAAGCATATGAAACATGCGTGGAAGGGGGTTTCAGGAAAAATGTCTATCTTTGCCACCAGAATCAATAACAACACAATGAAAAAGAACTTATTATCAACCAGAAGGTGGCTGCTCACCCTGATCGGAGCAGTGATGACCTGCGCTGCATGGGCAGCAGAACCATTCGTGACTTTCGAACAGACAACTGGCAGTTGGCAGTTGAAGGACGTGACCATCGGCTTTGCGGCCAAGGAGCACTCGTGTGTACAGCTGGCTGCTGCCAACCTGCAGAAGGACTTTGAGACGGTGACGGGCAGCAAGCCTGCCGTCAGCGAGACAAAGCCCTCGATCCTTATCGGCACCGTGGGTGTGAACCCGCAGATAGACCAGTGGGTGAAGCAGGGCGTGCTCAGCAACCTGAAGGGCAAAACGGAGAAATACATCATCAAGACCATCGACGGACAACTAGTGATCGCAGGCAGTGACAAGCGTGGTACGGTCTACGGCATCTATGAACTGTCGAGACAGATCGGCGTATCGCCTTGGTACTACTGGGCTGACGTGCCTACAGAGCAGCACACCTTATTATATATAAAGGAGGGTGAATACACGGACGGCGAACCTGCCGTCAGATATCGCGGCCTGTTCCTCAACGACGAGGCTCCCTGTCTGACCTCGTGGGTGAAGAACACCTTTGGCACCGACTACGGCGACCACCGCTTCTACGAG
Organism: Prevotella sp.; assembly: GCA_016286575.1. GTDB lineage: Bacteria > Bacteroidota > Bacteroidia > Bacteroidales > Bacteroidaceae > Prevotella. Next base: position 2,261 of record JAEETB010000081.1, read on the forward strand.
AAGGTGTTCGAGCTCATCCTGCGACTGAAGGGTAACTACCTGTGGCCTGCCATGTGGGGATGGGCCTTCTACGCAGACGACCCAGAGAACCTGAAGACGGCTGACGCGATGGGTATCATGATGGGTACCTCGCACCACGAGCCGATGGCACGCAACCACCAGGAGTATGCCCGCGACCGTAAGGGCTGGGGCGCCTGGAACTACTCGACCAACAAGGAGAACCTCGACCGCTTCTTCCGTGAGGGTATCGAGCGCGCCAAGGGTACGGACGACATCATCACCATCGGCATGCGCGGCGATGGCGACGAGGCGATGGGCAAGGGTACGGACACGAAACTGCTGGAGAACATCATCGACAACCAGCGACGCATCATCAAGGAGGTGACCAAGCGCCCTGCCAAGGAGACCGCACAGATATGGGCTCTCTATAAGGAGGTGCAGGACTACTACGACGCCGGCCTGAGAGTGCCTGACGACGTGACGGTGCTGCTCTGCGACGACAACTGGGGTAACGTCAGGAGACTGCCCACGGCTGAGGAGCAGAAGCGCAAGGGCGGCTGGGGACTCTACTACCACGTGGACTACGTAGGAGCACCCCGTAATACGAAGTGGATCAACGTGACCCCCATCCAGAACATGTGGGAGCAGCTGCAGCTGGCCTACAACGGCGGCATCCAGAAGCTGTGGATCCTGAACGTGGGCGACCTGAAGCCCATGGAGTATCCCATCCAGCTGTTTATGGACATGGCCTGGAATCCGGCACAATACAAGGTTGACAATCTGCTCGACCATACGCGTGACTTCTGTGCAGAGAGCTTCGGCGAGGATCAGGCCTGTGAGGCTGCCCAGTTGCTGAACCTCGTGAGCAAGTATAACGGCCGAATCACCTCGGAGATGCTCGACGCCAGAACCTATACCACTGACGAGTTCGCCCAGGTGGTCAGCGAGTATCAGGCCATCGAGGCACGTGCCCTGCGCCAGTTCATCACCCTGAAGCCCGAGTGCAAGGACGCCTACCATCAGATTATCCTCTTCCCCATTCAGGCAATGGGCAACATCTACGAGATGTACTATGCCCAGGCGATAAACTTGAAACTGGCGGCACAGGGCGACCCAGAGGCTAACTGCTGGGCAGAACGCTGTCGCCAGGCCTTCAAGCGCGACTCGCTGCTGAACCTGCAATACAACAAGGAGATAGCCGGTGGCAAATGGGACGGCATGATGACCCAGAAGCACATCAGCTACAAAGACTGGAACGACTGGTTCCCCGCTGACGTCTGTCCTGAGCTGAAGACGGTAGAGACACCTGCACAGGGACCTGTGTTCACGGCCAGCAACGGCTATGTGAGCATCGAGGCTGAGCACAGCTACAGCCGTACGGACGCCCAGAACGCGAAGTGGACGGTCATCCCCTATATGGGTCGCACGCTGAGTGGCGTCGCCCTGATGCCCTATACCACTGGGACAGAAAACGCCACACTGGAATACCGCTGGAAGGGCAAGGCAGACAAGGTGAAGGTACACGTGGTCACCAAGTCGACCCTCGACTTCCTCGACAAGGGCGGTCTCGTCTACGAGGTAGCCATCGACGGCGGACAGCCCGTGAACGTGAACTTCAACAGCCGACTGAACGAGAAGCCCGAGAATATCTACAGCATCTACTATCCTACCGTCGCCCGTCGCGTGGTGGAGCAGATCGTGGAACTGCCTGTAGACGCCTCGAGGGAAACCCATACGCTGACCCTGCACCCGCAGGATCCTGGCATCGTGTTCGAGAAGATTGTCATCGATCTGGGAGGCTATCAGCGCCAATACCTCTTCGGAAAAGAATCGCCGAAGAGCTTTAAGTAAGTTTAGTTAGTTTTATGACGGGAGGGAGCACGGCTATCGATTGCCGTGCTCTTTCATGTATTCGCGTGGCGATACGCCATAGAACTTCTTGAAGACCGTAGAGAATGAGGCGGAATTGGAGAATCCGCAGGCGTACATGACCTCCGTCACATTGACGCCCTGGCCTGACAGCAGATAGGCAGCGCGCTTCAGACGGATGTTACGGATGAAGTCATGAGGCGTCTGACCCGTGAGCTCTTTCATTTTACGATGCAGGTGGACACGGCTGATGCCTACCTCTTCGGCAATCATATCGACGCTCAGGTCGGAATCGTTGAGATGGGCATTGATAGTCGCCATGATACGGTCGAGCAACTTCTCGTCAGGTGACTTGATCTTCACCTCATCGACCTGCTCCTCGAGGACGTCGTTGCGCTCATACTTCAGGCGCAGCAGACGGTGGCTGTTCAGGAGATTGACAATCGTGCGGCGCAGGATATCCATGTTGAACGGCTTCACGATATAGGCATCGGCACCCGTCTCGAGACCTTCAAGCTTGTCTTCGTCACGGTTCTTGGCCGTCAGCAGGATCACAGGAATCACATTGGTGTTAGGATTCATCTTCAGTTTCGCACAGAGCTGGTTACCGTCCATCTCAGGCATCATCACATCGCTGATCACGAGGTCGGCACTAGAACGGAGCACCTCGCTGAGGGCTTCCTTACCATTGGTACAAGTAACCACCTGATACTGCTCACTGAGTTCGCCCAACAGGTAGTTGCGGATCTCGTCGTCGTCCTCGACAATGACCAGTCTGGTCTTGCCGCTGCTGATGGGCTGTTCTATCACCTCGCCTTCGAGTTCCTCCATCAGGCTGTCCATCTCCGTAGTTTCATTCTCGGTGGTGGCTACATCCTGCTCGAGTACCAGCTCATCGGGTGTCAGGTGGGCTTTGCCCAGAGGAATGGTGACCACGAACTCACAGCCCTGCTTCAGGTTGTGAGCCTCAATCGTACCGTGATGGAGCTCCACGAGCGAACGTGTCAGGTCGAGGCCAATGCCAGTGCCCACGTTGCGGTCGTTGACCGTCGAGGAACTCTGGTAGAAGCGTTCGAAGATCTTGTCGAGCTTCTCCTCAGGAATCTGCTCGCCATTGTCGCTGATGAAGATATGTGCCTGCTGGTCGTCGTGCGTCAGACGGATATCGATCTCACCACCCGTAGGTGTGAACTTAAAGGCGTTGGAGAGGATATTGACGATGACCTTGTCGAACTGCTTGCGATCCACCCAGACATCAAGGCGGTCTATGTCATGCTCAAAGGTGAGGGTGATCTGTTTGGAGGCAGCCTGATGCTTGAAGAGGGTATGGATATCGTCGATGAAGGCCACGAGGTTGGTCTCCGTCATGCGCATCAGCATCTGACCCTTGTCGATCTTACGGAGGTCCATCATCTGATTGATCAGACTCAGGATACGCTCGGCATTACGACGGATAGTCTCGTAGACACCCCTGCGATGGGGATCGGTCTCGTTCTTGATCAGAGAGAGCAACGGGGTCACGATAAGCGTCATAGGTGTACGGATCTCATGGCTGATGTTCATGAAGAAGCGCAGCTTGGCCTCGCCCAGTTCCTCAGCATGGATATGCTCCTGCATACGGCGACGCGTCTGCTCCCTGCGACGGCGTCCCAGGACGAACTGCCAGAGGAGTGCGCCGAAGAGAAGGGTATAGATGAAGTAGGCCCACGAAGAGCGATACCAGGGACTGGCAACCACCACGGTAAAGGCGTACTCGGGCGTCTCGATATTGTTGCGCTCGGCCTTCACACGGAAACGATAGGTGCCTGGCGGCAGGTGGGAGAAGACAATCTCATTCGATCCAGGCAACATACGGATGAACTGCTCGCCGTTGATGCTATAAAGATAAGAGATGTGTTCAGGATTCTCGTAGGTCAGCGTCGAGAACTGCACGGTGAAGGAATTGTCGTGATAGCTCAGATGGAAACGGTCTGTGCCCTCAACGGTCTGTCCGTTGACGATAAAGTTCGTCAGGCGCACCACGGCCTCCCACTTGCTCTGGGTGATCTCCTCAGGGCGGAACCAGGTGACACCACCCGTACCGCCAAAGATCAGCGTACCGTTCTGGGTGACATAGGAGGCACCGTCGCTGAACTCATTTCCCTGCAGACCATCGTCGGCAAAGTAGTTCTGGAAAAGACCCGTCCTGGGGTTCAGACAGCTCAGACCATGGTTCGTACCTATCCAGAGCATACCGTTCGTATAGCGTTCTATGGCCGACACACCATTATCAGCCAGTCCGTCCTTGCGGTCATACTGCTTCAGCACCTTACCCTTCAGGTCGTAGCAATAGAGACCTTCGTTCGTGCCCGCCCAGATATAGCCATCGTACTCGCGGGCGATGCGCACCGGCTGGCCGTAGTTGGGACAGTTCTGTCCAAAGGTGCTGATCCAACTGTCGCGCTCGATATCCAGACAACAGAGTCCCATCGAGGTGGCGGCATAAACGCGCTTGCCATCAGGAGAGATGGACACCTGCGACACGTAGTTGTTGGTGATGCAGTTCATCTGACGGTCTGTGTCAGCCCCCTCCTGCATCACGTATTTCTTAATCAGGTTACCCTGCTGATCCATGCAGAGCAGACCGTACTTGTGTGTAGCCATCCACAGACGTCCCAGACTGTCGCACTCGATATCCATCACGATGAGGTGCTTATCCTCGGCGACATCCACACGGTGGGGTTTTTGGGTAACGGGATCGATCCAGGCGAGACCCTCACCATAGGAGCCTATCCAGATATGTCCCTGCAGATCTTCCTCGAGTGCCATCACCGTAGCAGGAATGCCCTCTGTATAGTGCTTGACCACACGATGCTCGCTGTCGAGACAAAAGAGGCCATCCTTATCAGTACCTATCCAGACCCTGCGCTGACGATCAATGTGCGTGCTGATGATACAGGCGCTGCCCAACTGATTGCGCTCGCCCTGCTTATAGCCCATATAGCTGAAGCCCTTGAAACTGATGGGTTGTTTATAGATACCCTTCTGCAGCAGTCCCAGCCAGAGATTACCGCTGTTATCCTCAGTGATGGAGTAGACCTTACCCTTCTTGAGATCGACCTCCATGCTGTAGAAGGAATTGTCCAATACACGGTCGTTCCTTGGCTCATAAATGGCCAGACCCTGTCCGTCGTAGCCGATGATGATACTACCGTAGTGGTCGCAGTAGAGTGCTGAAACAGGTTTGGATCCCGTACCCTCAATATGTACGAAACCATCGCCCTGCTGTTTGAAGACGCCGGCGTCAGCGGTTCCCACATAGACGACACCAGCATGATCCTCACAGAGACAGGAGAAGCTCAGGTCACCCAGATCCTCCAGATAACGCTGCACCTGCTGACCATCATAGCAGATCAGACCCTTGCCATCGTTAATCATCCACAGGCGTCCCTTGCGGTCCTCGATCATGGCGTTGATGGTATGGAGATCGGCCAGGGCACCACCCAGCTGACTGGCATGGGTCTTGTCGCTGAACTTCATGACGCCGAGGCCAGAGGTGCCTGCCAGCACATCGCCGTTCTTACGCTCGAGGAAACAGGTGGCATAGCAACTGCCCGGCTTCCCCTTCAGGTCGGTCATCGTCACATGATTGAAGGTACTGCCATCCCAGGTCTGCAGCGCACCGTACATGCCAAAATAAAAGAGTCCGTTGCGATCCTGCATCATGGTATTCACGTAATTGCTGGCAAGTTCCTTGTCAGCCTCGTTCTCGCGACGGAACACACGGAACTGGTAACCGTCGTAACGGTTGATGCCGTCACGTGTCGTAGCCCAGATAAATCCGTCATGGTCGAGATATACCTGAGTCACAAAACTACTGGATAGCTGGTTGTCTGGATTGAAGAATTTTCCCATCTGCGCATAGCTGCAGATTGACAAGCTATATAAGACAATAGTTAGAAAGAATTTCCACATCATTGTTATTGGTATGTAACATTTTCTTTGCAAAGGTATACACTTTCCGGCAAACCACCAAAGATTTGCTACAAAAAATGAACTTTGTGATACATTTATTAAACCCAAAGTGGGAAAAATATCGTAAATTTGCACCCTGAAACCGTTATAAACTATTCATTTCACATGAAACAAGCATTCAAATACGTGCTGTTATCAGCACTGATGTTTCTGCCGTTTTCGAAAGCTGCGGCAGAAGTAGATCCCAATTTCTACATCTTCCTCTGCTTCGGACAGTCGAACATGGAGGGAGCAGCCAAGCCCGAGGCACAGGACATCGCCAGTCCAGGTCCCCGTTTCCTGCTCATGCCTGCTGTCGACGATCCCCAGCGAGGCCGTAAGATGGGTGAGTGGTGCGAGGCCTCAGCCCCACTCTGTCGTCCGAATACCGGTCTGACACCTGCCGACTGGTTCGGCCGTACGATGATCAAGACCCTGCCTGAGAATATCCGTGTAGGTGTCATCCATGTAGCCATCGGCGGTATCGACATCAAGGGTTTCCTGCCCGACAGCATCAAAAGCTACGTGAAGAAGGCCCCGGGCTGGATGATTCCCATGCTGGCCGCCTACGACAACAACCCCTATGAGCGTCTCATCACACTGGCCAAGAAGGCCCAGCAGGACGGTGTCATCAAAGGTGTGCTGATGCACCAGGGTGAAACCAATACTGGCGACCCCAAGTGGGCTGGTATGGTACAGCAGGTGTACGACAACATGCTGGGCGACCTGCAGCTGAAGCCTGAGGAGACCCCATTGCTCGTCGGCGAGGTGGTACAGGCCAATGGCGAGGGAGTCTGCATCGGCTGTATGAAACAGATCCAGGAGCTGCCCCAGACCATCCACACGGCCCACGTCATCTCCTCTACGGGATGCTCCAACGGTCCTGACAAGCTACACTTCGACGCCCCTGGCTACCGTGAACTCGGCACCCGTTATGGCGAGAAAATGCTCGAACTGATGGGCTATCAGGTGAAGAAGCCTTTCGACGTGCCTGAGGATGCCTTCATCGCTGAGACCACCATTCCTGGCAACGACTTCCCCAAGATCGACAAGGAGGGTCGTGCCTACTTCCGTCTGAATGCCCCTAGCGCCAGCAGTGCCATCGTTGACATCTGCGGCAAGAAATACGACATGCGTCGCGACGAGAGCGGTACCTGGTGCGCTGTCACCGATCCCCTCGTACAGGGTTTCCACTACTATTTCATGAACATCGGCGGTGTGAACTTCATCGACCCAGCCACGGAGACCTTCTTCGGATGTAACCGTGAGTCAGGAGGTATCGAGATTCCTGAGGGCAGCGAGGGCGACTACTACCGTCCGCAGCCAGGTGTAGCAGCAGGACAGGTACGTTCGCTGTACTACTATGCCGAGTCGACGAAGGAGTGGCGCCATGCGATGGTCTACACCCCCGCTGAATACGAGCTGAAAGCCAATGCCAAGAAGCGTTACCCAGTGCTCTATCTGCAGCATGGTATGGGTGAGGACGAGACAGGCTGGAGCAAGCAGGGCCACATGCAGCACATCATGGACAATGCCATCGCGTCAGGCGAGGCCGTGCCGATGATCGTGGTCATGGAGAGTGGCGACATCAAGGCCCCCTTCCGTGGTGGCGACAACCGTCAGGGCATGAGCACCTACGGCAACTCGTTCTACACCGTGATGATCAACGACTTATTACCAACCATAGACCAGAAGTTCCGTACCCTGACAGACCGCGATCACAGAGCGATGGCAGGTCTGTCATGGGGAGGACACCAGACCTTCGATGTCGTACTGTCCAACATGGACAAGTTCTCCTACATGGGAACCTTCAGCGGCGCCATCTTCGGTCTTGACCCCAAAACAGCCTACGACGGTATCTTCACCCGTGCCGACGAGTTCAACAAGAAGATTCACTACCTCTTCATGATGAGCGGCACGGAAGGAATGGATAAGATGTTCGGCACAGAGAAACTCGTCAACGACCTCAAGGCTCTGGGCATCAACGCCCACTATTACGAGTCGACAGGTACTGACCACGAGTGGCTCACCTGGCGACGTGGCCTGAAACAGTTCATCCCACATCTGTTCAAGTAAGAACCCACCAAAAATTAATTGTATAACTGACTTAAAGTAATTTTAAAATGAAAAAGATTTTCTTTGTACTTACGATGCTTGTAGCTGCCAGTTCGACAGCTTTTGCACAATGGGGACGCCCCGTTGACTATTCTGCAGGCCCAGGATTGAAGGATGCCTACAAGGACTACTTCACCATTGGTGTAGCAGTGAACAAGGCCAACGTGTCTGATCCTGCTCAGATGGAGCTTATCAAGAAGCAGTTCAACAGCGTCACCGCTGAGAACGCCTGGAAACCAGGTGAGATCCACCCCGCAGAGGGTCAGTGGAACTTCGGTCTGGCTGACAGTATCGCCAATTTCTGTCGTGAGAACGGTATCAAGATGCGTGGTCACTGCCTCTGCTGGCACTCTCAGTTTGCCGACTGGATGTTCACAGACAAGAAAGGCAAGGAGGTAAAGAAGGAAGTGTTCTACCAGCGTCTGCGCGAGCATATCCACACGGTGGTAAACCGCTATAAGGATGTGGTATATGCCTGGGACGTGGTGAATGAGGCTATTGCCGACGACAACATGATGTTCCCTCGTCCTGGTGTAACCCCAAGCCCCTATCGCCAGAGCCGTCACTTCAAGCTCTGTGGCGACGAGTTCATCGCCAAGGCATTTGAGTTCGCCCGTGAGGCTGATCCCACAGGTGTGCTGATCTACAACGACTACAGCACCGTTGATCCTGGCAAGCGAGAGCGTATCTATGAGATGGTGAAGAAGATGAAGGACGCTGGTGTGCCCATCGACGGTATCGGCATGCAGGGTCACTACAACGTCTACTTCCCTGATGAGGAAGCTGTTGAGAAAGCTATCAGCCGTTTCAGCGAGATCGTGAATACCATCCACGTTACAGAGCTCGACCTGCGTACCAACATGGAGAGTGGCGGTCAGCTGATGTTCTCACGTGGTGAGGCAAAGCCTCAGCC
>JAEETB010000456.1 GCA_016286575.1 Prevotella sp.
CAGGTTAACTATAAGGAGGCCATCACCAAGACAGTCATGGGATACCGTGAGGTTTACAAGAAGCAGTCAGGTGGTCGCGGTAAGTTTGCCGATATCATCGTGAACGTTGGTCCTGTTGACGAGGATTACGATATCAAGGAGAACGGACCTCTGCAGTTCATCAACGAGGTGAAAGGTGGTAACATCCCTAAGGAGTTCATCCCCGCCATTCAGAAGGGCTTCGAGGCATCGCTCAAGAACGGTATCCTTGGTGGCTATCCAATGGATTCACTGAAGGTAACTGTAGTTGATGGTTCATTCCACCCCGTTGACTCTGACCAGCTCTCATTCGAGATTGCTGCCCAGATGGCTTACAAGGCAGTCTGCGCTCAGGCTAAGCCTGTACTGATGGAGCCTATTATGAAGCTCGAGGTAGTAACACCTGAGGAGAACATGGGTGATGTCATCGGTGACCTGAACAAGCGTCGTGGTCAGGTTGAGGGTATGGACGAGGCTCGCTCGGGTGCCCGTGTCGTTAAGGCTATGGTTCCCCTGTCAGAGATGTTCGGTTATGTAACCGCTCTGCGTACCATCACTTCTGGTCGTGCCACCAGCTCTATGGAGTACGATCACCACGCACCGTTGTCAAGCTCAATCGCCAAGGCTGTGCTTGAGGAGGTGAAGGGTCGTGCCGATCTGGTATAAACAAACAAATCCGGAGTGCCGCTGAGCAAATGACTCTTTAGCGGCCTCCTTTTTAAATAATAAGAATTAATAATTAAGTATTAAGAAAATGAGTCAGAAAATTCGTATTAAGCTGAAGAGCTACGACCACAAATTAGTAGACAAGTCAGCAGAGAAGATTGTGAAGGCTGTTAAGGCCACAGGTGCTATCATCAGCGGTCCTATCCCCCTTCCCACACACAAGCGTATCTACACCGTGAACCGTTCTACCTTCGTTAACAAGAAGGCTCGTGAGCAGTTCCAGCTGTCAGACTTCAAGCGTCTGATCGACATCTATAGCTCTACAGCTAAGACCGTTGACGCTCTGATGAAACTTGAGCTCCCCAGCGGTGTTGAGGTTGAGATCAAGGTATAGTCATATCTCATCTTATTATAAAAAAAGCGACGCATTCCGTGCGCCGCTTTTTTATTGCCATCAAGCACCGAATTGTTTGCATAAATATTGCATTTTTCCTCAATATAGCCATGAAAAGCATAAAACTATACTCTTTTTTTGCGGTTTTCTTTGTCTATTCCGATTATTATTTGCACCTTTGCAGGCAGAAACTAAGTTATAAACAACCATACAAACAAAATGAAGCAGACGAATGTAGCCCCCGCTCAGGGTAAATTGGGTATTTTGGTAGTAGGCTGTGGAGCTGTGTCTACCACGTTCATGACAGGTGTGTTAATGACTCGTAAAGGGCTTGCCAAGCCCGTTGGTTCAATGACTCAGTACGATAAGATGCGTGTGGGTCGCGGTGCTGAAGCCAAGTATCTGCATTATGCCAATATCGTACCCCTGGCTAAACTTGATGATATTGTGTTCGGTTGTTGGGATGTATATCCCCAAAACGCCTATCAGGCAGCCATGTATGCTGAAGTGCTCAAGGAGAAGGATATCAATCCCGTTCGCGAAGAACTGGAGCAGATTGTTCCTATGTCTGCCGCATTTGATAAGAACTATGCCAAACGCCTAGACGGCGACAATGTTAAGCAGGGCTTGAACCGTTGGCAGATGGTGGAGGCTTTACGTAAGGATATTCGTGATTTCAAGGCCCAGAAGGGTTGCGAGCGCGTTGTCGTTCTTTGGGCTGCATCTACTGAGATTTATGTGCCAATCAACGAGCATGTTCACTATCAGCTCACTGATTTAGAGTCCGCTATGAAGGCAGATGATCGCGAACATATCGCCCCCTCTATGTGCTACGCCTATGCTGCACTCTCCGAGGGCGCTCCTTTCATCATGGGTGCACCAAATACCACTGTCGATATCCCAGCCATGTGGCAGTTGGCCGAGAAGACCAAGATGCCGATTGCCGGTAAAGACTTCAAGACTGGTCAGACACTCGTTAAGTCTGGTTTCGCCCCGATTATCGGTACCCGTTGTCTTGGTTTGAGTGGATGGTTCTCTACCAATATCCTTGGTAACCGTGATGGACTGGTACTCGACGAGCCCGCCAATTTCCG
>JAEETB010000082.1 GCA_016286575.1 Prevotella sp.
ATCCACTGAGGGGGACGATCAGCAGAAATGGCGACCAGGGGGATATGCTGATAACAAGCCTCAGCCACAGCAGGTGCGAGATTCAGGAGTGCAGTGCCACTGGTGACACATACCACGACTGGCTGTCGGAGTGCCTGTGACATTCCCAGGGCATAGAAACCTGCCGAGCGCTCATCAGTCACAGGGTAACACTGGATGGCCGGGCACTCGTTGAGGTTGTGAACGATGGCGGAGTTACGGCTGCCTGGACAAACCACTGCATGCTGCACCCCATGTGCCACGAGCAAACTCGTCAGTATGTTTACATTCTCCTTATTACTATACATCAAGTGATTTACGATTTACAGATTTACGATTTACGATTTACAGATTTACGATTTACAGATTTCTTTTAGTCGCTACGCTTTGTAAAAGCGCTAAAGCGAGTCCGATTTACGATTAATAACTTGTCGCATGGTGGAGAGCTTTTGCTCTGTTTCGCGCCATTCCTGCTCCATCGTACTCTCACGCAACAGACCACCACCGGCATAAAGGTGATAGCCGTCGTCGCCAATCATCATACAACGCAGCGACACGTAGAGGTGCGTCTCAGCCTGAGGATCGAGCATGCCCATAAAACCACTGTAATACCGACGTGGTGTATGCTCATTATGGGTGATGAAGTGGAACGCGTCGCGCTTGGGGAGACCACACACGGCTGGCGTAGGATGAAGGGCCTGCAACAAATCACCGATATGATCATCGGCAGGCAGGGTGAAGTTGAAATCACTACGCAGGTGTACGAGGTTAGCCGCACGTACCGTCTTGGGACCTTCCTCATGGAAATCGTTGGTAAACTGCTCCAGGCACTCTGCGATATAGGTTGCCACATATCGCTGCTCCTGGATATTCTTGGTTGACCAGGTCACCTGCTCACCCTCGCCCTTCAACTGTTCCCCCTCAAGCTGCATCGTACCAGCCAAGGCGATGGTACGCCAACTGCGCTCACGACCCTCCAGGAGAATCTCTGGCGTAGCTGTCAGCCAGAGGCCACTCTTCGCTGTTGAGACCATGGCAATGAACATACGTGGATAGAGTGCACAAGCCCTATGGAAAAGTGCCATAGGATCAACAGTATCCGTCTTGGGCTCCACTGCACAACGGGCAAGGACAATCTTCTGGAAAGCCCCCAGACTGAGCTGCGAGTGGAAGTTCGCAAAGTCGATGGAATAGTGAAGGGAAGGAACGGTTGGTTCGGTATCCTGGCACAAGGAGAGCTGTTCCTGCTGAACATCTATCTGTTCCACCTCATCAGGACGGATCAGGAGAATAGGCTGTTCAGGGGTTACCTCGAAAGGAGCCACGACAAATCCCTGTCGTCCGTTAAGATCCTGACAACTGTACAACTCCATCGGCTCACCCTCTGTCTGACGGACGAGGGTGGCTTGTTGCGCATAGGGTAAACGATAGACTGCAAATCCTGCCATCACTTACGCTGCGGATTAATGACATAGTTCGTGACACGTACGCTGGAGATCAGATCGCCAGAAGTATCCTTGATGTCGACATTCCAGACGTGAAGAGAAGACCCTTTGTGTAACAGACGCGCAAAGGCTGTCACTGTGTCACCTTCAGACACTGCCTTCACATGACTGCCGCTGACCTCGATACCCACACAGGCACAGCCCTGACACAGTGCAGAGGAGCCTACACCAGCAACGTTCTCAGCCAAAGCCAACGTAGCCCCACCACTCAGGAATCCGAAGGGCTGACGGTTACGTTCGTCAACCTTCATACGTGCCATACAAGTATCGTCCTCGGGCGTGGAGATAAACTCCATCCCGAGGGCTGTACTCAAATTGGGCTTTTCCTCAATTATTTTTTTAATTTCCTCGACGTTCACTTCTTTCTATTTTTGACATAAGAACAAAAGAACATATTCTTGCAGAACCATATTATGTCCTTATGTTCTTCTGTCTAAGAACTACTTAAAGAGCGAGTATTCGGGAACGCTCCAGGCGAGGGCACTGGCACCTAAGACATCGCGCTCACGATTATCGAGCTTCGACGACAGGATCTTCACCTTACCACGGAGATTGCCGAATACATGATCCTCAAATGATTCAACCACTGGTTCAAGAAGCCACTTGCCTGCCTTCGCGATGCCACCAGTGAAGATGATGGCTTCAGGATCGACGATAGAGGCATAGTTGGCCATACCCAGACCCAGCACATATCCTGTACGACGGAACACCTCGATGGCCAACTCATCGCCCTGGTCACAGCACTCAGCAATCGTACGTGGCGAGAGTTTCTCGAGATCACGCATCAACGAAGGACGGTCAGACTCCTGCATGACCTCACGAGCCGTTACGACGATACCCTTGGCACCCACGTAGGCCTCGAGACAGCCCCGGTGACCACAGCCACACTCACGACCATCGACCACCACACAGGTATGTCCGAACTCACCTGCAAAGCCCAGATGTCCCTGATGCTCCACACCCTCAGCGAAGAAACAGCTGCCAATGCCGATACCCAGACTGATGATGATGAAGTTACGCATGCCATGAGCCATGCCAAAGGTCTGTTCGCCAAGAGCTGAGATATGGGCATCGTTGGATAGTCCCACAGCCAGTCCTATCTGTTCACGTAGCATCACAGCCAGGGGGATGATTCCCTTCCAAGGCAGGTTGGCTGCATTCTCGATACAACCAGAAACCGAGCTGGCACTGGGGACACTGACACCTATCGAACGGATAGTCTCATAGCCACCATTCTCCTCAACGAGCTCTACGATTTTCTCACTCAGATGGGTCACGAAATTATTGATATCAGGATAATCCTCTGTCGAGAACGAACTCTCTGCTATGATGTTTCCACGGACATCAACAATGGCATAAGTGGTACTCTCGTTACTGATGTCGACACCGACCACTCGGGATTTGATATTAACTTCTTCCATGTTTACTTTTATCTGCTAGTTTTTTAGGTTCTATTTGAATAACGAATACTCTTTCACATCCCATGCCAGGGCACTGGCCCCCAGCACGTCGCGCTCACCCTCCTTCAGGATTGAGACGAGGATTCGCGTCTTGTTCTTGATATTATGGAACACGTGTTCCTCAAACGAAGCACGCATCGGCTTCAGCAGCCATTTGCCTGCCTGAGTCACTTCGCCTGTCAGGATGATGGCCTCAGGATTCAGGACCGAAGCATAGTTGGCCAGGCCCAGACCCAACATCTCTCCTGTCAGACGGAACACCTCGATAGCCACCTTGTCGCCCTTGTAGCAACAGTCGGTAATGGTATCTATCGTCAAGTCATTCAACTCGCTCAACAAGGTGGGTTCCTTACTTTCGGCAATCAACTCCTCAGCCGTCTTCACGAGTCCGGCCTTCGAACAGTAAGTCTCCAGACAGCCCCTGTTGCCACAGCCACACTCACGACCACCAGGCACGACACAGCAATGACCAAACTCGCCGGCAAAACCGTTGAAGCCCAGATGAGGCTGTCCATTGGAATAGAAACAGCTGCCCAGACCACCATGACTGATGGAAACCACCACAAAGTCCTTCATACCATGAGCACTGCCATAGGTCTTCTCGCTCAAGGCGGTAATATGGGCATCGTTGGCCACAGCCACAGCGAGTCCCAGTCTGTCGCGCAACATCGCTGACAGGGGTACAACGCCCTTCCATGGCAGGTTGGCTGCATTTTCGATACATCCCGTCACAGAACTGGCACTGGGAGCACTCACACCCACAGAACGGACGGTCTCATAGCCGCCATTCTCCTCAACGAGCATGATGACCTTTTCTGCCAGCGCTGATACATAGTCGTTGATATCAGGATACTCATCAGTATAGAACTGATCCTTTGCCACAATCTCACCTCGGATATCCACGACAGCGAATGTGGTTCGGTCTACACGGATGTCGATTCCTACGACGCGGGTCTTGATCTTGTCTATTGTCTCTATTGAATCCATTTCTATGATCTCAATTAAGATTCAACTATTTGAATAATGAATACTCTCTTACTTCCCATGCCAGGACGCTGGCACCCAACACATCATGCAGTTCAAGTTCGGAAATGAGGAACTTCGCCTTGCCACGTATGTTGTGGAACACATACTCATTGAAGGCCTCCTCCATGGGATCCATCAGCCAATGGCCTGCCTTGGCGACGCCACCCGTGAAGACAAACGCCTCAGGGTCGACGACAGACGCATAGTTGGCCAGGCCCAGACCCAATATCCTACCTGTACGACGATAGACCTCGATGGCGAGCTCATCGCCCTGGTCACAACAATCCTTGATCGTACGGGGCGACAACTTCTCAAGGTCACGCATCAGTGAGGGTCGGTTGCTCTCGGCCATAACCTCCTTGGCTGTCAGTACGATGCCCTTGGCAGCAGTGTAGGTCTCCAGGCAACCCTTGTTGCCACAGCCACACTGACGCCCACCATCGACGACACAGGTATGTCCGACCTCACCACCAAAACCATCACTTCCCTTATGGATCAGACCATTGGAGAACAGACAGCTACCCATGCCAGTGCCCAGGGTGATCAGTACGAAATCGCGCATACCTCTCGCACAGCCAAAGGTGTGTTCACCCAAAGCCGATACTGTCGCATTATTAGCCAGTGCCACTGCCAGACCCATCCTGTCACGCAGCATCGCAGCCAAGGGAATCACCCCTTTCCAGGGCAGGTTAGGCGAATTCACGATACTACCTGTCATAAAACTGCCACTGGGCGAACTGATACCTACAGAACGTACACTCTCGTAGCCCCCGTTCCTTTCGATCAGTCCGAGGATCCGCTCACTCAGTGTCGACACATATTGATTGATGTCAGGATAGTCCTCGGTAGGGAAACTGTCCTTGGCAATGATGTCACCTTTTACGTCGACAATGGCGTAAGTAGTCTCAGCAAGGCTAATGTCTACGCCTACGACCCGTTTTTTTGCAGTAGTCCTTTCCATTCTTCGGTTGTTGGTAAAGTTGTCGCAAATATAAACATTTTTTCTTGTTCAAACAAATCTTTCATATTTTTTTTGCAATTATTTACTCTAATCTTGCATTTTTCGCGAGATTTTTGTAACTTTGCAGCCACAAAATAGAAATATTCGAATATTTAAGATGAACGTTTTAGAATTAAGCGAACAAGAAATCGGAAGGCGCCAGAGCCTTCTGGAACTGCGCTCTATGGGTATCGATCCCTATCCTGCAGCAGAGTTCCCCACTAATGCCTTTAGCACAGAGATCAGAGAGAACGTGGAATGTGGAATGTGGAATGTGGAAGGAGAAGAGGAGCACGAGGTTGTCATTGCGGGTCGAATGATGAGCCGTCGTGTCATGGGCAAGGCCTCTTTTGCCGAGCTTCAGGACTCCAAAGGCCGCATCCAGGTCTACATCACCCGCGATGACATCTGTCCAGGCGACAATAAGGACTTATATAATAATGTATTCAAGCGCCTGCTCGATATTGGCGACTTTATCGGTGTGAAGGGTAAAGTGTTCCGCACCCAGACAGGCGAGATCTCAGTCCATGCCTCTGAGCTCAAACTGCTCTCCAAGAGTCTTAAGCCACTGCCCATTGTGAAATACAAGGACGGTGTGGCTTACGATAAGTTTGACGATCCAGAACTCCGTTATCGTCAGCGTTATGTCGACCTGGTGGTCAACGAGGGTGTCAAGGACACCTTCCTGCAGCGTGCTACCGTTATCCGTACGTTGAGAAAGGTTCTCGACGAGGCTGGCTATACCGAGGTGGAGACACCTACCCTGCAGATGATTGCAGGAGGAGCCTCTGCCCGTCCGTTTATCACCCATTTCAATGCACTCGATCAGGATATGTACATGCGTATCGCTACCGAGTTGTATCTGAAGCGCCTCATCGTGGGCGGTTTCGAGGGTGTCTACGAGATTGGCAAGAACTTCCGCAACGAGGGTATGGACCGCAACCATAACCCTGAGTTCACCTGCATGGAGCTCTATGTGCAGTATAAGGACTACAACTGGATGATGTCGTTCACAGAGAAGCTCCTGGAGACCATCTGTATCGCCGTCAACGGTAAGCCTGAGCGCGAGATCGATGGCAACATCGTCAGCTTCAAGGCACCTTATCGCCGTCTGCCCATCCTCGAGGCTATTCAGGAGAAGACAGGCTTCGACTGCAACGGCAAGACGGAAGAGGAGATTCGTGCGTTCTGTCTCTCGAAGGGTATGGATGTCGATGAGACCATGGGTAAGGGCAAGCTCATCGACGAACTCTTTGGCGAGTTCTGCGAGGGCACCTTCATCCAGCCTACCTTCATCACCGACTATCCCGTGGAGATGTCACCCCTCACCAAGATGCACCGCAGCAAGCCCGGCCTGACAGAACGTTTCGAGTTGATGGTGAATGGCAAGGAGTTGGCTAATGCCTACTCTGAGCTCAATGATCCTATCGATCAGGAGGAGCGTTTTGTAGAGCAGATGAAACTTGCTGACAAGGGCGACGACGAGGCCATGATCATCGATCAGGACTTCCTCCGTGCTTTGCAGTATGGTATGCCGCCTACCTCTGGTATCGGTATCGGTATCGACCGTCTCGTGATGCTGATGACGGGTAAGACCTTCATCCAGGAGGTGCTCTTCTTCCCACAGATGAAGCCCGAGAAGAAGATCCCCCAGTCGACACCTGCAGAGTGGGCTGAGATTGGTGTCAGCGAGGACTGGGTACCTGTTCTCCGCAAGGCTGGTTTCAACCTGATTTCAAACATCAAGGACGAGAAGCCCCAGGGTCTCCAGCAGAAGATTGGTGACATCGTCAAGAAGTACAAGCTCGAACTCCAGAAGCCTTCAGTAGATGAAGTCGCCGAGTGGATCAACAAAAGTAACGAACAATAAATTAGACATAAGAACATAAGAAACATAAGAAGCTACGCGCAGAAAAAATATGTTCTTTTGTTCTTCTGTCTAAAAAAAAGTACTTATGTACGACGTAGGTAAGATAGCAATTATCGGTGGCGGCAGCTGGGCAACAGCCATAGCCAAGATCGTGGTGAGTCACACCCACCATATCGGCTGGTATATGCGTCGCGATGACCGGATTGATGATTTCCGTCGCATGGGCCATAACCCCGCCTATCTTACCAGTGTGCATTTCAATATCGACGAGATCAGTTTCGACAGCGACATCAACCGCATCGCCCAACAATACGATACACTCGTCTTCGTCACGCCTTCGCCTTATCTCAAGAGTCACCTGAAGAAACTGAAGACGCGCATCCGCGACAAGTTCATTCTCACCGCCATCAAGGGTATCGTGCCCGATGAGAACCTCGTCTGCTCAGAATACTTCCACCAGGTCTATGATGTGCCTTATGAGAACATCGCCTGCATCGGTGGTCCCTCCCATGCAGAGGAGGTGGCCCTCGAGCGATTGTCCTACCTCACGGTGGGCTGTAGTGACCGCGACAAGGCACAGGCCTTCTGCGACGTACTCTCCAGTGAGTTCATCAAGACAAAGACCTCTGGCGACGTGGTGGGCATCGAGTATTCCTCTGTCCTGAAGAATGTGTATGCCATTGCAGCAGGAATCTGCAGCGGACTGAAATACGGCGACAATTTCCAGGCAGTGCTCATGGCCAACGCCGTGCAGGAGATGAACCGTTTCCTCACAGCTGTCTATCCCCTGGATCGTAACATCTATGACAGTGTCTATCTGGGCGACCTGCTGGTGACAGGCTATTCCAACTTCTCACGTAACCGCACGTTCGGTTCGATGATTGGCAAGGGCTACAGCGTCAAGTCGGCACAGATTGAGATGGAGATGATTGCCGAGGGTTACTTCGGTACGAAGTGTATGAAGGAGATCAACCGTCACTGTCATGTGAACATGCCCATCCTCGATGCGGTCTACAACATCCTCTACGAGCGCATCGCCCCACAGATTGAAATCAAATTATTAACAGATTCATTCAGGTGATTCTAGACAGAAGAACATAAGGACATAGTAACAAACTAACAAACATCAATAAAAACATATTTTATGAGTAACATTAAACTTGACATCACGAAAGCCGCCTGCTTCCTCGAGGCAGGTGCAGTAGAGGCATTCCAGCCTCAGGTAAAGGCCGCTCAGAAGGCTCTTGAAGAGGGCACATGCCCAGGTAACGACTTCCTCGGATGGCTCCATCTGCCCTCCAGCATCACCCCCGCCTTCCTCGACGAGCTCCAGGCTACGGCCAACGTGCTCCGCGAGAATTGCGAGGCCATTGTTGTGGCTGGTATCGGCGGTTCCTATCTGGGAGCCCGTGCCGTCATCGAAGCCCTCAGCAACTCGTTTGCCTGGCTGGTGAAGGACCAGAAGAACCCCACCATCCTCTTTGCAGGCAACAACATCGGTGAGGACTACCTCTTCGAACTCACTGAGTACCTGAAAGGCAAGAAGTTCGGTGTGATCAACATCTCCAAGAGTGGTACCACCACCGAGACTGCCCTCACCTTCCGTCTGCTGAAGAAGCAGTGCGAGGCCCAGCGTGGCAAGGACGAGGCCAAGAAGGTCATCGTGGCTGTGACTGACGCCAAGCGCGGTGCTGCCCGTACCTGTGCCGACAAGGAGGGCTACAAGAGCTTCATCATCCCCGACAACGTGGGAGGTCGCTTCTCAGTGCTCACACCAGTAGGTCTGCTGCCTATCGCCTGTGCCGGATTCGACATCAAGGAACTCGTTGGCGGTGCTCAGGACATGGAGAAGGCTTGCGGTACCGATGTGCCCTTCGCAGAGAATCCTGCAGCCATCTACGCAGCTCTTCGCAACGGCCTCTATCAGAGTGGCAAGAAGATCGAGATCATGGTCAACTTCCAGCCTAAGCTCCACTTCATGAGTGAGTGGTGGAAGCAGCTCTACGGCGAGTCTGAGGGTAAGGACAAGAAGGGTATATTCCCTGCCTCTGTCGACTTCACCACCGACCTCCACTCCATGGGACAGTGGATCCAGGACGGCGAGCGCACCATCTTCGAGACGGTCATCTCTATCGAGGAGCCCGAGAAGAAGCTGCTCTTCCCCAATGATGAGGAGAACCTCGACGGACTGAACTTCCTCGCTGGCAAGCGTGTGGACGAAGTGAACAAGATGGCCGAGCTCGGCACACGTCTGGCTCATGTCGACGGTGGCGTGCCCAACATCCGCATCACCATGCCTCGCCTGACCGAGCGCTACCTCGGACAGCTCATCTACTTCTTCGAGATTGCCTGCGGCATCAGCGGCAACCTGCTGGGTGTGAACCCGTTCAACCAGCCAGGTGTAGAGGCTTACAAGAAGAATATGTTCGCCCTGCTCGACAAGCCCGGCTATGAGGCTGACTCGAAGGCCATTAAAGAGCGTCTGGCAAAGGAATAATGTATCAGCTGGCGATCAAGAAATACCTGGAAGAACACGGCTTTGAGGCACTGAGCCCCAGAGTCGTGCTCTTTGATATGGACGGCGTCCTCTACGACTCCATGCCCAATCACGCGATTGCCTGGCAGGAGTCGATGGCCAAGTTCGGCATCCACATGACAGCCGATGATGCCTATCAGACCGAAGGCGCCCGTGGTGTCGACACCATCCGCCAGATGGTACGGCTCCAGCAACATCGCGATATCGACGAAGCCGAGGCCCAGAAGATGTACGACCTCAAGTCGCAGACCTTCCACAGCCTGCCCGAGGCCCCCGTCATGCCAGGCATCCTCTCGCTGATGCGCCAGATCCATGAGAATGACATCCAGTGCGGCGTTGTCACAGGCAGTGGACAGCGCCCGCTCATCAACCGTATCCTGAAGGATTTCGGCGACTATGTCGACGAGTCCAACATCACCACTGCCTACGACGTGAAACGTGGCAAGCCCCTGCCCGACCCCTACCTCATGGGACTCCGCAAGGCAGGCGACCTCGCCCCTTGGCAGGCCATCGTCGTCGAGAATGCCCCATTGGGCGTGCGCTCAGGCTATGCCGCCCGCATCTTCACCATCGCTGTCAACACCGGTCCGTTGCCTAACAACGAGTTGCTCGCTGCAGGCGCTAACCTCATTTTCTCGAGCATGACCGACTTCAGCGAGAACTGGACTGAACTCAACTTCTAAATACATAAAGTCATGATACACTTCAAGGAAATCTCGAAAAGACTACTATTCATCATCATGCTGACGATCAGCCCTGTCGTCCTCTTCGCACAGGACACGACGGAAGAGACCGAGGAAGAACGCCTCGAACGTATCGTACAGGTCTTCTTCGTTGGCAACAACGACTATGAGTTCTACAAGGCTCTTGAGAATCTGCGCAACTATTACAAGAGCGTCCACGACCAGTACAAATACTTCAAGACCATGAGTCGCGAGGTATGCTACGACCTCAACCACAACTACTACAGCAAGGCCCTCGAGAAGACCGAACAGATCAAAGACGAACTCATCAAGCAGAAGGCAGAGGATTGCTATTACATGGTCGACGAACTCCTCGGCATCTTCTACGGTTCGCGCGACGAGAACGAACTCAGCAGGAAATACCTGATGAAGGCAGCCAACGCCATCAAGCCAGGCACTAACGACAACGATCTCCTCAACATCTACTCGACGCTGGCCAACATCAGCATCCTCTCCGAGCCCGAAGATGGACCCAATGGCTATTACTGGGCCGACAAGGCCATCGCCCTCGCCAAAACGCCTCGCCAGCGCTGCTCCACCACCTCACTGAAAGGCATGGTGGCCATCGGTCATAACGACAAGAAGACCTTCGATGACTGTTATCGCGAGGTGGTCAAGATACGTGAGGAGAATCCCCAAGAAGAGCTCTCGATGTACTGGAAATACATGCATCTGGGGCGTTTCCTCTTCGATGGCGACTTCGATCAGGCCGTGAAAGCCTGCGACTCCATCACCCTCGATATTCCCCGACTCTGCTTCCTCAGCCATATCTATAAGCTCAAGGGCGACAAGGATGCTGAGATCGAGACCCTCTACAAACTGATGGCCGCCAAGGACAAACGTAACAACGAGATCTCCACGCTCACCATCAACGACATCAATCAGGACATCCAGATGGAGCAGCAGCGCATCACCGGCGAACGGATCAAGCTCTACACCCACATCGCCATCACCCTGAT
>JAEETB010000457.1 GCA_016286575.1 Prevotella sp.
AGGGCCTTCTGCCTGCGATTGACCTCTGCGAGTCTCGTCATCGTTGAGATCGCATTCTCAAGGGCATCGTAAGCCGTGGGCAGCTGGTTCTTGAATGTCTGAGACAGCTCGTCGAGAATGGTCACGGAGACGCGCATCAGAAATTCATCGAAGTTGATGAGATCCTGCCCCTGCAGCATCGCTTCCATCGCAGCGACGGTGCCGGTGATTTTCGCCATGGTGGTGAGGCCTTCGCTGCTCAGGTCAAACGCCTGTTGCTTCAACTCATTTAGACTGTTCTCAATGGCTTCCTTGCGGTTCTCCACCGACTGCGAAGCATCGATTTCCACCTCCTCGTCGGCATGAATCCTGATGCCTGTAGCACCGGTCGTCGTGGCCGAGCGTGAGAAATAGCCGTCCTCCACGGCCTCGTTGCTCTGCAGCGTGATGTGCTTGGCCTGGGTGATGACGGCCGACTGTGAGCGCACCACCTCCTCGATGCCGTCGGGTCCGGGATCGACAGCCGTCTGGGCGATGACGGCGGCGCGTGTGTCCACAGTGCCATTCTCACCGACACCCTGAAGACCTAACTTCTGTCCACGGATGATGATAGTGCCGCCGTCGCCATACAACATGCCGCCGGCATCCACGTTGCCAATCACAATCTCGGGGGCTGAGAGCACGATACGCTCGTCGTCGCGGATAAACTTACCCCTGGCCACCTCGTTCAGGATGTCCGCCTTCAGTTGCTGTATTTCTGCTTTCTGTTTGCGTATTTCGGAAAGATCTTTCGATACGCTCGACTGAAGATTCTGAAGAGCCAACAGCCAGTTAGAAAATATCGAATCTGCCATAATTATATCCTTTCATTATTCTACATTAGTACCAATTGAACATAACATATTCTTCAACTCATCACATGACTTATCAGTAAATGCCATGTTGTTGGTTGCATGGACAAGACCATTATTACCAAAAGTCAAGGTCTTTCCTGGATTGTCAGACATGAGAATCTTTCCATCCACACCTACCTTCCAACGATGCTGATTGACTATAGGATCCTCGTATGGGTCTTTATAAGTCTCATCCGCCCATTCCTTTATCATAAGCCTTATTTTCTCTGCAGTAGTAGGCTTGCTCACCATAGAACCAACACAAGTCTGCCAGGTGATATCATCGGCAAGATTGTCAGTAACGCCTGTCGGTTCACTGAGAGTCATGAATTTGTTGTTCACCTTACTCGACACCTTACTCGACAACTCACTTTGTGAAAAGAATGAACAGACGGCTAGCCTCATGTAATGTTTCTTTTGAGCAGCCCAGTCGTTGATGGTCTCCTTTCTCGTATCGTTTTTGATAGGTATTTCTTTATTGTAAGACAAACTATCGAGCGCACCCTTGATAGAATTGGCGAAAATCAGATTTTCACAATCTACATCTTTTGAGTTGAAATACACCTTAGTAAAATAATAGAGCGAATAAATGCTATCACTCAGTTTCCTTGCAGCATTTTCCAGCTTTTCCCTATCATCCAGAGTCTTGTTTCGTTTATTTAGGTTATTTGCGTAAGTCTCCTGGAGCTTTCTCAGTTTTTGATTCCACTCTTCCATATCCCTATGGTAGATGGCATTCCCTTCGATCCATGCATATAGATCATCATCCTCCTTCGGCTTTTCATTCTTGAGATTATTATATTTGTCTTGATAATCATTACCCAATTCATCTACAGACTTTATCGGATCCCAGTTAAATACCAGGTCAGACTTATTTTCTTTGAATGAGGCATTCTTGATATCCGCTACAGAGATAGCTTTTTCATTGGCGTTTACACATGCCGCTTGGGAGAATACTTTAAATGCCGCAATGTCTTTACACATATTCTCATAGGCATTTTGAACAAACTCTACTCTGCTTCTAGCAATAGACGCAACTTTAGTAATACTGGGATACAAATCGTAGGGGACATGTTCCACGTCGCCATTTTTCCTTCTGGCTGCTCTTGGGTACTCGGCAGAACCCTTGCCCGCCTCAATACGTACAAAGGTGGGCGACTTGATCTTCAATGTGCCGTCGATGGGGCGCAGGACGGTATCCATCAGCGTTCGAATCAGCTGGACATCGACGACTTTGTCGATCGTGCGGCTCCTGACGTCTCGGATGAAAGTCAGACCGACGTCGGCTATGACGCGGC
>JAEETB010000458.1 GCA_016286575.1 Prevotella sp.
TTTGCAGGGCATTTTCACTCACACCTCCGCTGCCAATCTCGTTCGTCACGAAGATAAAGGTAGCATCCTGAGCCGTAAAACGGTCGAACTCTGCCTTGGCCTCCTCGAGAATGTCCTTCACAGCGGCATGCTCAGCCTCGAAGAAATAGTTGGTCAGCCACAGTGTGACGCAGTCGATCACCACCACACGTCCGCTGACATCATGACGACTCAACACCTTCTCCTCCTCGATATTCGTCCACTGCGGACCTCGACGCTCCTGATGGAGGCGTACCCTTTCACGAAACTCCTCATCCCAGACCCGGGCTGTGGCCAGATAGACGGGATTCGCTGCGAGACTCAGGGCAAGGCGCTCTGCCTCACCACTCTTGCCAGAGCGCTGTCCACCTGTGATTAGTATGATTCTGCGTGTCATTGTTTCTTATTGATATCTTCACCACCAAGCAGCTCGTAGATACGTGCCATGTCCACATGACGGCGCACATGATCTGCCAAACGGTCGTATTGTTCTTCTTTATAAGCCTGATAGTCGAAGGGTCTTCCTGCCTGGTCCATCTTATCGGCAAAAGGCTGCAGGAGGTAGTCCACGAAGCCACTGTTGTCGAGGATACCATGGATATAGGTACCCATACACGTCCCGTCCACCAGATAGCCGTCAGCTCTTCCACCATCGATCATGGCCAATGGTGCAGCCTTCGACTCACCAAATGGTCGCGTCTCACCTATGTGGATCTCATAGCCGTGCATCTCGTCACCACCCCATGACGGACGGAAAGTGACCTGTCGCGTCACCTTCTCCCCACTCATCGTGGTGGTAACGGGCAAGAGTCCGAGTCCAGGCAGACGTTCAATATCCCCCTCCACATGGTCTGGATCGCACACCTCCACTCCCATCAGCTGATAACCACCACAGATGCCGAGTACGGAGGCACCCTCGCGATGAGCCTTCACAATGGCCTGTGCCACCCCATTACGGCGCAACTCATAGAGATCATGGAGTGTCGACTTCGATCCTGGGACAATGATGATATCAGCCTTACGGATATCCTCCACGTTGTTGGTATAAAACAGATGTACGCGTGGATCCTGTTCGAGGGCGTCGAAATCGGTATAGTTCGAGAGGTGCTGCAGCATCACTACGGCGATGTTCACCTTCCCATGAGCCAGCTGCATCGACTTCTGAGCCAGTGCCACACTGTCCTCCTCCTCGATATGGATATCCTTGAAATAGGGGATGATACCCAGCACTGGGACCCCACAGATCTCCTCCAGCATCCGCTTGCCCTCCTCAAAGAGGCGCAGGTCACCACGGAACTTATTGATGATGATGCCCTTGATAAGCTGGCGGTCTTCTGGTGTCTGTAGGGCGATACTGCCATAGACAGAGGCGAAGACGCCCCCACGATCGATATCACCCACGAGGATGACGTCAGCCTTCGCATGACGTGCCATTGGCAGGTTCACGAGGTCGGTATCCCTGAGGTTGATCTCCGAGATACTGCCTGCCCCCTCCATCACGATGGGATTATAGCGGGCAGCCAGACGATCGAAGGCCTGACAAACCTCTCGCCTGAAATCTATGTCGGAGGCACCCCGACGCCAGTAATCATAGGCACTCTTACTGCCGATGGGCTTGCCATTGAGCACCACCTGTGAGGTGTGGTCGCTCTGAGGCTTCAACAGCAAGGGGTTCATATCCGTATGACAGGCGATACCCGCTGCTTCAGCCTGAACAGCCTGTGCACGCCCGATCTCCAGTCCCTCAGGTGTGGCATACGAGTTCAGTGCCATATTCTGCGCCTTGAAGGGTGCAGGCTGGTAACCATCCTGACGGAAGATGCGACAGAAGGCTGCTGCAACGATGCTCTTACCCACATCGCTGCCTGTGCCTGCGAACATCAGAGGGTGTAACTGTTTCATATCTGATAGAGGTGCGTATAGCTTGCTAAGACATTCTGATACCTGAATACGGGTGTCGCCACTGGTTCGCCCTTGGCGTTATAGACCTGCGTGATGCTTTCTGGCTGCCCAGCGAGGAACCGGGTATAGTGGAACTCATGCCCACGGTATTCCCTGCCATCGAGTTCGAAACGGCGATAACCCAGCGAGAGCTTACGATCCGCCTGTCGTGCCGTGATGCTATAGGGTAGCACACCACACATCGGATA
>JAEETB010000083.1 GCA_016286575.1 Prevotella sp.
TCTATGTGATGAAGAAGGTTGCCAATATTTTAAACAACGAAAAGACGTTGTTCAACTTTATCGTTGATGAACTTGTTGATGATACAATCGCTCTTCTCCAAGCCAATAAGGTTTCTGATGAAAAGAATGATAAGTTCAACTCCGACTACTTTGGCAAGAATAAGAAAGGTGTCACATTTAACGCGGAGCAGTTTAGTGACAATATTTTCAGTGAATTCTCCGAGTTTAATCCGATTGTAGATGCTTCGAAGTACGCAGCGATAGTGAAGAAAGAGATGGCTTCGGGTAAGAATGCTGTTATGATTGACTTCGATACGACTTATCCTGATCTGAAGTTGGGACAAACAATCCTTGTTGACAATAAGAAGTATCTGATTGTTCAGGTGGAAGGCTACCAGCCTGAAAGGATGAAAATTGTAAAGAACGAATATTTTGAGTCCGTGGTTGATACAAGAATGGTCGTTTTCAAGGTAACGGCCATTCCCCAAAACCGTTTGCAGGTAACGGAAGTTGACAAAGGTGTGAAGGATACAAACTTTTATCCATCATTACTTCCTGAAGGTCATATCAAACATTCTGGTATGCAGCGGGCAACTGTTGTCGATGTCGATGACCCCTTGCGCAAGAACCGTGTACGCGTAAGATTCGACTGGCAACCAAGTAGTGAGATACCATCTCCTTGGCTGATTTATGCCAGTGCAGCTGGTTCGCCAAAGGCAGGTATTCATGGGCAGCATTATGTTAATGAGCCTGTGGTAGTAGACTTCGTCAATGGGAATATCGAGCGTCCTTATGTAGTAGGTTCTGTTGAACAGGAGATGCCAGTTCCGCTGAAGACGACAAGTATCGTCCACATGACTCCTGCTGGCCAGTCTATCAAGATGAGCGATGGTACTGGTGCCGGAATGACTGCTTTCCTGGCGTCTTTCAATCCTGGATTTAAAATGATTCAGGGTTTCTACCCTGGTCAGAATGTTTTCACTTTTGCAGGTGACAAGGATCAGTATTTTGAGGGTAATATTGAATTAACAGACAAATACGGTATCTGGAGTATCAAGGGTAGTACTAATGACCGTAACATAAGTATCAAGTCGCCTTGGGGTGATGTGAAGATGAGTGCCTTTACCGGCATTACCATCAGTGCCCCTAATGGTGATGTGAAGATCTCTGGTAAGAATGTATCCATTGAGGCTGGTTCTAACTTGATATTGAAATCGGGCAAGAATATCAAACAAAAGTTTTATAATGATGCCGAGGATCTCAGTCTCATGTCGATAACAACGCATGTAACCAAGATTGTTACAAAGAAAACAGCCTCGACGTTGTTTAGTGTTACCGATATGACATTGCTTCGTCATATCGTCGAACTGATTGTTAAGCCAGTGGAGGGTAAATTACAGATGACAGCTGGTCGCTATCTGATGATGGAAGCAGGTAGCGGAAAGACGGATTATCCTGTCGATGCTTATTCGAAGCCACAAAGCACTTCTGGCTTCGAGAAACTTGCAGGTAAGCCTATCGATATATCCAGATCGTTTGAGAAGATAACCCCCATTACCAATGAGATTCTTAACAGATACAAGGCTTTGTACACAAGTGCTTTCCGTATCCGTCCTGCCCTGGAAACCGGCGTGAATAATTGCAAGAATAAGAATAATGAGCCACAGTGCAAGACCCTCGAGGAAATAATCAATGCGTTGTGGAATAATCCGGATGATGTAAAGGCTGCTATTGGTTTTAAGGGCATTTGCGAAAAGGATCTGACCTACAATCAGGAAATAGAGTGGCCCGTCTTCAACAATTTCTTATCATTAGGCGTTGTTGGTATGCAGAGATTAAATGAGGATAAAGATTTTGCTAAAAACAAATGGAAATACGTGGTTGATCAGCAAAACCGTTTGAAGAGACCTGTTCTTGAAGCTGCGCGTCAATTGGCTGGAGCCATTGCACTTATCAAGTCTTTTAACATTGAATTTATAGTCAGTCGTATGTATGGCGGGTATGAAAAGGTGAAGGATATAATGAAACAGAACAAACTTCCAGCTGATTGTATCCTCTCCAATATCTCTACGAGAGATGATTACAAGAAATTTAAGGCTGATTTCAATCTGATTCAGGAATCGGAGCGCAAGAAGATAAACAGGAAGTTCTTTATCGAGTTGGTAAACGCCTATGGGTTCAAACGTATGGCCTCACCCAATCCTGGAGGTATAGGGAAAGGTACTGTTCCGGCAGAGCCTCAGCCTGATTGCTCTGATGCCGATTGGACTGCGTATGTGAATAGTATTCAGGAATTACCGAAGAAACCAGAGCCGGGCGCTGGTGCCAAGTTTGTTAAGGATGCGCTTGCGGATCCGATTTCGCAGGCTTTTCTTGGAGGATTTGATAAAGTGGAAGCATTTTTTGATGATTTTGCCTGGGGCTCCAGCAAGAAGGGGCAGATTCTCTTCTCGGGTTCCGAAGGAACGATGGTTCTCGACAAGAATATCTATCGTGCCAATGTAGATTTCAGTGAAGAGTCATTAATTGGAGAAAAGAGGCTAAATGGATTTGCTAAGATAATAAGGGATGCAATGATGCAGTCATAATAAAGAAAGGAGTTTAATTATGGATTATATATTTGATGATTGGAAGAAGATCCTGACGGATTTCCAGAATACTGTTTCAAAAGATCTTGCGGAGATTCATAAGCAGAAGATGGCCGTTCAACAGATGAAGACGGATATTTTTGAACGTCTCGATAACGGTCAGTATATTAGTGATCCGCGTCGTATTGTTCTCTCTGCTCCCGAGATTGTGATTGGTCATGTAGATAAGAGTGGCGACCTGAAAGGGGAGGGACGGGTGATTATCCGTAGCTCAGAGGTCGATGTTGAAGGTGTTGGTGAGAACGGCACGATTATCAGCCGTGCACCAGTGATTCAGCAAACGGCAGTCGATCCGGGAATTGACGGTCAGGAGGCTGTGGTCTATCCCCATTCGGCTGTACTGACACAGGCCCGTTCTGTCGTGCTGCAGAGCAATGAAGCGAAGGATGCTTTCTCTGAGCCTATTGCTGTTCCTGGTGGTAGTGGTATTACCATTCATGCCGATCAGACACTGGATATTGACGCTACCTCTTCGAGTGTCCTCCATAAAGGAAATGTTGAGGCCCGTATCACATCTCTGAAAAAGCAGAAGGACGAGTTGAAATCCATCAGCGACAAGCAGAAGACTGAGATAGATAAATATTTCACCGACCTGAAGAAGATCATGGATAAGGAGCAGGAGAAGAACGGAAACTTCATCAGTGCCCGCCTTAATCTGGTCGATATTGAGAATGCACGCGAGCAGGTTGAGGGCATTATGCCAGCCTTGTATCGTCTGATGATTGATTTTATCCATGGTGTATCCCATCAGGCAGAGGTGGAGCGCCAACTTAAAGCCTTGGAGGAAGAGAAGAAAGCCATTAAGTCTGGTGACGATTTCAATAAGAATACGACAGGTGCACAGCTTGCACTGAAGGGCGAGTTTATCAATGTGAAGTCGGTCGATGGTGATGGTAACCTCCGTACGAACGAGGGTGCTGGTGTCAGTGTCTGGACACCCCAGATGAACATTAGCATGAATAAGCTTGACGGTACATTACTGGAGAAGAGCTCCTTTGGTTTGGCATCTGAGAATGTGACAATTTCTACTGCGAACCCGAAGGCCGACAACAGTGAGATTTCTGCTGCCGGTAAGGTGAATATCTCTTCAAAGTCAATTAATCTTGAGTCTATAGATTATCAGAAGAAAGATGATACCTATACCGAGAAGGGATTGGCTGCCGATGGTAAGGTGAGCATTACGGCGAAGACCATTGAAGTGGCTACAACCAATCCGAAGAGTATTGAGCGCGACGACAAGGGTAAGATTACCAAGGGCGAATATACTGCTGAGGGTGATGTCATCATCCGGTCGAAGACCGTCGCTGTAGAGAGCCTCGACTACGAGGTGAAGGAAGGCAAACTATCGACCAAGGCCCTGACGAAGGACGGTAAGATAGCCGTGCGTGCAGAGAAGACCGACATCCTCGCTGCCGATGCCGAGGGCAAGGCCACAGGAGCCATCAGCCTGAATGCGAAGGCCGTCAGCGTGAAGTCGATGGATGTGGACAAGGAGAAACTCACCGACGACAAGCTGACCGCAGGCAGCACGATGACCCTCGTATCAGAAAAGATGTATGTGGGTTCAAAGTCGAAAGACATCAAGAGCAAGAAGATTCAGGCGATGTCAGAGGAGATTGGTGCCTTTGCCGACAAGACGCTGGAGATCCAGCAGGGCGACGGCAAGGCTGTTGTACAGCTCGATGGTGGCAATGCCGCTGTGGGTGGCAGTAAGACTGCTGTCTATGGTGACACGACCATCAATGCCAAGACCGAGGTCAAGGGCGAGCTGACGGCACCGAAAGCCACCATTGATAACATCGAGGCTAAAACGTCGTTCAAGTCGCCTAATATCAGCGATGGTATGGCTGTGGGCGCCGGTGGTGGCGGTGGCAGCTTAAGCGCCAAGCTGAAGAGCGAGGATGCGCCAAAGGAGTGAAAAGTGAATAGTGAAAAGTTATAAAGGGAAATAAGATATGAAACGCGCAATATTCAACGAATTAAGTAAGCTTTCTGAGAGTCAGAAAGGCTATGTGGGTGCATTAAACTATCGTTATCTGAACCTG
This sequence comes from Prevotella sp., assembly GCA_016286575.1. GTDB lineage: Bacteria > Bacteroidota > Bacteroidia > Bacteroidales > Bacteroidaceae > Prevotella. The sequence continues at coordinate 4,694 of JAEETB010000083.1, forward strand.
TGCATCAAGGCCGAGGAAGCCTCGTTGCTGCCTGTACAGGTTGTTGTCGAGAATGAGGTCAGGAACCTTGAGGATGTGGCTTATGCCGGCAAGAAGGAGGGTGATGACTATTCACTCTATGTCGCGCCGAAGTTTATGGATGACCTGACACCCCTTTCAGAAGCAGTGCTTCGTTCTCATCCCGAATTTCAACAGACCATTATAAAGGAGAAAGTTGATCTTGGGGAAGAGCAGGGTGAACAAGAAGTCTCATACCTGAGGTTTACCATGCCTGATGTCGATGACGACCGTTACGACGTGTTGAAGCAAAGTGCCGATACCTTCTATGATAAGTGTAAGGTCGAGATGATGGCAGCCCAGACTGAGGCTGAATCGAAGTTCGCCTTGCTGGGCGCCGATGAGAAGCCTGAGGAGTTGGACGAACTGAAGAAGGCTGCCGATGAGATCAATAAGATGTGGTCGAAGAAACGTGATGAGTTGCATGATGGGAAGCTGCAAGAGATTGAGGAAGCCCATAACCTGTGGTTGGCTGGAAAGAAAGAGGAGAAAGACCAACAGCAGGAAAGCGAGGCTGCCCATAGCATGGATGCAGCTCGTCGTTTCAGACTGAATCAAGATGAGTAAATATTAAATTTATTGGTATATATGAAGAGGCTTTTATATATTGGGCTGACGTTGATCGCTTTAGGCGGCGTGTTTACCAGTTGCTCGAAGAAGGATCTATATGATCCTGAAAAACCGGCTGAGGATGCAAAGACCAAGTACGAAAAGGCATTCTTGGCATATATTGGCGGTTCGGTGGACTCTCGTCAGGACTGGGGCTTCAATGCCACGGTTCGCTCCAAGAAGAATGCCACCCGTACTGAAGGTACTGGCTACTATCTGTCCGACTCGTTCGACAAGGAATATACCAAGGACTTCTATGATACGGCACTTGACAGTCTGCCAGAGGGAAAGGCTGTGGGTCAGAGCATCAAGAATTTCGAGTTTATCTCTCGTGGTCCGTTCCGTTTCGACATCATTTTTACCTATACTACAGAAGCAGTGGAGATGGGTTACTATTATTACGACCCGGAGACACAGAGCCCTGCCGACCGAAAGGAGGTAAGGCTGGTCGGAAATATTGTTGAGGATCTGAAGAATTATAATTATTTCCAATATACGACCTCTTCGCAACCCTCTGAAACGCAATGGGAGACTCCGCCGGCAGCGAGAGGCTATAAGATATGGACTACTTTTGAAGCCAAGAAAGTACATGCCAGGATGTTTACGCTTCGTGTGGAGGATGTGCCCGTTGGCAATAGGGTAGGCTTCTATGTCAAGAATCCGAAGGATGAGGGTGAAACGACCTACACAAACAAGTATCTGAATAAGGATGAAAAATCGTTCTTCGCTGTGCTTGATGCCAAGTCGGGTGCATTGGAGAATGCCTATGTCGTTGGTATGGAAGACCGGGCAAGTGCTGCCACCTGTGACGATTTCGACTGTAACGACGTGATGCTGGCTGTCCATAAGAATGTGGAGACGACCTTCCCTCTGCTGGTAATTCCCGAGAAGCCAAAGGCTACTGCCTGGCGTATCATTGCTGAAGACCTCAATGTACATGATCTTAACAATGATGGCGTAAAAGATGATACAGACTTCGACTTCAATGATATTGTACTCGATGTCACATTGACCGATGACGGTGCTGTCTGTATCCTCCAGGCTGCTGGAGCCACATTGCAGATCAGAATCAATGGCGACCCCAATCTGGAAGTACACAAGATGTTTGGTGTTGCTCAGGATGTCATGGTCAATACCCATGCTGAAAAGAGGGGCCTGAAGTATGCCGACAAGGATCCATATAAGTTCAGCCTCAAGGGCAACTTCCAGTCGGCTAATGACATTAAGATCGAGGTGTTTAGGGATAATGTCTGGGTAGAACTTACCGCGCCTGTAGGACGTGCTGCCAGCAAGATTGCTGTTGGCACCGACTTTGAGTGGCCCGATGAGCGTCAGAGCCTGAAAGAGAAGTATCCCGACTTCCCGTCTTACGCCAAGGACTATATCAATGTCGACACTTGGTGGAAACGTGTTGCCCAAAAGTGATAAAACTATTCAAATGATATGAAAAGGTATATTGTAATGCTTGTGGTATCGGCTGCTGTTATGCTTGTCATGATGGCAGCCATACCCTTTTACATGGCTAAAGAGAGTGCTGAGGTCGAGTTGCTGGCTAAGGCCGAGCGTGACTTGCTGCAGAGCAAACGAATTGCAAGTGTGAAATCTGAGGTCGAGAAAGTCGTGACCGGTGTGACACCCAAGATCCGACAGCGAATAGATTTCCCTGACCGTTTCTATACGATCCTTGTACAGATGGTCAGCAATAATAAGTACATTGTCGGAGCTGGTGTCGCCTTCGTTCCTGATTACTACTCCGATCAAGGGAAAGAGAGTCTTTTCTCCCCCTATGCCTACGACGAAGAGCCCAGTGTCGCTCTGCAGAAGAAAAAGACGGACGATCCGCAAATACGAACCCGCCTCCTCGACTTCGACTATACCACTCGTGAATGGTTCAAGAAACCGATAGAGAAGGAGATCAGCCTCTGGACACAGCCTTACGTTGACCAAGGTGGCACGAAGATTATTATGTGTACCTATGTCGAGCCCATCCGCGACCGTGATAACCGTGTCGTGGGTGTCTTGTATGCTGATGTGCCGATGGAGGACGTGTCTCTACTCTCAATGGAGTTGGAGTCCGACTTGGAGCGTGGTGGACGTATCTCGTTGATGGTCATGCTGGTATTCCTTGTCCTCTTCTGTTTTATACTCTGGGTGGCTGTCAATGCTTCCCGCCAGTACAGCAGGAATAATCATGAGGCAGAGAAACAACAGCTTAATTCTGAAATAGAGCGTTTGCGTGCCCTCAACCGTAAACTGACGGAGCGTAACCTCGAACTGTCGAAAATGGCACGTGATAGCCAATTTTTTGGATAAAACGGCGGTATTCTGACAGAAAATGCGTAATTTTGCGGCGTGAAAACAAAACAAGTCATGATTTTCGCCGCAGGACTGGGAACGCGGCTTAAACCCCTGACTGACATCATGCCCAAGGCATTGGTAAGGGTAGGAGGGCAGCCATTGTTGTGGCATGTCATCATGAAGCTCAAGGCAGCCGGCTACGAGCGAATGGTAGTCAATGTGCATCATTTTGCCGATCAGATTATCGACTACCTCCAATCCAACAATCATTTCGGTATCGACATCCGTATCAGCGACGAGCGCGACGGTCTGCTCGAGACAGGTGGCGGCATCAAGAAGGCGCTGCCTTTGTTTGATCCCGAGAGCCCCATCCTCATCCATAATGTCGACATCCTGAGCAATCTCGACCTTTCCGAGCTCACCGACATCCCTGCAGCCCCTGATGCCCTGTTGGTTGTCAGCCGCCGTCAGACGAAGCGTTACCTGCTCTTCGACGACGAGATGATCCTCGACGGCTGGACGAACATAGAAACGGGCGAGGTGCGCAGTCCTTATCCCAACCTCGATCCCTCCGACCTTCGACAGCTCGCCTTCAGCGGCATCCATGTCGTGTGGCCCCATGTGTTCCCACTCTTTGGTGAGATGCCCGAGCGTTTCGGCATCATCGACTTCTATCTGAAGTACTGCCACCAATGCACTTTCATGGGCTATGAGAAGAAGGATCTGCAGCTGATGGACGTCGGCAAGATCGATACCCTCTCACAGGCCGAGGAATTCCTAAATTACAAATCGGACTCGCTTTAGCGTTTTTACAAAGCGTAACGACTAAAAGAAATAATAAATCAGTAAATCAGTAAATATATTTATGCAACAGAAGATTATTATTTTGGATTTCGGTTCACAGACGACCCAGCTGATTGGCCGTCGGGTGCGTGAGCTGGATACCTTCTGCGAGATTATGCCTTACAACAAGTTCCCTGCGGATGACCCTTCGGTCATCGGCGTGATCCTGAGCGGCTCGCCCTTCTCGGTTCATGATCCTGAGGCGTTTAAGGTCGATCTCTCGCAGTTCATCGGCCGCATCCCCGTGCTGGGCATCTGCTATGGCGCCCAGTTCATCTCGCACACGCTGGGCGGAAAGGTCGAGAAAGCCGACTCCCGAGAGTACGGTCGTGCCAACCTCCAGACGGTGGACACCTCGAACCCGCTCTTCAAAGACTTCGAGCAGCAGTCACAGGTTTGGATGAGTCATGGCGACACCATCACCGCCATCCCCGACGGCTTCAAGGTCATCGGGTCGACAGCTGATGTTGTCAATGCGGCTTTTGCCTCTACTTCGCAGCCTGTCTGGGCTGTACAGTTCCATCCCGAGGTGTTCCATACCTTACAGGGCAAGCAGTTGTTGAAGAATTTTGTGGTCGATATCTGCGGTTCCAGACAGGAGTGGAGTGCCGCCTCGTTTGTTGACTCTACTGTGGCCGAACTGAAGGCCCAACTGGGTCAGGATCGTGTCATCTTAGGCTTGAGCGGTGGCGTCGACAGTTCTGTGGCAGCCGTACTGCTGAATCGTGCCATCGGTGAGAACCTCACTTGTATCTTTGTCGATCATGGCATGCTTCGCAAGAACGAGTTCCGTCAGGTGATGGACGATTACAAGGTGTTGGGACTGAATGTGATCGGTGTCGATGCCAGCGAGAAGTTCTTCTCTGACCTGGCTGGCGTCACCGACCCCGAACAGAAGCGTAAGATTATCGGTCGCGACTTTGTCGAGGTGTTCAATGCTGAGGCCAGGAAGATTACCGATGCCCGTTGGTTGGCTCAGGGTACCATCTATCCCGACCGTATTGAGTCGCTGAACATCACGGGTAAGGTCATCAAGAGCCACCATAATGTCGGTGGCCTGCCCAAGGAGATGAACCTGCAGCTCTGTGAACCGTTGAAGTGGCTGTTCAAGGACGAGGTTCGTCGTGTGGGCCGTCAGCTGGGCATGCCCGAGCATCTCATCACGCGTCATCCCTTCCCGGGTCCTGGCCTGGCTGTGCGTATTCTGGGCGATATCACGCCCGAGAAGGTGCGTATCCTTCAGGATGCCGATGACATTTATATCCGTGGGTTGCGTGAGTATGTCGACACCGATGGTGAGACGCTGTATAATAAGGTATGGCAGGCAGGTGTCATTCTGCTCTCCACCGTTCGCAGCGTTGGTGTGATGGGCGATGAGCGCACCTATGAGCATCCCGTAGCCCTGCGAGCCGTCACCTCTACCGATGCGATGACAGCCGACTGGGCTCATCTGCCTTACGACTTCATGGCGAAGGTGTCTAACGAGATTATCAACAAGGTTCGGGGTGTGAACCGTGTTTGCTATGACATATCCTCAAAACCCCCCGCAACCATCGAATGGGAATAATTTATGAATATGAAAAAAACTATTATTACTTTAACTATGGCATCTGCTATGATGATGCCGTTTACTGCCTGTCAGCAGGCACAGCGTGAGAACCCGTTGCTGGTGGAAAGCCAGCTGCCCTTTGGCGCACCCGATTTCAGTAAGATTGAGGTGACCGACTATATGCCGGCTTTTGATGCAGCTATCGCCGAGAAGCGTGAGAACGTCAAGGCCATCGTCGAGAGTCAGGACTCCGCCACGTTCGAGAACACGATTGTCGCCCTTGAGGAAAGCGGCCGTCTGCTCGACCGCGTGTGCCGGGTGTTCTTCGCACTCACAGAAGCCGACAAGACAGATGAAATCGGTGAGATTGAGAAGAAGGTGATGCCGTTGCTGACCGAGCTTGACAACGAGATCTCGTTCAACCACCAGCTTTTTGAGCGTATCAAACAGGTCTACGACCGTGAGCACGATGTGCTGCAGGGTGAGGATCAGAAGCTTCTGGAGGAGACCTATAAGGACTTCGTTCGTAAGGGCGCGTTGCTGCCTGAGGACAAGATGGCCCGTATGAAGGAGATTAACCTCCGTATTTCCGATCTGCAGCAGCAATGGGGCGATGCCTTGCAGGCCGCTACCAACGATGCTGTGGTCTGGGTCGACAAGAAAGAGGAACTGGCGGGACTCAGCGAGGCTGATATCGCCCAGTGTATGAAGGATGCCGACAGCCGTGGAGGTAAGGCTACCTATGCCATCGTGATTGTGAACACCACCCAGCAGGCCATCCTCGCCAGTCTTGATAACCGCGATCTGCGCAAGCGTGTGTTCGAAGCTTCTGTCCATCGTGCCGACGGCACTAACCAGCACAACACTTTTGCCATCGCTTCTGAGATTGCCAAGTTGCGTGCCGAGCAGGCCGAGTTGATGGGCTATGAGAACTATGCCTCATATTCGTTGGAGGACACGATGGCCAAGACACCCGATAATGTCTATGCCTTCCTGAAGAACCTGATCAAGGCCTACCGTCCTAAGGC
>JAEETB010000084.1 GCA_016286575.1 Prevotella sp.
GATGATAAGTTGATTCATATCAATGGCAGTAACATGCGACTGGCCATTCTCTCGAGGGTGTGCAAGCATATCAACCACAAGTACATGAATGGAGTCAATTGCATCTATCTGAATTTCTATCGCGCATAGATATTACTCCAGGACTACAATGTTGTTCCGTGTGGAGTCTGAAATACCGCCTATGGTGATTCGAGTTTTCGGCTTTTCGGAAATTCGGATTTTTATGTGATATGAATGTAAATATTTCGAATTCTATCAAAATATAGCAAAATTCCGAATATCCGAATATCCGAACTTATCTTTTGGCGGATTCAGAAAAAAACGGTAACTTTGCAGCCTGTTTAAAACGATAGCGATGAGTAAAAGAATAGAAACGCTTGAACAACTCGACGAGTTAGTTATACCACGGAGCAGGGCTATCTGCTCGATTTCTTCTCACGTCTATACTGGCGCGAGGCTGCAACACGACCCGAGTAATCATGATAAACAGTTACGAAAGACCTTACACTTCGGCAAGAAGTACATTCAATAATATCGATGAGGCTACCATCAGGCAGATCTTCGACATCGACTCCTTGCGCAAAAGTCTCTTTGAGCGCAAGGAAGAGGCTCGCGAGGCTGGCTGGGATAAGATGAGAAAGGTATATATCACATCTGGGGCTTCAGTACCATTTCCACGGCATCGAATAAGTGTAATCTTTTCGAAGAGCAAAAAATCATCCAAAAAATTGCTCAAGGGAAGTACCGGAAACTTGTAAGTGCCATATAGAATGGAGACAACTGTCCCCCGCTCCGTGGAGTGGGGGATAATTGTTGGTTTTTTGATCTATAAAAACTTGATATCGTTTGGAACTTTCCCGTTTTTTATTTATTTTTGCAGCCGATATAAATAACTAGGCATTATGCATAAGATATTCTTTCGTACCTTATTATATATAATAGGTGCAACGTTGTTGGCTTCATGTACTGAAGAGAAAGTATATAAGATTGGGGTGGCACAGTGCTCAAAAGGCCCTTGGCGCGAGAAAGTGAACCAAGAGATGCTTGCTGCCCAGCATTTATACGAACACGATGTAAAGGTTAGCATCGCTAATTCCGTCGATGACCCTGAATTACAGGCTCGTCTGATAGATAGTCTGGCTCAGACAGGCATTGACCTGATGGTGGTTGCTCCTTATGAGGATATACAGATTATCAATGATGCCATTGCCCGGGTTCTTAAGGCTGGTATCCCTGTAGTCAGCTTTGATCGCAAGACCAGTGCAGACTATACAGCTTTTATTGGGGGCAATAATGTCGAGGCTGGTTATATAGTGGGGCAATATATTGCTTCAATAGTCAGGGGTCAGAATCAGCCGAAGGGCAGGAAACCTTTGGTGGTCGAGATTACAGGATTGCTGAGTAGCACACCAGCCCTTGAGCGTCATCGTGGTTTTGAATCAGCCATGAAAGCTCTACCAGAGGTGGAGTATGTTTGTCGGAAAAGCGATTGGTCGAGTGACGCATCCTGCAATATTGTTACGCAATTGATTGATTCGCTCCGACGGTCTGACGCTAGCCAGTTGGACAACACCTTCGTATTCTGTCACAACGACGGTATGGCAACGGGGGTATATAAAGCTGTGGTAGAGCAGGATGTTGAGGGTCGTATTAAGATCCTGGGTATTGACGGTATGCCAGGCGAGGGGCTGGAGTATGTAAAACTGGGACATCAGATAGGTACCTATCATTATCCTACTCATGGCGAAAAGATTATCAGACTTGCACTTGATATCTTGACGGGCAAACCTTATGAACGCGAAAACCCGTTACTGGGCTTTGTCGTCACGCCCGACAATGTAGATCTGGTCATAACAGAGGCTTCTGAGCTGATGAAGCAGAATGATGATCTGGTGACCATTCACGACAAGCTGGAGGACTCGATGGTGCTTTACAACACACAGCGTAAGGTGCTTATCGGCAGCTTTGTGACTATCGCCGTTCTGGTCTTGGCTATTATCATGATATTGTTTGCATTGTGGCTGACGAAGAAGAACATACGTAAGCGTCAGAATATGAATGTGGAGCAGACGTTGTTCTATACCGATGCCAGCAATCGACGTCTGCACGAGATATTCGTGACGCCTACAGAAGAGATGCCAGCCCCCAAGAGCCAGGATATGCTCTTCGCGGAACAGTTGAATGAGGCCATTCGGAAGAATATGTCGAACCCTAATCTGAGGATGGACGATCTTGGTGAGGAGATGGGACTGAGTCGAGTGCAGCTCTACAGGAAAGTGAAGGCCATAACAGGTCAGACGCCAGTGGAACTGTTACGGCAGATGAGATTGCAACAGGCTTACGCCTTGTTGGCATCAACCACAAAAACTGTTTCGGAAATAGCGTACGAGGTGGGCTTTGGCACCCCGGGTTATTTCTCAACTTGCTTTAAAAAACAGTTTGGTAAGTATCCAACAGAACTGAGGGCGGAGTAATATCCGCCCTTTCCCTTTATATAAAGGGGAGTTGACGTTTTTGACATAATAGTCAACGATTGTTTCATGTAACATTTTTGCGAGGTTCTGAACGATATTTGCTATATCCGCACGTTTTATTATTGTACTTTTGCGGCAGATTTTAATTCACAAAAGTACTAACAATTTTAAACGATCAACAATGGAACAACTAAAGAAACTTTTTCTGAGTTTGTTTGCTTTCCTGACGTGTACGGTAATGTACGCGCAGAGTGAGATCAGTGGTACGGTGGTCGACGCTACGGGCGAAACGGTCATCGGAGCTACGGTGATGGAGAAGGGTACGTCGAACGGTACGATTACCGATTTCGACGGTAACTTCACGATTAAAGTAAACGAGGGGGCTATCCTCGTTATCTCGTACATTGGCTATCAGACACAGGAAGCCGCTGCCCATCAGGGTATGAAAGTGACACTCAAGGATGATGCCGAAGTACTGCAGGAAGTGGTGGTGACAGGTTATACCACTCAGCGCAAGGCCGACCTGACGGGAGCTATCTCGACTGTTAGTGTCGATGAAATGGCGAAGCAGAACGAGAACAACCCGATGAAGGCTCTTCAGGGACGTGTGCCAGGCATGAACATTACTGCCGATGGTAACCCCTCTGGTGCAGCAACGGTACGTATCCGTGGTGTGGGAACCTTGAACGACAACGACCCGCTTTATATCATCGACGGTGTGCCCACAAAGGCAGGTATGCACGAGTTGAATGGTAACGATATCGAGAGCATCCAGGTGCTGAAGGATGCCGCTTCGGCAAGTATCTATGGTTCACGAGCTGCTAACGGTGTGATTATCATTACCACCAAGAAAGGTAAGGAAGGTAAGGTGAAGGTGAATTTCGATGGAAGTATTGCAGCATCTTTCTATACCAATAAGATCGAGACGATGAATGCCAGCCAGTGGGGACGTGCCTATTGGCAAGCCTCAGTAAATGACGGTGTGAACCCTGGCAATAACAACCTCGGATATAATTATGATTGGAGTTATGATGCCAAGGGTAATCCTGTACTGAACAATATGACGATGAACATGTTCCTCGATGAGAACGCTACAGTGCGTGCTGGTGATACCGATTGGTTTAAGGAGATCACGCGCACGGGTGTCATTCAGCAGTATAATGTGTCAGTAAGCAATGGCTCTGAGAAGGGTAACTCTTTCTTCTCGATAGGTTACTATGATAATAAGGGTACCATTAAGGACTCCTGGTTCAACCGTCTTTCTGGTCGTGCCAATGCAGACTATAAACTGATTAACGATGTGGTAACCATTGGCGAGAACTTCACCATCAACCGTACAAAGGGCGTTGATGCTCCTGGTGGTGTGTTGGAGCATGCTCTGGAGTTCAACCCTAACTTCCCTATCTATGCAGAAAACGGCAAGTATGCCCAGGCTCTTGGTGCCTACTCTGAGCGCGAGAATCCATTGAGCATGATTTCCAATGCAAGGGATAATGAGTATACCCAGTGGCGTATGTTTGGCGATGTACATCTGAGTATTACTCCATTTAAGAACTTTATGGTTCGCACCACTTTGGGTATGGACTACACACAGAAAGAGCAGCGTTTCTTCACCTATCCTATTGCCAATGGTAAGGTGATGCGTACCGACAGTGCCGTAGAGGACAAGCAGGAGCACACCATGCGATGGATGTGGAATGCCATTGCTACTTATAATCTGGAGATCGGCAAACATCGTGGAGATGCCATGATCGGTACAGAGTTGAACCGTATGGACTATAAGATGAACAGTGCCAAGCGCTACGAGCTGGCTATTCTGAATACAGACTATATGTGGCCATCGGCTGGAGCTGGCCGTCAGCTGGCCGAAGGTTTCGGTGAGGGATTCTCTCTCTTGTCATTCTTCGGAAAGGTGAACTATACTTATGATGACAAGTATCTGGCTTCAGTCACGATCCGTCGTGACGGTTCGAGCCGATTCGGTACCAACAACCAGTATGGTACATTCCCCTCTGTCAGTGCTGGTTGGCGCATCTCTCAGGAGAAGTTTATGGAGGGTACAAGGGGGTGGCTCGACAATCTGAAACTGCGTTACTCTTGGGGACAGACTGGTAACCAAGAAATCTCTAACACAGCTCGCTATACGCTCTATAAGTCGGTCGTGTCTACAGGCCTTTGGGGTAGTGGTCAGGCTGGTTCCTCTTACGATATCGCTGGTACCAATGGCGGTTACGACCTTCCTAACGGATATGTGCGCAACCAGCGTGGAAATGATGACATCAAGTGGGAGACTACGACTCAGAATAACATCGGTCTCGACTTTGCGATCTTGCGAAATGAGATCTATGGAAGTTTTGACTGGTACAGCAAGAAGACCACCGACATTCTGCTCTTAATGGAAGGTATTGCTGCCATGGGAGAAGGCTCAGGCCAGTGGATCAACGCTGGTGAGGTGAAGAACAATGGTTGGGAACTCACAGTAGGCTATCGCCACAGTCTGCCTAGCGATTTCTCATGGGATATCAGTGGAAACATCAGCAAATATGTCAACGAGATTACCAAACTGCCAGATACGGTAGCCGCCAACGGTAAGTATGGTGGTAACGGTGTGAAGAGCGTTGTGGGGCATGCGATGTTCTCACAGGTAGGTTACATCTACGACGGAATCTTCAAGAGTCAGGAAGAGATCAACAATCATGCTATACAGGAAGGCGCCGGACTTGGCCGCATCCGTTATAAGGATTTGAATGGCGATGGCCGCATCACTGAGGAAGATCAGGATTGGATCTATGATCCTACACCAGCCTTTACGTGGGGTCTGAACATCTATCTGCAGTATAAGAACTGGGATCTGACCATGTTCTGGCAGGGCGTGCAGGGTGTTGACGTTGACTGTCGTGGCTATAAGTCGCAGACTGACTTCTGGGCCAACTCTGCCATCAACGTGCCTTATCTGAATAAGGGCGTACGTTTGCTCGATGCATGGAGTCCTGCCAATCCTGGTAGCGACATCCCAGCACTTACCACATCGGATACAAACAATGAGGGTCGCGTATCTTCATATTATATTGAGAATGGCTCATACGCTAAATTGCGTACGATCCAGTTAGGTTACAATATGCCGAAACAGGTGACCGATAAGTTGCGCTTAGATCGTATTCGCTTCTATGCTTCAGCTCAGAACTTGGTGACTATCAAGAGCAGCAAGTTTACAGGTGTCGATCCTGAGAACCCGGGATTCAACTATCCTATCCCTCTCAATCTTACTTTCGGACTCAATGTTTCATTCTAAAATATAGCAACGATTATGAAAACGATATATCATATTATCTGCACAATCTGCGTTGTCTGCGGTCTTACAGCCTGCTCGGATTTCCTTGAGGAACAAGTGCCACAGGCTACGCTGACTCAGGATGAGGTAAAGAATCCTGAGTATATCGACAATGTGCTGATCTCTGCATACGCAGGCCTTGTTACCATAGAGGATATGAACGCCTCTTTCTCACTGTGGAACTACGATACCCGTTCAGACGATGCCTATGTAGGTGGTTCTGACTTCTCTGATGGTGAGCCTTTCCATCGTCTGGAAAAGTGTTCTGGTGTGATGACTACCGACTGGCCATTCAGTTCTATCTGGACTCGTTTCTACAATTATCTCTCACGTGTCAGCCTCTCACTCGATATTCTGGCTAGTGCCGATCAGGAAAACGCCACCATTCAGCAGCGTACTGCCGAGATGAAGTTCCTGCGTGCCTACGGACACTTCCAGCTGAAGCGCCTGTTCAAGAAAATCCCCTTCGTGAACAAACTTAACATGACCGAAGAGGACTACAACAATCTCTCGAATACAGAATATACCAACGACGAGGGTTGGCAGCAGATTATCAACGATCTTGAGGATGCCTATGCCGTTCTTCCTGTCACACAGACTGAAAAAGGTCGTCCTACCAAGGCTGCCTGTGCCGCTTTCCTGGCTAAAGTATATCTTTATAAAGCATATCGTCAGGATGATGCTAACTCAAATCAAGTGACAGCTGTGAACGAGGCTGATCTGCAGAAAGTTGTAGAATACACTAACTCTGCTATCTACGCAGGATACGGCCTGGAGCCTGACATGCATAATAACTTCCGTCCTGAGGAGCAGTATGAAAATGGCAAGGAGAGCTTGTGGGCCATCCAGTATTCAAAGAACGATGGTACCGTATATGGTAACCTGAACTTCTCTAATCGTCTGATTGTGCCTTGTATTCCTAAAGTTCACGACTCTGGTTGCGACTTTTACAAGCCTTCTCACAACCTCGTGGATGCTTATCGCACCAATAGTGATGGTCTGCCACTGCTCGACAATTATGCTGATGTCGATTACGCTGTTGGATCAAATCAGACAGTCGATCCTCGCCTGTTCGTTACAGTTGGAGTGCCTGGTACTCCCTATATGTTCAATCCTGGTTTTATGATTAGCGAGAGTAATGCATGGAGCCGTTCAGGTGGTAATTTCGGATACTTCGTATCGCTGAAGCAGAATGTGGATCCTGCTCTTACCGACAGTTATCTCTTCCTGTGCGATTCGCAGTGGGCAAGTTCGATGAATCGCATCGTCTTCCGCTATGCTGATGTGTTGTTGATGCGCGCTGAGGCTCTGGCACAGCTGGGACAGGCTGCAGAGGCCATTGCACTCGTCAATCAGGTTCGCGACCGTGCTGCCAAGATGGCAACCAATAGTGTCGTTTCGAACTATCCTACTAAATACAGCGTCCACTTCGCAGTAGGCAAGTACAATGGCTCTTATTCGAAGGACGATGCCATGAAGATTATCAAGATGGAGCGCCGACTGGAGCTTGCACTCGAGAGCGAACGCTTCTTCGACCTCGTGCGCTGGGGCGATGCTGCTACCGTCATCAATAAGTACTATGCAAGCGAGAGCGAGAAGATGAACTTCCTGGTTGGTTCGCAGTTTACTGCCAACAAGAACGAGTACCTTCCTATTCCTTGGGAGCAGATGGCTGCCTCTAATGGTCACTATACTCAGAACTGCGGAGAGTGGTAATGCAAAATGTAAAAATGCAAAAATGTAAAAAATTAGAAGTTATGAAAACGATATATAGCATTATCTGCGCATTATGCGTAATATGCGGGTTAGCTGCCTGCAGCAGCGACCATACGGGTAGCATGGACGTGAGTGGTTCATGTCTCGTTGAGAAGTTCGTGCTCAATGGTCAGTATGAAGGCATCATCAGCACAGAGAAACGATTGGTGAAGGTAAAGGTGCCTGCAGACTTTGATCAGAAGAGTAATATGGAAATTACGAGCCTGACGGTTTCTCCTGGCGCTGAGACCAATTTGAAGGTTGGCGATCATGTCAATTTCGATGCCGATTGTAACCTGCACATCAGCAATGGTGACCTCGTGATGGACTATCAGGTAAGCGTTCGCAACGACGAGGCTCTGATGTCGCTCTTTATCCTGGAGGGTGTGAAAGGTGCCATTAACCAGCAGGACAAGACTGTCACCGTGAGTGTGATGGCTAACAGTGGTATCGACTTGAGCAACGCTTCTTTCGAGGTGGTATGTAGTGAAGACGCTACATGCAGTCCAGCCAGTGGCACGAAGGGTAACTTCACTGAGCCCTTCCAGATTACTCTGAACGACAATACTGCCACAAACGTATATACAGTATATGTAACATTGATTGCTGATCCTATAGCTCTGTTTGTCGGCGAGGCTGAGAACATAGAGCTGCTGAACGATGAGGAGAAGGCTGCAGCCAAGTGGCTCACGGGCAATATTGCCAGCTCTGCCTACGCATCATGGGACGACGTGGCCAGCGGTAACATCTCTCTCGAGAAGTGTAAGTTGATCTTCTTCCATCGTCATTGCTCTTCTTATGGCAACTATAATGGTTTCGCTGAGGCTGAGAGTGGTGCTATGACGGCTCTGCCCAAGATGAAAGAACTATGGCAGAATGGTGTAGGCTTCGTGCTGGGACGCTCTGCTGTGAACTACGCTATCGCACTCGGTGCTATGCCTGAGGATGCTTATCCCAACAATGTCTGGGGTGGCGGAGGCGGTGAAGGCTCCGACCTGATGGGCGAAGACCCATGGCATTTCTATGCCTACGATATTACTCATCCGTTGTGGAAGAACCTGAAGACCTATCCTGGTGCTGCCGAGAATGCAGTCTACACCCTGGATAACGGATACACCATCTGTAATACCACATCTCAGTATGGCTTCTGGGATACTTATGGAGAAGGCAAGGACGCTGTAGAGGCTAAGACTGGCGGTCGTGCTTTGGGTGGCGACAACAGTGTATCGTCTTGGGAACTGAAGGCTGCAAACGGCGAGTTTGGTAAGGGTGGTATTATCTGCCTTGGTTCTGGACTCTTCGACTGGAACTCGCCCACACCATACGAGTCGAACTATCACGACAACATGGGCACCATCCTGCTCAACGCATTTGATTACTTGACGAAGTAAAAAGAATTAATGAAAAATTGAAAATTAAAACGATTATGAAGACAATGATAAATTCAGTATTCGCACTCATGTTGTCAGCCTCTGCGCTGACGGCATGCAGCGACGATGGGTTCTCCGGCGATCCTGCCAAGGACTGGAACGGCTCGACCACATTCTTCGCTCCAACAGACGCTCAGGGTTTCGGAACGTATTATACGCCTGCAGTCGGACGCGTTGGCGATCCTATGCCATTCTACGATCAGAAGGCGGGCGACTTCAAGGTGCTTTACCTGCAGGAGTACATTAATAATATGACATTCCGTTTCCACCCCATCTGGGCTGTCACAACCAAAGATGGTGCCAACTACGAGTCGCTGGGTGAGATGCTCCCATTCGGTAACAACGATTTCCAGCAGGATGCTGCCATCGGTACTGGCTGTGCCTATGAAAAGGATGGTACGTACTATATTTACTATACAGGCCATAATGGTAACTGTAAATACCGTGAGGTTGTCATGCGTGCCACATCAAATGACTTCAAGACTTGGACAAAGGACGAGCTTTGGACGCTGAACGGTCCTGACTTCGGCTACTCTGGCAACGACTTCCGTGATCCACAGATTTTCGTAGCCGACGATAACCTTTATCACATGATCATCTCTACTTATCCAGTCAATGGTGGAGACCCCGTCTTTGCTGAGTTTAAGTCAAGTGATCTGAAGAACTGGGAGCATGTTGATCGTATCCGTATGATCTGGGACCGTTTTCTGGAGTGTCCTGATATCTTTAAGATGGGCAACTACTGGTATCTGGTTTACAGTGAGAGCTTCCGTACCAGTTGGAGCCGTAAGGTGAAGTACATGGTTGCTTCGACCTACGAGGAATTGAAGAGCTGCTTCAACGATGGTCCCAAGTGGCCTGCCGATGGTCATGAGGGTGTACTCGATACCCGTGCCTTCTATGCTGGTAAGACAGCCTCTGACGGTACCGATCGTTACATCTGGGGTTGGTGCCCGTTCCGTTCAGGTGCCGATATCCATGAGAAGAATATCAATGTGGGTGCAGGCGATGGTAACGAGCCCAACTGGAGTGGTGCACTGGTATGTCACAAACTTATCCAGCATGCCGATGGTACTCTGACACTCGGTGCTGTACCAGCCATGGCTGCAAAGTATAGCACAGTTGTCGACGCGAAGGTGATGGAGTCGAATGGCTATAGTAATGGAACTTTGTCTGGCGATGGTGCCTATGTGCTCTACAACCGCCTGGGCACTGCCAATCATATTTCTTTCACCGTGAAGACTTCAAACAACTGGGATAAGTTTGGTATCTCGTTTGTGCGTGGTTCGGATTCGGATAGGTATTATACGATGGTTGTCAATCCTGAAGATGAGGATCACCGCAAGGTCAACTTTGAGCAGGAAGGCTCAGCTGGAAAGGGATTCGTCGAGGGTGTAGATGGTTACTGGTTCGTGCGTCCTGCAGACAATGTCTACAACGTTGACATCTATACCGACAACTCGGTTCTGACCATGTATATTAACGATGTCTGCGCCTATACCCAGCGTATCTACGGCATCCAGAAGAATTGCTGGAGTATCAACAACTATGGAGGCTCTATTACAGTCTCTGACGTGAAAGTCTGTCAGCAATAAGAACGATACAGAAAACAGAAATCCCCAGCCAGTTGAAATGGTTGGGGATTTCTGTGTTGAAGATATATGATATGATCATTTGTTCTTCAGATACTCGGCGAAGATTCTGGCGGCACTCTCTACCTTGGCAGCGCAGGGGCGACTCTTGTAGTACTCTGCCGTGCGCTCTGAGGCTACATAGCTGTTCTTGGCCTTCTCATAGCCCTTAATACCAAGAATCTCAGCACAGATCAGACTGCCGTTCTCTGCCTTCGATCTGGCGAGCAGATCCTGCACCACCTTATAACAGGCAGACTTGCCTTCACGGTCGCTGCCCTCGGTTTGTCCACAGTCGAGACCTACGAGCATCACAATACCAGACACGGCACCACACATCATACGCATGCGACCAACGCCGCCGCCAAAGCCAGCAGCAATCCGCTTGGCCATCGTCTCATCGAGACCATAAAGGTCGGAAAAGGCTGCCACCACACTTTGGCAGCAGCCATATC
>JAEETB010000085.1 GCA_016286575.1 Prevotella sp.
TCGTGATGAGGTGGGGGAGAGATGAGCGAGATACCAGGAATCGCGTTACGTGTCTTGGCGATAATCTCGTTGACCTTGAAGCCAGGCAGCTGTCCGCCTTCACCAGGCTTAGCACCCTGTGCCACCTTAATCTGTATCTCCTCGGCATTCACCAGGTATTCGGCAGTGACTCCAAAACGACCTGATGCAATTTGCTTGGTCTTACTTGAGAGACTCACGCCGTCCACCTCTGTGTGATAGCGGGCGTTGTCCTCACCACCCTCACCAGTGTTCGAGCGTGCACCCAGCTTGTTCATCGCCAGTGCCAGTGCTTCGTGGGCCTCGATACTCAATGCACCGAAACTCATAGCACCCGTTACGAAGTGCTTTACGATGCTCTCCACGCTCTCTACCTCGTCAATAGGTGTGGGCTTGGCGGCCTTCTTGAAGCCGAAGAAGTCGCGGATGAAGATGGGACTTTCCTTCTCATCGACAATCTTGGCCCAAGCCTTGAATTTATCGTAGTTGCCCTGGCGGGTAGCCAACTGCAACTGAGCGATTGTCTCTGGGTTCCAAGCGTGCTTGATGCCATCCTTGCGCCAAGCAAAGAGTCCCTGGTTCTGTAGCATGGTCTGTTCCTTGGCCTGCTCATGCAGTCGGATGGCGTTGCGAGCAATTTCCTTCAAGCCTATACCGCCGATGGTGCTCACCTCTGTACCAAAGTATCTTCTCAGTAAGTCTTCACTGAGGCCGATAGATTCAAAAATCTTGGCTCCACGATACGAGCGGATGGTAGAGATACCCATCTTACTCATGATCTTCTTCAAGCCCTTATCTACGGCCTTGATGTAATTCTTCTCAGCTGTAGCGTACTCCTCTTGGATCTTGCCCCGCTTTACCAGATCATCGAGCACGGCGAAGGTCATGTAAGGACACAAGGCGCTGGCGCCGTAACCCAACAGCAGGGCGGCGTGCATCACCTCACGAATCTCACCGCTCTCCACAATCAGGGCGGTCTGCACACGCTTACCCACACTGATCAGATAGTGGTGGACAGCAGATACAGCCAACAGACTTGGAATCGCAGCGTGTGTCTCGTCGAGGTCACGATCGCTCAAGATGATGTAGTTTACACCCTCGTCTACGCTCTCCTCGGCCTTCTTGCAGAGGTCTTCGAGTGCCTGACGCAGGCCTTCCTCGCCTTTCGCCATCTCGAAGAGGATGGGCAACTTCTTGGTATTGAATCCTTTATAACGGATGTTGCATAATATATCGAGTTGTGTATTGGTCAGAACGGGTTGTGGCAGACGTACCATCTTGCAGTTCGAGGCATCGGGCGTCAGGATGTTCGTACCTACGGCGCCGATATACTCCGTCAGCGACATCACGAGTTCTTCGCGGATGGGGTCGATGGCAGGGTTCGTCACCTGTGCAAATTGCTGACGGAAGTAGTTGAACAGCACCTGTGGACGGTCTGAGATGACTGCCAGCGGGGTGTCGTTACCCATCGCTGCTACAGGCTCCTGACCAGCTGTGGCCATCGGGATGATAGTCTTGTCGATGTCCTCCTGTCCGAAGCCGAAGGTGACGAGTTTGCCTTGCAGATCGTTCACACTGTTGTCCACGTGGCGACCGCTTTTCAACTTCTCCAGTTGCACGCGGTTCTCGTTCAGCCACTCACGGTAAGGATGTGCCTTGGCCAATTGCTCTTTAATCTCGCCGTCGTAGTAAATCTTACCCTCCTGCGTATCTATCAGCAGAATCTTTCCTGGCTGCAGACGACCTTTTGATACCACGTCGCCAGGCTCAAAGTCCATCACGCCAACTTCTGATGCAACCACCATCATACCCTGTTTGGTGATGGTGTAGCGGCTGGGGCGCAGACCGTTTCTGTCGAGCATACCACCTGCGTAACGGCCATCGCTGAACAACAGGGCAGCAGGACCGTCCCACGGCTCCATCAGGATGGAGTGATACTCGTAGAAGGCCTTCAGATCTTCCGAGATAGGGTTCTTGTCGTTGAAGCTCTCTGGCACCAGAATGGCCATGGCCTGAGGCAACGAGAGTCCGCTCATCATCAGGAACTCGAATACGTTGTCCAGGCTGGCAGAATCACTCATACCCTCCTGCACAATCGGGCGCAAGTCTTTGATGTCACCCAGTGCCTCACTCGACAGCACACTCTCACGAGCCTTCATCCAACCGCGATTACCACGAATGGTGTTGATCTCACCATTGTGAGCCAACAAACGGAAGGGCTGGGCCAACGACCACGTTGGGAATGTGTTTGTGCTGAAACGGGAGTGTACCAGCGCCAGTCCGCTTGTAAAGTAATCATTCGATAAATCCGGGAAATAACGACGCAGCTGTCCGCTCGTCAACATGCCTTTGTAGATGATGTTCTTGTTCGACAGCGAACAGATATAGAAGTCCTTATCAGTGATGCGATTCTCGATGCGCTTGCGTACCTTATATAAGATACGCTCGAAGACAGGCACATCCTCCTCGGATACACCTGTTACGAAAATCTGTTTGATGGCAGGTTCTACCTCACGGGCTGCTACACCCAGCACTTCAGGGTTCGTAGGTACCGTGCGCAGATGCATCAGCTGCAGACCCTCGCGCTCGATCTCTTCGATCATCACACTCAGTATCTCCTGCTGGGCTTTTTCATCTTTTGGCAGGAACACCAGTCCTGTACCATACTTTCCCTTCTCGGGCACGGGAATACCCTGAAGAAGAATAAACTCATGGGGAATCTGTACCATGATGCCGGCACCGTCTCCAGTCTTGTCGCGGGTCTCTGCTCCGCGATGCTCCATGTTTTCCAAAACCTTCAGAGCGTTGTCCACCAGTTCGTGACTCTTTCCGCCGTGGATGTTCACAACCATACCTACGCCACAAGCATCGTGTTCGTACTGGCTCTGATAAAGTCCTTTCTGTAACATTTCTGATGTTTGAAGTTTACATTTTGTCATATTATCCTTACTTTTACTTTCCTTTTGTCTGAATTCGGCTGCAAAGGTAAGGCAAAATGAATGAATACGCAAGAAAATGCTAACTTTTTTAATAGATTATTTCGCAGCAAATGTCATTATGTATCAAAATGCGGTGTTTTTAGTTCAGAGTGATAGCAAAAAGGGATGTTTTGTGTATGAATGCTTTACACTTTGACATTTGTGTGCGTTTTTAACAATCAAAATGTGAGTATATACTTTGTATATTCATTCAAACAATATACCTTTGCACTCGCAAACTTACAAACAGTTTATATATATATTATATAGGTAAGAAGGTATGAAGATTAAGAAGCGTTGGATAATCCTGATGACGGCGATGACGCTGATAGCCGTTGCGGGGCTTTTCGTAGGGGAGCCTACATTTGATTGCGACTGGTCGGTAATCTCCGCGGCTGATGTGGCCTGGTTGATTACCGCCACTATTTTTGTGTTGATGATGACGCCTGGTCTGTCGTTCTTCTATGGCGGTATGGTGGGGGCAAAGAATGTCATCTCGACGATGTTGCAGTCGTTTATCGCCATGGGTCTAATATCGGTGTTGTGGGTGGCCATCGGCTTCTCGCTGTGTTTTGGCGATGACATCGGTGGTATTATTGGTAATCCGCTAACATTCCCCATGTTCCACAATGTAGGAGGAGCTGTCTATACCACACCTGCAGGCAATGTGTTGGGCGGTGCAACGATACCGCTGGCACTGTTCGCCCTGTTCCAGATGAAGTTTGCCATCATCACGCCGTCGTTGATTACGGGATCGTTTGCTGAACGTGTGAGGTTTTCGGCCTATATGTTCTTCATGATGTTTTTCTTCTTCGTCATCTATTGTCCGCTGGCACACATGACGTGGCATCCAGAGGGACTGTTCTGCCGTTGGGGAGTCATCGACTTTGCTGGTGGTATCGTGGTGCATGCCTCCAGTGGTGTGGCAGCCCTCGCAGGCGCCATCTATTTAGGACGGCGCAAGGCAGATACGCGTAAGAGCGAGCCGGCCAATATCCCCTTTGTACTTTTGGGTGCTGCCATGCTGTGGTTGGGTTGGTTCGGTTTCAATGCGGGTTCTTCGCTACATGCCGACGGACAGGCCATCAAGGCATTCCTGAATACGAATACGGCCTCGGCAACGGCGATGATGACGTGGATCTTCTTCGATTGCCTGCGTGGTCGCAAACCGTCGGCCATGGGTGCTGCCGTAGGCTGCGTAGTCGGTCTGGTAGCCATCACGCCATCGGCAGGCTATGTCACCGTGGGACAGAGTATCTTCATCGCCTTTGTTATCACGTTGATCTGTAACATCGCCGTCTATTGGCGATCGCACTCCAATATCGACGATGCTCTCGACGTGTTCCCCACGCATGGCACGGGTGGTATCTTCGGTACAGTGCTGACGGGTATCTTTATCCAGGAAGGACTGATTGCAGGCACATGGGAAGGCTTCGTCATTTTCCTCTACCACTTGTTGGCCATTGTCATCGTGTTCGTTTATACCTTCGCCATGAGTTGGGCTGGTTACAAGCTTATCGATAGTCTTATCCCCATGCGTGTTTCGGCTTTCAGTGAAAAAGTGGGACTCGACTTCTCGCAGCACGACGAGCACTACGGCCTCGCCCAGATTGGCGAGCGAGAATTGGCGGAGTACGAAGAGCACATCAGGGAAAAGGAGAAAAAGTAAAAAGGTAAAAAAGTAAGAATGCAAACTTCCAAACAACGATATATGGACACAAAATACATCTTCGTGACTGGCGGTGTGGTTTCCTCGCTTGGCAAGGGAATCATCTCCGCCAGCATCGGTAAACTGCTGCAGGCACGTGGCTTTAAGGTCACCATTCAGAAATTCGACCCCTATATCAATATCGACCCGGGTACGCTGAACCCCTACGAGCATGGCGAGTGCTATGTGACGTTTGACGGTATGGAGACCGATCTTGATCTGGGACACTATGAACGCTTTACAGGCATTCATACCACCCGTAATAATTCTATCACCACAGGACGCATCTACAAGACGGTGATCGATCGTGAGCGTCATGGCGACTACTTGGGAAAAACCATTCAGGTGGTGCCACATATCACGGACGAGATCAAGCGCCGTATGTTACGTAAAGACGAGAAGAATGAAAACCTTGACTTCGTGATTACAGAGGTGGGTGGTACCATCGGTGATATCGAAAGTGCACCTTTCATGGAAGCCATCCGACAGTTGCGCTGGGAATTGGGGCGTGACGCGGTGTGTGTGCACCTGACCTACGTTCCGTATCTGAAAGCGGCGGACGAACTGAAGACGAAGCCCACGCAGCATAGCGTGAAGGAACTTCAAGGAATGGGTATTCAGCCGGATATCCTCGTCCTTAGGACCGAACGCCACCTTGATGACCATGTGCGCATGAAGGTGGCGTCGTTCTGTAATGTAGATTTGGAGTGTGTGGTACAGAGCGAGGATATGCCCAGTATCTACGAGGTGCCTGTCAACATGCAGAAACAAGGTTTGGACGCTGCCATCATGCGGAAAATCGGTATTCCTGTTGGTGAGACACCCGCTATGAAGCCTTGGCACGACTTCCTCGACAAACAGCGCAACGCCAGGCGTGAGGTACACATCGGCCTGGTGGGTAAGTACGACCTGCAGGATGCCTATAAGAGCATCCGCGAGAGTCTGAATCTGGCTGGTATCTACAACGACGTGAAAGCCAGGTTGCACTTCGTGAACAGTGAGGAGATTGCCAGTCAGAATATCGCAGAAAAGCTCGACGGCCTGTCGGGTATTGTCATCTGCCCGGGCTTCGGACAGCGTGGTATCGAGGGCAAGATCATCGCCGCAGAATATACCCGTACGCACGATATTCCCACCTTTGGTATCTGTTTGGGTATGCAGATGATGGTCATCGAGTTTGCCCGTAACGTGTTGGGTTACAAGGATGCCAATAGTCGCGAGATGGACGAGCAGACGCCACATAACGTTATCGACATCATGGAGGAGCAGAAGAGCATCACGCAGATGGGCGGCACCATGCGACTGGGAGCCTATGAGTGTGAACTTCAGAAAGGTTGCCGCGTTTATGGGGCTTATGGTGAGAAGACCCTCATCAGCGAGAGACACAGACATCGCTATGAGTTCAACAATGCCTATAAAGAGGAGTACGAGATGAAGGGTATGAAATGCGTGGGTATCAATCCTGCTGCCGACCTCGTTGAGATAGTCGAGATTCCAGACAAACATTGGTATATCGGCACGCAATTCCATCCGGAATACTCGTCGACGGTACTCCATCCGCATCCCCTCTTCATGAGTTTCATCAAGGCTTGTACAAATGGTAAATCGTAAATCTACATGATGGAACAGCTGAAGCATGAGTGTGGTGTGGCGATGATCCGCCTGTTGAAGCCCTTGGACTACTACGAAAAGAAGTATGGTACTTGGGCCTACGGGTTTAACAAGCTCTACCTGATGATGGAGAAGCAGCACAATCGCGGTCAGGAGGGTGCTGGTATCGCGTCGGTGAGCCTGGACAAGGAGCCTGGCACAGAGTATATGTTCCGCGAAAAGGCTGAGGGTAAGGACGCCATTACAGAGGTTTTCTCACGAGTGACTCAGGAGATGGCGGGTGAGCTCTATATGGGCCATCTGCGCTATTCGACCACCGGCAAGAGCGGACTGACGTTTGTGCATCCTTTCCTGCGTCGTAATAACTGGCGCGCCAAGAACCTCTGTTTGTGTGGCAACTTCAATATGACCAATATCGAAGAGGTCTTTCAGTTCCTGACGGCACAAGGCCAGTCACCGCGTATCTATGGTGACTCGTACATCACGCTCGAACTGATGGGTCACCGTCTGGACCGTGAGGTGGAGCGCTTGTTTGAAGAAGCCAAGGCAAAGGGTCTTAAAGGTCTCGACATCACGCAATATATCGATGACCACGTAGAGATGGCCAATGTTCTGAAGAAGACGATGGAACACTATGATGGTGGCTACGTGATGTGTGGACTGACAGGCTCAGGTGAGATGTTTTCCGTACGTGACCCTTGGGGCATTCGTCCGGCTTTCTATTATCGCGACGACGAAATGGTAGCCTTGGCCAGCGAACGACCAGTGTTGCAAACCACTTTCAATCTGCAATACGAGGACATTCACGAACTACGACCTGGCGAGGCACTTATCGTGCGCCGCAATGGTGAGAGCCGATTGGAGCAGATCATGCCTGCTCAGAAGCTCTCGGCATGCTCGTTTGAGAGGATTTACTTCAGTCGTGGTTCTGACCGTGACATCTATCAGGAGCGCAAACGCTTAGGTGAGCAGCTGACACCCGCCATCCTGAAAGCCATTGATGGTGACGTAGACCATACGGTATTCTCGTATATTCCCAACACCGCTGAGGTAGCCTATTATGGTATGACTGACGGCTTTCGTAAACTACATGGCGAAGTACGTACAGAAAAGGTGGTGTGGAAAGATATCAAACTGCGCACCTTCATCGCTGACAATAGTGAGCGTAATGACTTGGCGGCCCATGTCTATGACATCAGCTATGGTTCGCTGAAACCCTATGAGGATAATCTTGTGATTATCGATGACTCGATTGTTCGTGGTACAACGCTGCGTGAGAGCATTTTCAAGATTCTCGACCGCCTGCACCCCAAAAAGATTGTGATGGTATCAAGTTCGCCTCAGATCCGCTATCCTGATTATTACGGCATCGACATGGCCCGTCTGGAAGAGTTCTGCGCCTTCCGTGCCACGAT
This sequence comes from Prevotella sp., assembly GCA_016286575.1. Taxonomy (GTDB): domain Bacteria; phylum Bacteroidota; class Bacteroidia; order Bacteroidales; family Bacteroidaceae; genus Prevotella. The sequence continues at coordinate 7,731 of JAEETB010000085.1, forward strand.
GGCATTGATTGAGGAGCGAGGGATGTGGCAGTTGGTCAACGATGTGTATCTGGCATGCAAGAAAGTTCTTAATGAGAATTGCGTCCGTGCCCTCTATGAACCTTTCACTGTCGAGGAAATCAATGAGAAGATTGTAGAGATGTTACGCCCAAAGGACATGCAGGCTCCTATCGAACTGGTGTTCCAAAGCATCGAAGGACTGCACGAGGCTTGTCCCAACCATCCGGGTGACTGGTACTTCACAGGCCATTATCCCACGCCAGGTGGCACCCGGCTTGTCAATCAGGCCTTTGTGAATTATATTGAAAGCAAACAGAAACAACAATAAATGATGAAAAGAGAAGCAAAATTAATACTCAGCGATGGCACGGAGTTCTGCGGCTGGTCGTTTGGCTATGAAGAAGTCCCCCCACAAAATGGGGAGCGGCCTTCTGGCAGGGTACAACACTCCGACGTTGTCGGGGAAGTGGTGTTCAACACTGCGATGACGGGCTATCCAGAGAGTCTGACAGACCCCAGCTATGCGGGACAGATATTGGTAACGACATATCCGCTGATTGGCAACTACGGTGTGCCTGATACAGCCATAGGCAGTGACGGCCTGCCTTTGTTTATGGAGAGCGAGAGGATACACCCGAAGGCGCTCATTGTGGCTGACTACAGTGAACAATTCTCCCATTGGAACGCCAAGGAATCACTGGCCTCTTGGCTGAAACGCGAAAAAATACCCGGCATCACGGGCATCGACACGCGAAGACTGACGAAGGTGCTTAGAGAACATGGTGTGATGATGGGGCGGATCTTCATGAATGACGAAGTGAAAAGTGAAGAAGTGAAAAGTGAAAAGTGGGACTATGGCTCCGTGAACTGGGTGGAGCAGGTCAGCTGCAAGGAGGTCATTACTTATAGTCCTGAAACAAATCTCTCACCTCTCACCCCTCACCCTTCACCTCTAAAACGCGTTGTTCTTGTCGATTGCGGCGTGAAAGCAAACATCATCCGTTGTCTGATCAGACGTGGCATCGAGGTGGTTCGCGTACCCTGGGATTATGACTTCAACCAGTTGGAGTTTGAAGGTCTTTTCTTGGCTAATGGTCCTGGTGACCCAGAGCAATGTGGCAAGACGGTGGAGCATATCCGCACATTCCTGAATAATCAAGAGGTACGTCCTTGTATGGGCATCTGTCTGGGTAACCAATTATTGGCACGTGCCGCAGGAGCCAAGACCTACAAACTGAAATACGGTCACCGTTCGCACAACCAACCCGTTCGCGAGATAGGTACGAACCGTTGCTATATCACGAGTCAGAATCACGGCTATGCCGTCGATGATTCGACGCTGCCTGCCGACTGGGAACCGTTGTTTGTGAACATGAATGACGGCTCAAACGAGGGCATCCGCCACAAGACGAATCCCTGGATGTCGGCACAGTTCCACCCTGAAGCCTGTTCAGGACCTACCGATACGGAATGGATGTTTGATGAATTTGTAAAAATGCTGGAGGAAAGGTAAAAATGGCAGATAGAGAGATAAAAAAAGTGTTGCTCCTGGGTTCGGGAGCCTTGAAGATAGGACAGGCCGGCGAGTTTGACTATAGTGGTGCGCAGGCTCTGAAGGCGTTGAAGGAGGAGGGCATTCATTCAGTGCTGATTAATCCCAATATTGCCACCGTGCAGACTTCGAAGGATGTCGCAGATACCGTGTATTTCCAGCCGGTAACTCCTGAGTTTGTGGAGCGTATCATTGAGAAGGAACGCCCTGATGGTATCCTGTTGTCGTTTGGCGGACAGACGGCCTTGAACTGCGGTGTGGAACTGTATGAGAAAGGTGTCTTGGAGAAATACGGTGTCGAAGTGCTGGGCACCCCAGTACAGGCCATTATCGACACGGAGGATCGCGACCTGTTTGTGAAACGGCTCGATGAGATTGGCGTGAAGACCATCAAGAGTGAGGCATGCTCTACTGTAGAAGAAGTGCAGAAAGCGGCCCATGAGCTGGGCTTCCCCGTGATATTACGCGCCGCATACGCCCTCGGCGGTCTTGGGTCAGGTTTCTGCGACAATGACGAGGAGCTGTTGGCACAGGCCGAGGAAGCATTTTCGTTCTCGCCGCAGGTGCTGGTCGAAAAGAGCCTGAAGGGATGGAAGGAAATCGAGTACGAGGTGGTGCGCGACCGTTTCGATAACTGTATCACCGTGTGCAACATGGAGAACTTCGACCCGCTGGGCATTCATACCGGTGAGTCGATCGTAGTAGCGCCGAGTCAGACTTTGACCAATGCAGAATACCATAAACTCCGTGCCCTTGCGATCAAGATTATCCGCCACATCGGCATCGTCGGCGAGTGTAACGTGCAGTATGCCCTCGACCCCAACAGCGAGGATTATCGTGTTATCGAGGTCAACGCCCGTCTCTCGCGTTCGTCCGCATTGGCATCGAAGGCAACGGGATATCCGCTTGCGTTTGTAGCCGCAAAACTCGGTCTCGGTTATGGTCTCTTTGACCTCAAGAACAGTGTCACCAAGACCACGAGTGCCTTCTTTGAACCAGCACTCGACTATGTGGTGGTCAAGATTCCCCGTTGGGACCTTACCAAATTCCATGGTGTGAAGCGCCAACTCGGCTCGTCGATGAAGAGCGTCGGCGAGGTGATGGCCATTGGACGCACGTTCGAGGAGGCCCTGCAAAAGGGACTGCGCATGATAGGTCAAGGCATGCACGGCTTCGTGGAGAATCACGAGATCAAGATAGCCGACATGACCACTTCTCTGCATGAGCCGACAGATATGCGTATCTTCGTCGTCTCGAAGGCATTGAAAGTAGGCTATACCGTCGAGCAGATCCATCAGTTGACGATGATCGACCGTTGGTTCCTCGAAAAGCTGCGCCATATCGTCGACATCGACCATCGGCTGAAGGAGTTTGCCCAATTCTCAGAGATGGCAGCGTTTATGGACAACACAGAACTGATGGAATATCTGGAAGCCCCTGAGTTCGTGGAATTGTTGCGCGAGGCAAAGATATACGGATTCTCCGATTTCCAGATTGGACGCGCCCTTGGTCTGGAGTCTCAGATGAACATGGAGAAGGCCGGCCTTACCATCCGTGAGTGGCGCAAGGAGTTGGGCGTCGTACCCACCGTCAACCAGATAGACACCCTGGCGGCAGAATATCCTGCCCAAACCAATTACCTCTATTTATCATATCTCTAAATCGTAAATTGTAAATCATTAAATCGTAAATAGGATTATGTGTGGAATCGTAGCAATATTTAACGTCAAGGAGCAGACGCATGAGCTCCGCGAGAAGGCATTGAAGATGAGTCAGAAGATCCGTCATCG
>JAEETB010000086.1 GCA_016286575.1 Prevotella sp.
GCGACAACCATCTCTATCGCATTGCCTCTGGAGCCAGCGACTATGACTATAACTGGACTAAGGTCTGCATGGATAAGATTGGTGGCCGCATGCAGGGCATCTCTCTCCACTATTACACCTGCACAGGTTGGAACGGCCCGAAGGGTTCTGCTACCAACTTCAACACCGACCAGTACTACTGGGCACTGGGCAAGTGCTTGGAGATCGAGGAGGTCATCAAGAAGCACAAGGCCATCATGGACGAGAAGGATCCCAAGAACCGTATTGGACTGCTCGTTGATGAGTGGGGCACCTGGTGGGACGAGGAGCCTGGTACCATCTCTGGCCACCTGTATCAGCAGAACGCCCTCCGCGATGCTTTCGTGGCAGCCCTTTCACTGAATGTCTTCCACAAGTACACCGACCGCGTCAAGATGGCCAATATCGCCCAGGTAGTCAACGTACTCCAGTCTATGATCCTCACCGATCAGGAAGGCACAGGTCACATGGTGCTCACACCGACCTATCATATCTTCGAGATGTACACACCGTTCCAGGAGGCCACCTATCTGCCTGTTGACCTCGAGAGCGAGGTGGTACAGTGCAGCAAGGAGTACTTCAAGGAGAAGGCAAACACCAGCGACAATACCACCCGTCCATGTCCACTGCTCTCAGCTTCAGCAGCTAAGACCACCGACGGTAGCCTGGTACTTGCCATCACCAACGTCAGCCTCGACAAGGATCAGACGATCGACTTCAACATCGAGGGTTTTGCAGCCAAGACTGCTACAGGACGCATCCTCACCTCGAAGAAAGCCGATGATTTCAACGACTTCAACAATCCCAACGTGGTGGCTCCTAAGGAGTTCAAGGACGCCAAGCTGAAGAAAGGCGTTCTCACCGTCAAGGTTCCTGCCAAGTCGGTCATCGTTCTGAACATCAAGTAATCAAGTAAAAACTCAACAACAAATCCCCGCCACCAAGTGACGGGGACTTTTTTTAGTTTCCTTCGACCAATCCTTTTTCCATCAGTATGGGGAGAACGTTGGCTGCCGACTGACGGTTGTGCTTGCTCTTGATGGCCTTATACCTGTCGAGCAGCGGTGCATCGTCGGAGAGGAGGTTCTCCATAAACTGGTCGTTGATGCGGGTGATGGGCGTCTTCCCCTTCGCGTTGGCATTGCTGTCGATGAGGTAGCAGACGAAGTCGCTGAGACAGTCGTTGGCAATACCTGCGCCTATCGATCCTGAAACGAGTCCGAGTGATACCCAGGTGTCATTGACGAAGATGGAGGCTGCAAGACATCCGATATCAGCGAGAGCCAGTAGCGTGTTGGTCTTGTAGGCCATGACGCAGAGCTTATGGTCGCCGTAGGGAACGGCCTGTACGTACTTAGAGGTCTCGAGGCACACATCGTCGCAGCGCAGGTTGCGGCAGTTCACATAGAGCTGTTTGCCGTACATCACAGCGAAAGCCTGTTTCTTCAGGATCTGGTCGCTCTCCTTGTCGCCAGTCTTGAAATAGACGCAGTGATCGTCGCTCTTCAGCTGACAGACCTGCTTGGTGCGGCCCTCAGTGAGCTCGCTAACAGATTTCCAGTTACCAGCCACGTAATCGGCGTAGCTCATACAATACTTTGCAACATCAGCCTTTGCTATCAGTGAAACACAGCAGAGAACTATTATAACGAATACATTCTTTTTCATTTCCTTTAATTTTTTAAATCGTTAATACTTCAAAAATCTGGGTGCAAAGGTAGGCCGACTTGTGGAAATGAGATAATATTTCCCAAATTTTTGAAACATATAGTTGCGACAAGGGGTAGATGTTGCGACAAATCAACAGAATGATCAATAATTGACGTCGCAAAGGGCGTAATAGGGGCGGTTCTGAATGAGTCCTCACCCAATCAAGTTACAAGGGAAGAGAAAACATAAAGAGAGGCCCCAACAGCCTCTCTATTATGCTTGAAATTTTATGCAATATGGAATAATGCAATATTATTTGAGTTTACGATACTTGCCTTTATCCTCACCTGAACGAATCTTCTGAGCCAGGCCGTCATCCTGGAGTCGTTTCAGCTTGCTACAGATACTACCTTTCTTTCCTTCGTAACCGAATTCACGGTCAACATCTTCAGATGTAAAAGGATCAGGTAGGCGGTTAAAGGCTAATATCGACTTCTGCTGTATATGTGATTTTGAAACAGCCCTGGTCTGTTGATTGTCATAATACTGCTCTCCAATGGATTTGAAGAAGTATTGTTGGAAGGCATACTGGGCATTGGCTATGAGCAGTGCCAGCTTCACATCCGTTTTGTCTGGCTTGAATCCAGCACCACACTTCCAACGACCATCCTCTTCTTCCATATGGCTCCAATGGCGGGATACGATGAAGGGAATCACATAATTGATGGCATGCCAGCATGGGCGTTTTATCATATCCTCGTCTGCAAAGGAGTCGTTCTCCTCTGCTTCAGACATACGGCGTTCAGTCCAGCGACATAAGGCATCTGAAATACATTCCACGGGTATTTCTCCTTTGGTAGCATCCAGTTTATATGCCCATTCTTTGAGCAGGGCATCACGTTTTGCGTCTTCCTGATCATATTTGTGGGCTTTCATCATCTCGAAGTTTGTATCTCCCATTGGAACCACAGTGATCCTGAATAGCAGCCCATTAACAAAATTCCCTTCCGTGGCTTGTTTAGCCAAAGCATCTGAGGTTCCCGTATAGACACTGTTGAAATGTACCTTATATTCACCGACCTGTGAAGATGATGTCTTAAGGAAAGTTCCATGAGGCTCGTTATGGAAACCTTTGAGCCAGAGGGTAAAGAGTGCCTCCATATACCCCTTTTTCAGCTGCCTTAATGTGTTATCCAATTCACTATCGAAGATGGATACATGCAGCGGCCATTCCTCTCCATCAATAACTTCCTTGGCATTAAATTCTGCATCGCGTATAGCAGCGGCAGATGTTTCAGGGGGCAGACGTCTGAAAATACCTGTAGGACGGGCTGTCTGGTTCTTGCTGGCACCATTGTTTTGGTCATGCTCACTGTTCCACTTGTTCAATGCTGCCACTTGCGCCTCATCATTTTTAGCAATAGGCTCCATCATAAGTTCGTAAAGTTCAACAGCGACATGCTTTCCAGATCCAGAACGGCCTATCAATTCCAGAATGCTGTTCATTCTGCACTTGCGTCCTGGAGCTGACCAGAAACTATACCAGCATCTGGTCATCAGCGTCATGGCAAAAGCACCACCAACAAGCATGGCTGCGATATAGTGCTTACGTTTTTGACGATGGCAAAGCAGCTTCAAGAGAGGATATTTGGGGAAAAGCTTTTCCAATTCCCTACCGATTCTCTCTAACATCCTTGTGATATCTTGCTGATCTGCTAAATCAGAATTACCTATAGCCTGCTGATGGAGTTCCCTAACCAACTCTTTGAATTTACGGTTAGTTACTTGCTCAATAGCACGGCGCATCTCACGAGTTGGTTGGAGAGCATAAAGATTCTCTTCTTCACGCTTCTGCTTGTATTTCTTTGCAGAACTGATAACATTGTCAACTTCATTAATGTTACGCTCATTGATAACATCATTGACCCATTTTAGTGATAGCAAAACGGATTTTACTTTCTCAGTATCGTTATCACATAAAATCAACAAGTCATTTGCCAATCTCAGCATCCAAGGGTGCCTGCTTCCCTCAGGCGCTCCATTTGGTAAAAGCGTGTTAATATAGTCAACAATAGGATGGCCAAATGCCATGTCCTTCGATGGTAACTGTTCTTTTGCCAATTCGGTAGAGACTTCAGATGTTGTGGATGATTTCTGAGAATTAATGGAAGCATCAGGTAAGTTCTTACCATGGAATTTGTGATTAGGATTAATAGGGGCACAATGCCCCTGACCCTTTCTGTAACTGTCACCATACAACACCTCCATTTGAGATTCACCACCATCTTCGGCTTCAGTGCCAAACAACAAATCTTCATCTATATGAAGGATATCCTGACGTCGTGGAGCATAAGAGATACGGCTGGCATCAATACAACTGTCATCAACTACAGGTTTGCCCGTTGTGCCCATCATGTCGAGGATACCAAGCTCATTGGCCAGACAAATTTGGTTGTCGGCAATGTTACCCAATTCAGGTCTGGCAACGCATACAAGTCTTAGACCACGACCTGACGAAGTGATATGTGCCAATGCGTTCTGCCACGGAAAGCCCTCCACAAGTGTACGTTCATAAATCTCCTTAGGATCACAAGGCAGATGGTCAGCATCAAACATAAATAATGGGCTTAGTTTGATGTCTTCCAATTTACGTTGCTCACCCTTAAACGACTTAGCTGCGAAGATAAAACACGGCAACCCCATTTTCAAGGAGTTAGTCCATTGCAACAGTTTCTGCTCCGTGCTTAACTTTTGGAAGGAGACCTCCTCATTGTGCTTGTTGCAAAAACTTTGGAACCTGCCGTTAGATATAAAGCTATCCAGTTGTAATCCCTCTGCAATGGCATTCTCAACTTCCTGACGCGTAGTAATGCGCCAATTCACATCCTGACTATCTACAATTCTGTAAAAGTCAACATTTGTACAATGGAGCAAAGCCCCATTGTACTGATTCAATTGACAAATAAAACTAAAATTACTCATACATTAATAAATGAAACATTAATAATCCCATGGCCATCTTTCAGTATTAAACATATCATCCTTTACAAGCGAGATACTCTTGACCTCTACTCTTTGACGACACTTATGTGAGTTTTTGTAGACGTGGAAAGAGAGTTCTACCTCTACTTCCTGTCCAGGCTTAAACACAAGGAGAGCATTTTCTCCAATCATCTTCGCCCAAAACTCGTTCGAACCACCCTTCTCTCCGAAAAGGATATAACACTCTGGCTCTTTCTTGTCCTGTCCCTTTGGGTTTTTACAAGCGGTGAGCCTAACCTTTGTCTGTTTTTTTACTTTTAGTTTCATATATTTAAAATGAAAAATCGCTGCAAAAGTAGGGTGTTTTTAAGGCTGGTAAAAAGAAATCATTTTACCAAAATGTTAAAGTTTGTATTTCTTCGCGATACCCCTTACTTTCAAACATAAATCTTGTCTTAACCCTCGACCCAGGAATCGCCTATATCTACTGTCTGTTTCCATTGGTTCCAATAAAGCGTCATACTTTGTATCACTATATACTTCATAGACACCATTATTACGTAGAACACAAATAATTCCCATCAATCCATATTTATTGAAGTCCTTAAATTTTCGGGCTTTATTTGAAGGCATTAATGAGTCTTGTAATTCTTCGCAATGAAAGATTTCATCCCAAAGAGAATCAATGTTCTTAGAAAAAGCAGGAGTTACGTACACCCTTATACGATCAACATATAATCGTATCTTATTATAAACTTCCTCTGGAGTAACAATCTCTTCAGGAAGTCTTTCAATAAGTCTCCCTTCTAGTGCAGCTTTCTTCAGTTGCTCAAGCTTCACATCAAAGTCCTCAGGGGGGACTATTCTTTCTTTTGCCATAACCTCGAAGTGTTATGCTCAGCCAGCAAGAGTAGATAGCTATCTAATTGCACGTGCCAGGGCTCAAGCTTGCTTCGCGGTTATTATTTGATCCAATTCTGGATTTTGGGCGCTAATATCGGAATATAATCTGAAACTTCAAATATGATTATTTTTTCCTTAATAGGAATTAATCAAAGTTCTTAGTCCCAATGCTACGTTCACTAACGCACGATGCAAAATAACACAAATTAATCGAGACTACCTAAAAGTGTTAAAATGTAAATAAATCGGAGCCCCAATCTTACTCATTTTACAATAGGTATATAACATTATATATCTCATTCGTAAGATTGGGCTCCGATTTTGTAAACAAAACTTCTTAACCTTTTTAACTTCCTTTGATTAAAATTGAAGCAAAAAACAAAAATCCCAAGACTAAATAGCCTTGGGATACAAATTATGGATTAATCGATTGAAACTACTTCATGAGCACTTTCACTGCGTTTTCGTCAATTTTCACGATGCCGATTTCTCCATTGCGTAGTGTGGTGTTGACTATTGTTGTTTCAGATGATGCATTTGCCGAACCGACCATTTGGCCTGCTGTGTTATAGACGCTAATGGCAGTGCCGACTTCTAAGCCCGAGATGTTGAAAATTCCTTCTGAGGCTTGTATCATTACACCATAAGACCTCACGCTGGCGACACCATCCACGATACCCTCCTTCTTTGGCTCTACATCAATCCAGCAGAGAGTTGCGTTAGCTGTATCAGAGTTTCGATAACCATCTTTTGTAGCATAAACGCTAATATAATAAGTAACAGTTAGATTAATTTCGTTAGACATATATGATGCGACATCCGCATCTGTGATAGTTGAATAACAAACAGCTCCTTCAGTTGAACAATTAAATACTAACTTGCCTTTCTTATATTTAATAGTTGGAGTCGCACACTTTTCTCCTGTTGGTAACGATTCGGAACCTAATGCAACAATATTCTTAAAATTTTTCCAAGGTGATACTTTTTTATATGATTCTATAGAACCGGCAGGTACATGTAAAGTTGCACGATCTAGAAAACAATTCAAAAATATGTTATCTTTTCCTCTTGGGACATCTTTTGCGAAAAAATAAAACTCTGTCAACATTCCACAATGAGAAAAAGCACTGTTTTCTATAAGTTCAACCCCTTCTCCAATGGTCACGGAGTATAGGCTACTACATTTATAAAAGGCATATTCACCTATTGAAGTTACACTATTCGGTATAATGATTGACTTCAATGACTTGCATTCGTAAAAAGATCTAGAATCAATTGCAGTAACCTTCAGAATTTTATCTTTATAAATAACTTGGTTGGGAATAACCACATCACCTTCATATTCGTCATCATAATCACTAGCGTAGGTACCACGGTGTGTAACCGCCAATTCCTTATCTTCGTTAATGTATTTGTAATAGATAGTCACACCATCTGAGTTTTCTACTTTAATGTCATGAGCATATGTCTTAGCACCTGCCATCATTAGGCATAGAATAATTAGTAGTTTTTTCATATCATATCCAAGTTTTAAATTAATACTAAAATAAAAAAACGTGAGCAATTTACTTCGCTTACGTTCTTTCAGGTATCGGCAAACACCCTACACACTTAACGAGTAATGCTCACGCCCTCGGGCGTGAATCATCTACTTTATCTTGTGTGTAATCAGAAATTTTGCCGATTTCGAAAGAACAAGATTCAGCGGACGCTTCAACGTATATGTTTATCTTTGTTATGTTACCATAAGCATGTCCTTTTTGGGTTATACATTCATTATCGTTTGCAAATATAAGCATTAATTCCGAATACTCCAAGTTTTTTGGGAAAAAGTTTCTGATTCAAAGATTGCAGGATTGCATAATGCATACATTTTTTAGGGTTTGGACAGGGGGAGAAAAGATAGTAAAATAGAAGTAGATTATTAATAATATAGTATTGATTATGTTATATTATTACTCTTATATTATTACCAAAATCTTTCTCTTTCCACTTAAAAATGAAAGCAATATGCCATGTCGCAATATAGGCTGTACTCCAACCAATTTAGCCCTATCGGATAACCCAAGTCTTATTTCAAAATAACCCATCCTTATTGTGAAATAACCCGTTCTTATGTCCAAATAACGCTGGGTTATTAAAGTGCGAAAAAGTACGAAAAAAGTTGCTGTAAAATTTGGTGGTTTCATATTTTTTTTGTAACTTTGTAGCACAATAATAAAAGCGGGATGGACCACCCGATGTAGTTGGTTCACTTAATAATTTAATACCACGAAAAATATTTAAAAAGGTATGATTGAACTTTATCTTTCAAAGGTTACCGAGTCTTCGGAATCGGAACAGGCGGGTAAGTACTATGCCCGAGTGAGTTACAAGCAGACCATGGGTGTCCAGGACATGGCGCACCACATGGCGGAGCACAACACGATGTTCTCAGAGGGATCCATCACGGGTATCCTTATCGACTTCGTGAAGTGTGTACGTGAGATGGTCCTGATGGGTAACACCGTCAAGATCGACAATCTGGCCATCTTCAAGGCCACGGTTGAGGCCAACGGGCTGGAGACGCTCTACGACGCAGAGAACGACAAGGTGGCTCAGGCCAGCATCGGCAATCTGGCTGATGGTGCCAAGACGGGACCTGCCGTGAAGGTGATCAAGCTGCTGGCTCAGAGCACGGGCGACTTCACCCGCGACGAGCTGAAGAAGGACGTGAAGCTGAGCTGGACCGACAAGACCAAGGCAGAGATCGCTGCTGCCAAGGGTGATTCAGCAGGCGGCTCTGACTCCGGCTCTCAGCAGGGCGGTAACAGTGGTTCGCAGGCTGAGAGCGTAGACGCTCCTACCATCAGCGGTGAGACTCCGTTCGACAACACGACTCAGGTAACACTGAGCGGTCCTGAGGGCGCAGAGATCCGCTACACGGTAGACGGCAGCACACCAACGTCTGAGAGCAGCCTTTACTCTGAGGCTCTGACCCTGACTGACACTGTCATCGTGAAGGCAATCGCCATCAAGAATGGTGTATCCTCTGAGGTAGCCTCTAAGACCTTCACCAAGAACGGTAGCGGCGACAATGGCGGTGGATTTGACACTGGCAGCTAATCAGGAAGGAGGTAGCGTATGACGAAGAAGGAAACGCTTAAGTGGTCGCTACAGATATTGGCTTCAATAATCTCAGCGGTACTGACTGCACTGGGGGCAACATCCTGTATGGGGTTCTAAAAAGGAGGGAGGCATCCAAACGGGTGTCTCTCTCTTTTTAATATATCCAAATATTTTTTTCTTTCTTTGCAACTTTTGGGGAATAGGATACGTCAAAAGGAAAAAGATTAATCAATAAAAAAGTAAAACGTATATGAAAAAGATTCTGTTTTTTGTAGTGTGTGTGATGACTTTGGCAGCGTGCTCGAACGTTCAGGTCATGGGGTATGATAAGGTCGATGCCAGTGAGACCATCGTGACTGAGACGTACAAGCTGAAGGCTTTCGAGAAGGTAGACGTGAAGGGCGTGGCCAACGTGAACATCATACAGAGCGTGGAGAAGAACGGCGTGGTGGAGTTGAAGGCTCCCGACAACTATATAGAGCTATTTAAGATTGATAGCGAAGACGGACGCCTGGTGATCGACCTGGCCAAGAAGGTGAACATCGATGCCAAGAAAGTGATGATCACGGTTTATACCACCGACCTGACTGGTCTGAACAACAGCGGCGTGTCGCATGTGAATATAGACAGTCTGGACACTGACAAGCTGGAGGTGATCAACTCGGGTGTGGGTGATATCGAGGTTGGCGGTATTGCCGATGATGTCAAACTGGTGTGCAGCGGCGTGGGCTGCATCCGTGCCAAGGAGATGAAGGCCTTGAATGTGGAAGCCAATGTGTCGGGTGTAGGCAGCGTCACATGCTATGCCTCGGAAAAGATCGACGGTACGGTGAGCGGTGTGGGTTCACTGAAATATGCAGGGCATCCGAAGGTGAAGAACACGCGTCGTACGGGCATAGGTGGCATCTCGGAGCTATAATATACATATAATAAGGTGTAATGTTGCGAGAATTAACGATAATTAATCCGAAACTTATCAATGGTTCGGATTTTTTGTGTATCTTTGCACCACAATAACTCAAAATTAACGTTTTACAATTAATTATTCATTATGAACGACAACAAAGTTATGAACATGGCAGCGGATAATATCCGTATTCTTGCTGCTTCTATGGTTGAAAAGGCTAAGTCGGGTCACCCCGGCGGTGCTATGGGTGGTGCTGATTTCATCAACACGCTGTACAGTGAGTTCTTGGTATACGACCCCGAGAATCCTGCATGGGAGGGTCGCGACCGTTTCTTCCTTGATCCTGGTCACATGGCTCCGATGCTCTACAGCCAGCTCGCCCTGATTGGAAAATACACACTTGAGGATCTGAAGAACCTGCGTCAGTGGGGTTCAGTAACTCCAGGTCACCCAGAGCGCGAGATTGCACGTGGCATCGAGAACACATCCGGTCCTCTCGGACAGGGTCACTGCTTTGCAGTAGGTGCTGCCATCGCCGCTAAGTTCCTGAAGGCTCGTCTGGGCGACGTGATGAACCAGACCGTCTATGCATACATCTCTGATGGTGGCGTACAGGAGGAGATCTCTCAGGGTGCTGGCCGTATCGCCGGTAACCTCGGACTCGACAACCTGATCATGTTCTACGACGCCAACGATATCCAGCTGTCTACAAAGACTGAGGTGGTGACCAGCGAGGACACTGCCAAGAAGTACGAGGCATGGGGCTGGTACGTACAGAAGATTGACGGTAACAACGTTGATCAGATCCGTGAGGCCATCAAGAAGGCTCAGGCTGAGAAGGAGCGTCCTTCACTGATCATCGGTCACTGCGTGATGGGTAAGGGTGCCCGTAAGGCCGACAACTCATCTTACGAGAGCAACTGCGCTACTCACGGTGCTCCTCTCGGTGGCGATGCTTACATCAACACGATGAAGAACCTGGGTGCTGATCCTGAGAATCCATTCCAGATCTTCCCCGAGGTTCAGGAGATGTATGCAAAGCGTGCTGAGGAACTGAAGAAGATCTGCGCTGAGCGCTATGCACAGAAGGCTGAGTGGGCCAAGGCTAATCCTGAGAAGGCTGCACAGCTCGAGGAGTGGTTCAGCGGCAAGGCTCCGAAGATTGACTGGAGCAAGGTTGAGCAGAAGGCTGGCAGCGCTACTCGTAGTGCTTCTGCAGCTGTTCTGAGTCAGCTGGCTGAGCAGGTGCCCAACATGATCTGCGCATCTGCCGACCTGTCGAACTCTGACAATACCAACGGCTTCCTGAAGAAGACCAAGGACCTCGTTCGTGGCGACTTCAGCGGTGCCTTCTTCGAGGCTGGTGTGGCTGAGTTGACGATGGCTTGCTGCTGTATCGGTATGGCTCTGCACGGTGGTGTCATCCCCGCTTGCGGTACCTTCTTCG
>JAEETB010000087.1 GCA_016286575.1 Prevotella sp.
ACTTGTAGGTCTTTGGTTCGCACTCGATGATGATGCCGAACATATCAAGGATGGCATCGCGATGACGATTGAACGACGAGCGCTGCAGCGGATTGCCATCGGCCACACCGTCGTCCTGCCACTTCTGGTTCAGTTGCTCGAACGTCAGTCTCTTATAGGTCCTGAGCTTATTGATGATCCAGATGTACTGGTGAAATATCTGAGCTGGTTTCATGACTGCAAAGATAATACAATTCGGCCAAACCACCAAATATTTTGTGCTTAATTATCATGACTCCCATATTGACTTTCTTCAGTTTCTTCAGTTGACAGTTTTTTAGGGGCTGGTAATTTAGTAGGGGAATAGACAAAAATAACATTTACTATATATATAATATATATATTATATATATAGTAATATATAATTCTGAGAAAAAGATGGTGGGCAAAATAAAACTGTCAACTGAAGAAACTGTCAACAGTTGACTCCACAAAATCCATGCGTGCTTTTTTGCGTGTCTTTTTTGAAGATTTACTTGCAGGACTCATGAAATATTTGTACCTTTGCATTGTCAATGAAAAAAGACGAAATTTGCAGCCTAACCTAGCAACAAAAATTACCTAGCGCGCAGGCAATTGTTTCCTAGTAAAACCGCAAAAAAGAGTCCAATCATCGATAAGTAAAATTAATTAACAATCTATTAACATTTAACCATTAAAAGAAAGGAATTAAATTATGGCATTGAAAGTAAAGGCAGTTGAAAGACTGGTAAAGTTTAACAAGGAAGACGCAGGCACTTACCGCTACGTGATGAGCCCCGAGTTGTACATCGCCCTGAGTCAGGCAAAGGTGATCCGCGAGGCTGCTCTCCGCTCAGGTGTGAGCCAGGGTGTGATGAAGGCCTGCTGGGACGCAGCCGGAGAGGTGATCAAGGCTTGGGCAACGGAAGGTCACTCGGTGGCGCTGCCCGGACTCGGCACCATGCGTTTCGGTCTGCGCGCCAAGAGCGTTGAGAAGGTGGAGGACGTGAAGGCTGGCCTCATCTCGAGCCGCCGCATCATCTTCACGCCGACTCAGGATCTGAAGGACGAGCTCGCCGATACCTCCATCCAGATTACCTGTTACGACCGCAACGGCGACATTGTGAAGCGCGTGACTTCTGCCGACGCAGGCACCATCGAGGATCCCGAGGGCAACGAGAACGGCTCTGAGAACGGCGGCACCGAGCAGAACGGCGGCGGCGACAACAACGGAGGCGGCGACAACAACGGCGGTGGCGACAACGGCGGTGGCTTCGATACTGGTAGCTAAGGCTTAGTTTAGTGTTTAAAGTTTAGAGTTTATAGCTTATGACGAAGAAGGAAACACTAAAATGGACGCTGCAGATCCTCGCATCGATCATCTCAGCGGTACTGACTGCTCTCGGAGCAACGAGTTGCATGGGGTTCTAAGACCCTGAATCTAAAAGGTAGCCCCCGGTAGTTAAGTCTATCGGGGGCTTTTATGGTACGGGGATTTTCAGAGACATAGAGAGAATTAATAAATTATTTAACAAACTATTTAAAACTAATTTGAATTATGGCTATTAAAGTAATTGCGCCGGAGCTTGCCTTATCGATTTTCTGCGATTATTCTTGTATATATCAGAAAAAAGCAGTATATTTGCAACGGTTTCATAAATGAAGTAATATTAGTATTAACAACTTAAAACAACACAAAAGATGAAGTTATCTTCTGTTATCAACACCAATAGAATGATGCGGTTATGGACCGCTGTTGCCTTTGTGGTGTGCAGTATGACGGCACAGGCACAAGACCCCACTCCAAGCGAACTGTATTTCAACAAGACTGAGCTGCCCAATGGCTTGGTATTTCTGCCACCAGCACCCGATTCGACGTCGACACAGTACTTGTACGACATCTCACAGTACGTCTGGGGCAAGAGCAAGCGACAGGACTCTCTGCGAGCCCAGCAGGCCATACGTGAGGTAGTCATTGACATCGGGGAGATGGCTCGCGAGTTCAGCCCGGCATTCGGTATGGAAATCTCGAAAGAGAAGACACCCGCCATCTTCAAGGTACTCAATCTGGGAGTGATCACTATGCGCCTGAGCGCCTCGAAACTTAAGACAACCTATAAACGGAGGCGCCCCTATGTGGTATTCTCAGAGCCCACGCTCATCCCTGCCGAAGAGGAAGAGTTGCGCAATACCGGATCGTACCCCTCGGGCCATACTTTGCGTGGATGGGGTATGGCACTGCTGCTCAGTGAGATCAATCCTGATGCACAGGACGAAATACTCAAGAAGGGTTACGAGTGGGGCGTAAGCCGCGTGATAGCGGGATACCACTGGCAGAGCGACACCGACGCTTCACGCTTGCTGGCATCGGCCTGTTATGCCCGCCTGCATACGAGTGAGGATTTCCTTGAAGATATGGTTGCCGCCCGCAAGGAATTTGCTGAAAAGCGCAAAGACCATTAACATTGAAGTTGAAGACAAAAGAATCCTCGCTCAGTGTTGGGCGTGGATGTCCCAATAGTCAACCTTGATACAGTTGTCGAGGATCTCAGCGCAATCACGATCGTTTCCTGATTATCGACGATGTGGTATACATCTTTATTTGGTTTTTCGTTCGATTTAGATAACTTTCTCACGCTCAAGAATGCAAATTAATTTGTATTCTCTTCGCTAAATCGAAATTTTGCACTACCTTTGTGGGCGATTTGGATCATAAGAAGAGGCTGAAGATGAAAATACTGACCAGAAAATATCCCTTTCCGCAGAGCGGCCACTGGCTGAGAGACTGCGCGATGTATTGCGCCATCGTGTTTCTGATTCTCTACCTGCTGCAGCCGTTTGGGTTCAGCATGTATCAGGGAAACAAGCTGCTGGTGTCGCTGCTGTTTGGTGGCGTGACCTTTGGCTGTTGCCTACTTTTCGGACTGGCGGAGCGGCCCTTCCACCAGCGCGTGGCGTCGTGGCGCATCTGGCATCAGGCGTTGACGGTGTTGCTGATGATACTGTTTGTGGGTATCTGTAATTTCCTGGTATGCTCGGTGCTGTTTGGGTTCCCCATCACGTTCAGCATGTTCCTGCAGTTTCTCTATTGGACGCTGATCATCGGTGTGATCGTGACGGTGTGCTCCATCACGCTGAGCTACTACCGCTACCTGAGGAACCAACTCGAGACGCTGCTCGACAAGACCACAGAGCAGCAGATGGACATCAGCGTGACCATACACGACACAAACGTGAGGGGCAACGACCTGCAGCTGCCCATCAACGACCTGCTGTATATCGAGGCGCAGAAGAACAATGTGGCGGTGAGCTACGTGAAGGAGGGTAAGATTGCCACGACGGAACTGCACACCACGCTGGCGGCTGTACTCGACGACCTGAAGGATTATGAAAACATCTTTCAGTGTCACCGCTCGTTTGTGGTGAACCTGAATAATATCTCTTCGGCTCAGGGCAATTCGAACGGCTACCAGCTGAAGTTAGGGAAGTGCCCTGCGACAGTGCCTGTTTCGCGTACTTACGTGCCTAAACTGCGGTCGTTTATCGCTTAGTCATTCGTCCTTTTTTCTAGTCATTCGTCTGGCGGAGTAGTTATCTGTCAGAGGTTTTAGTCGTCTGTCCCCCAAATTTGGAGGGTATGGTTTTCATGCCTATCTTTGCAGCATGAAACAACAGATCGCACATATCATCATCATGCTGCTCACAGGCCTCAACGCCTGGAGTCAGACCACCGTCACGGGCACAGTCACCGACGGGCGCGAACCGCTCGCAGGAGCGAACGTATTTATCATGGGAACCATCGACGGCTGTATGACCGACTCGCTGGGACACTTCTCGTTTAAGACCAGCCAGACGGGGGAGTTGACGCTGCGCGCCACGTTTATGGGATTCGACGACTACACGCTGACGACCACACAGCCCACAGCCCTGATCATCCGCATGAAGGAGCGGGCCACAGCCATCGACGAGGTGGTGGTGACGGCCAGCACCTACAGCTTTGGCAAGAGCGACCACTTCAAGACGATGGATGCGCACGACGTTGTGATGAGCGGCAACTCATGTGGCGACATCGTGGCGGCCCTGCAGTCGCTGCCTGGCACACAGAAGGTGGGCGAGGACGGAAAGCTGTACGTTCGTGGCGGTGAGAGCGACGAGTGCCAGACTTTCGTGAATGGCATGCACGTGCTCGTACCTTATTCCACCAACGTGGAGAATACGGCCTCGAGGGGTCGGTTCTCGCCTTTCCTCTTCAAGGGCATCAATTTCTCACTGGGCGGCTATAGCGGCGAGTACGGACAGGCACTCTCATCGGTATTGCCCATGGAGACCACCGATGTGGCTACGGGCGACAAGCTGGGTGTGAGCGGATCGCTCGTGGACTGGAACATAGGCGGCACGAAGGCTTTCAACAAGAGCAGCCTGTCGTTTAATGCCGACTATACAAGCATGGGACTTTACAACGCCCTTTTCCCTGACCGCTATGACTGGATGCGACCCTACCGCAAGCTCTCGACTGAGGCGCAGTATAAGGCGGATTTCTCATCGGCCACGGTACTGAAGACGTATGTGGGCTACGACCTCACATCGGTAGGACAGTATATCGATGAGCGCAGGCTGTCGATGACGGAGCACAACGTCTATGCCAACGCCACGCTGAAGACGAACATAGGCCGCGGCTACACACTCTTTGCAGGCATGGCCAACTCGACGGTGATCAACCATGTGGACGATGCGCTCATGCAGGGCGACCACTATAGGAACACACGCAACGAGGTGCATCTGAAGGGAGAGCTGAGGAAGGTATTCTCGCCCGTGCTGAAAATGCAGGCTGGTGTGGAGGACTATATCCGCCACAGCTCAAAGCACTATGAGGGCGAGGGCTACGGACTGGACTACCAGCTGCTGGCTGTACATACGGATGCCCAGCTGCGTCTGGTGCCAAAGCTGTTTCTGAACCTCTCAGCCCGTCTGGAGGATGCCACCTACGACGGCCGTTGGCTGCTGATGCCACGCGCCACGCTGAGCTATGTGCCCAACAAGCGTTTCCAACTGTCGGCCATGGTGGGACGCTATAGTCAGACCGCCAACGACGACTATATAGCCATGAGCGCCAAGACACTGCGACAGAGCACGGCCGACCATGCCATCCTGAGTATGCAGTACAACACCAACGGTACGCTGCTGCGCATAGAGCCTTACTACAAGAAATACCGCCATCTGCCCCTGCTGCGTGAGGGCATCTATACGGCTGAAGGCTACGGCACAAGCCGAGGACTGGACATCTTCGTGGAGAACCACTCGCTGCTGAAGCATCTGACCACTACCCTCTCCTATTCGTTTAACGACTCAGAACGGCTCTATCTGGACTATGCCACGCCACAGACACCCCATTACGCCTCGCGCCACAACCTGCGCCTGTCACTGAAATACGGCATCGGTAAGACCATCATCGGCCTCTCTGAGTCGTTTGCCAGCAAGCGCCACTACCCCAACGGCGATACTCCTTATTATAATAGCATAGACGCGAACATCACATGGCTGGTGAGTCCGAAGGTGATTGTATACACCTCGCTGAGCAATATTCTGGGGCGCACCAACATCTTCGGCTACGAAGCCGACGGCAAGGCCATCACAGCCACCAGAGACCGTTTCCTGTATATCGGCATTTTTGTTTCACTTAAAAATAATAAAGCGTATGACATTTCAAATTTTTAATCATCGTGTGTTAGCCATCGCCCTTTTCATGATGGCATCAGTGTGTGTGAATGCCCAGCAGTCTGCCTCGATGCAGCAGCTGATAGGCCAGTCGTTAATGAAGATCGAGCAGCAGAAACCTGAGACGTTTCTGAACTGCGTGGCAGAGATGAAGCGTATCGACGCGATGTATCCAGACAGCGTGGCGCCCAAGTACCAGATGGCGCTGCAGAGCCTCTACTACGCAGTGCTGAATCCGCAGGCCGAGCCTACGGAGGGGGTGCTGGCAGAGACGCAGCAGACCATCGCCAAGATGGAGACCATGGCGAATGCAGACCAGAGCGACCTCTGCACGCTGAAGGGATTTCTCTACATGGTGCGCATCGTACAAAACCCTGCCCAGAACGGACAGCGGTACTACATGCAGGTGATGGAGAACTATGAGAAGGCGCTGAAGCTGAACCCTGACAACCAGTTGGCGAAACAACTGCAGGAGAAGTTCTACGAGGGTATGAGACAACAGCAATAAAAAAAAATCGGGGCCTGTGCCCCGATTTCCTTTATTTCTTGGCTGCCGGGTTCTCGAGCACCACGTATTCCCTGACTGAAGCGCTGTCGGCCAGCACGCCACGAACGGTGAGCGTGGAGAAAATCCAGCGCTCGATACTGTCATCGTTCAGCACCTTTTTTGAATAAAAATGCATAATTTCTAAAGAAATTAAGCAGAAACTGACGATTTCCTGTAAATATAGCTTGAGTTAGATATTTTTTTTGTACCTTTGTGCCTTGAAATTTCAAAATATCTATATATGACAACAGCAATTTTGCTTCTGCACTGCCCTGATCAGCAGGGTATCATCTCGGAAGTGACTAAGTTTATCACTGATAATAAAGGTAATATTGTCTACCTCGACCAGTATGTGGATAAGGTAGACGGTATGTTTTTCATGCGTATAGAATGGGAACTCGAAGGTTTCCTCATTCCTCGCGACAAACTTTACGACTATATCACGACGCTTTATGCGCAGCGCTATAAGATGAAATTCTCGCTCTACTACAGCGACAAGCGCCCGAGAATGGCAATATTCGTGTCGAAGATGAGCCACTGTCTGTATGATCTGCTGGCTCGCTGGAAGGCGGGCGAGTTCAACTGCGACATCCCCTGTATCGTCTCCAACCACGAGGATCTGCGTTATGTGGCCGATCAGTTTGGCATTCCTTATTATGTATGGAGCATCAAGAAGGACCACTCGAACAAGGCTGAGGTGGAGAAGGCTGAGATGGACCTGCTGAAGAAGGAGGATATCTCGTTTATCGTCCTGGCGCGCTATATGCAGATTATCAGCGACGAGATGATTGCCGAGTATCCGCATCACATCATCAATATCCACCACTCGTTCCTGCCGGCCTTTATCGGTGCCAAGCCTTATCATCAGGCCTACGAGCGTGGCGTGAAGATTATCGGTGCCACCAGTCATTACGTAACGGCTGACCTGGATGCCGGTCCTATCATCGAACAGGATGTGACGCGCATCACACATAAGGATACGCCTGAGAGTCTGGTACTGAAAGGAAAGGACCTGGAGAAAATCGTGCTCTCGCATGCGGTCAGCAAGCATATCCAGCGCAAGATCCTCACCTATAAGAACAAAACTATCATATTCTCATGAATGTTGCAATTGTAAAATATAACGCTGGGAATATCTATTCGGTGGTGAACGCACTGCGACGGATGGGGATTGAGCCTCTTCTGACGGACGATGCGGAGCTGCTGAGAAAGGCGGATCGCGTGCTCTTCCCAGGACAGGGGCATGCGGCTGAGGCAATGGACTACCTGAAGGCCCGCAGGCTCGACGAGGTAATCCGTGACCTGAAGCAGCCCGTCTTCGGCATCTGCGTGGGTCAGCAACTGCTCTGCCGTCACTCTGAGGAGGGCGATGTGGATTGCATCGGTATCTTCGACGCAGAGGTGAAGCGTTTCCAGCCTGAGCGACATGAGGACAAGGTGCCGTGTATGGGGTGGAACGAATTAGAGGTTAGAGGTGAGTGGAAAGAGGTGAGAGATTACCAGATAAATCCAATCTTCGAGGGAATTGGGGATCATCCGTACGTCTATTTCGTGCATTCGTATTACGTGCCTGTATGCGCTGAGACGATAGCTGTGGCGGACTATATCCTGCCCTACTCTGCCTCGATGCATAAGGATAACTTCTATGCCTGCCAGTTCCATCCGGAGAAGAGCGGCAAGGTTGGGGAGAAGATTTTGGAGAACTTTCTCCAATTGACAATTGATAATGGATAATTGACAATGAAGATAGAACTGATTCCAGCCATAGATATTATCAACGGTCAGTGCGTGAGGCTGACGAAGGGCGATTATGACCAGAAGACGGTTTACGGAAAACCGCTGGACATGGCGCTGGAGTTTGAGCGCATTGGGTTTGAGCGATTACACGTGGTGGATCTCGACGGGGCCAAGTCGAAGCATATCGTCAACGACGGGGTGCTGAAAGAGATTACCTCTCAGACGAGGCTGACGGTGGACTTCGGTGGCGGCATCAAGACGGACGAGGATCTGGAGAAGGCCTTTGCCTCGGGTGCAGCGATGGTGACAGTGGGTTCTATCGCTGTCACAGAGCCTGAGCGCTTTATGGGATGGCTGGAGAAATACGGCGCAGAGAAGATGATCCTGGGCGCAGACGTCAGACATGGGAAGATCAGTATCAACGGATGGAAAGAGGATTCGGCAGAAGACCTGTTACCATTCCTGAAGAAATATATCGATGCCGGCGTGAAGAATGTGCTCTGCACGGAAATCTCGAAGGACGGAACACTTGCAGGTCCGGCCATCGACCTCTATCAACGCATGATGGAAGCCTATCCTGAGCTGCACCTGATAGCCAGTGGTGGTGTATCCTCCATCGCTGACATCGAAGCCCTCGACGCTGCAGGCATCCCTGCTGTCGTCTTCGGCAAAGCCATCTACGAAGGAAAAATCGACCTGAAAGAACTGAAGGTGAGAAGTGAAAGGTGAAAAGTTAAAGGTGAAAAGTAATGAGTTTAGCAAAGAGAATAATACCTTGTCTGGATGTGAAGGACGGTGAGACCGTTAAGGGCACGAACTTCGTGAACCTGCGAAGTGCGGGCGACCCTGTGGCACTGGGCAAAGCCTATAGTGAGCAGGGGGCTGACGAATTGTGCTTCCTGGACATCACAGCCTCGTTTGAGGGGCGTAAGACCTTTACAGAGATGGTGACGAGAGTTGCCCAGGAGATCAACATCCCCTTCACGGTAGGCGGTGGTGTGAATGAGCTCGCTGATGTGGAGCGTCTGCTCTATGCAGGTGCTGACAAGGTAAGTGTGAACAGTGCTGCTATCCGTCGCCCTGAACTGATCGATGAGATTACGAGTCGGTTTGGTTCTCAGGTCTGTGTCTGTGCCATCGATGCCCGACTTGACGAAGACGGCTGGCACTGTTATCTGAAAGGTGGTCGCGAGCGCACGGAGCGAGGACTTTTCGAATGGGCCCATGAGGCTCAGGAGCGTGGTGCCGGTGAGATTCTCTTTACGAGCATGAACCACGATGGTGTGAAGGAGGGCTATGCCAACGAGGCTTTGCGCGAACTGGCTGACAACCTCTCGATTCCCATCATCGCCAGTGGTGGTGCTGGGAAGAAGGAACATTTCCGTGATACCTTCATCGAGGGGCATTCCGACGCAGCCCTTGCCGCCAGCGTGTTCCACTTCGGAGAAATCCCCATCCCAAAACTGAAACAGTATCTGAAGTCCGAAGGGATTAATGTCAGGATTTAGCAACGGACAACAGGACGAACAGGACTGATTGATTAGAGAGAACAATAAAAGAAAAAAGATGAAGATAGATTTTGAAAAGAGCGGTGGGCTGGTGCCTGCTATTATACAGGATGCTAAGACCAAGAATGTGCTGATGCTGGGGTATATGAACCAGGAGGCCTACGACAAGACGATAGCCACGAAGAAGGTGACGTTCTGGAGTCGTTCGCGCAACTGTCTGTGGACAAAGGGCGAGACCTCAGGCAACTTCCTCCATCTGGTGGATATCAAGGTCGACTGTGACAACGATACGCTTCTGGTGAAAGCCAATCCTGACGGGCCTACCTGCCATACTGGTACTGACACCTGTTGGGGGGAAGAGAATCGTTCAGAGAATAATCCTCTGAAGTTCCTGACGGAGTTGCAGGATTTTATCGATAAGCGTCATGATGAGATGCCAGAGGGGAGCTATACGACAAAGCTCTTTAAGGATGGTATCAACAAGATAGCCCAGAAGGTGGGCGAAGAGGCACTGGAGACCGTGATTGAGGCGACGAATGGTACCGCAGACCATCTCGTCTACGAGGCGAGCGATTTGTTGTATCACCTCATCGTACTGCTTACCAGCAAGCAGCTGCGCATCGAGGACATCGCTGACGAGCTGCACAAGCGTCATGATCCTGAATGGGACAAGAAGCGTCGCGAGGCCAAGGCCAAAGGGGAGATGAAGTAAGAGGTTTTTTATAGTTTAGAGATGATATGTTAATCAGTTATAAGAATGCGAATATATACCAGCGGCATGGGATCTGCGTGCTGAGAAACGTGAACTTCCAAGTTGACGAAGGCCAGTTCATCTATCTGATAGGACGTGTAGGCTCTGGTAAGACCACCTTGATGAGAACACTCTACTGCGAACTCGATGTCGACGAAGCAGACGAGGCGACGGTATTGGGACGTGATCTGATGACCATTCGAAGGAAGGATATTCCTGCCCTGAGAAGGGAGATGGGTGTCGTCTTCCAAGATTTCCAGTTGCTCGCAGACCGTACTGTGTATAAGAATCTAGAATTCGTGCTCAAGGCGACTGGCTGGAAGAAACATAACGAGATCGACGAGCGCATCCATCAGGTGCTGAGGGCTGTAGGAATGGACGACAAGCCCAGCAGCATGCCCTTCGAACTCTCTGGTGGCGAGCAGCAGCGTATCGCCATCGCGAGGGCTATCCTCAATCATCCGAAACTGATTCTGGCTGATGAGCCTACGGGCAGTCTCGACCCTGAGACCTCCAAGGAGATCATCAAGTTGCTCTTCAAGATATCTTCTGAAGGAACGGCTGTGGTCATGTCATCGCATAACCTGGCCCTGATCCGCGAGCATCCGAGCATCACTTATCGTTGTCAGAACGAGAAGATGGAGGATGTGACCAATGACTTCCATCACCTGATTCTGGTGGATGACAGACCAGACACAGACGAGATACGCGTCAGGTATTCAGAGAGGGAGGAGATTTAGTTTA
>JAEETB010000459.1 GCA_016286575.1 Prevotella sp.
CGCAAGAAGGTCTTCGTGCCCAAGCGCCACTTCCCTGCTATCCCAGGTGCCTGGGGCGGTATCTCCGAAGAGAAGACCGTCGAGCCCATCAGTCTCGACCTTGTCAAGAAGTATTTCGATGTCGTGGATTCGCCTGATAAGGCCGACTTCGCCATCTGTCTTATCGAAGAACCCAGCACGGGCTTTGGCTTCAGCTACGATGATGTGAAGCGGGGCGGTAATGGTTATCTGCCCTTCAGCCTGCAATACGACGACTACACCGCCCGCGATGCCCGTGCCGTCAGTGTCGCTGGAGGCGATCCCATGGAGAAGACCACCAACCGCAGCTTCCGTGGCAAGACCGTCAAGGCCTATAACCGCGACGATATGGAGCTGGTCAATGATACCAAGAAGGCCATGGGCGACAAGCCCGTCATCGTCATCCTCGAGACAGGGCGCCCCGTGGTGCTCGCTGAGATCGAGCCCGCTGCCGATGCCATCCTCGTGTCCTTCAACGTACAGCATCAGGCCCTGCTCGACATCATCAGCGGCAAGGCCGAGCCCTCCGCCCTCCTGCCCATGCAGATGCCTGCCGACATGAAGACCGTCGAGGAGCAGCAGGAGGATGTGCCGCGCGACATGCGCTGCTATCAGGATGCCGATGGCCACGCCTACGACTTCGCCTTCGGCCTCAACTGGAGCGGCCCCATCAGCGATGCCCGTGTAGAGAAATACAAATAACTGGCTAAGTTGGTGAAGAATGATGATATCCTCGACAACGACTGCAACCTCTCTGTATCGTCGTATGTAGAGCAGGAAGACACCCGCGAGGTGATCAATATCTCTGAGGTTAATGCCAAACTCGAAACTCTCATCGCCGAGGGCAATGAGTTGAATCAGAAGATTGAGGCTATTATTAAGGAATTAGGTTAATAAATAACAAAAATCGCGTTGGTACACAAAATTGTGGTCCACAAACTTGTGTACTTTGAATTATTTGTTTATATTTGCACCCAAAACAACCGGAATTGATATGGAAAAGGCATTTGTGTATGGTATGTCCGTTGAGGGTGAAAACTTCACTGACAGGGTGAAAGAGACCAAACGGCTGAAGATGGACTTGGAGAATGGCATCAATGTCATCCTGGTATCTCCTCGTCGAATCGGGAAAAGCTCTATCGTGCGGAAAGTCATGAAGGAGATGACCGATCCGAAGATCAAGATGGTGTTTATGGATATCTACGATTGTCGTAGCGAGTATGATTTCTATAACCGCTTTGCCTCCGAACTGTTGAAACAGACGGCTACCAAGGCCGAACAGGTGATAGAGAATATCAAGAAATTCTTGGTTAGACTGACACCTAAGATTGCTTTCTCTCCAGAGCCGATGTCTGAGTTCTCACTGTCTTTGGGTATTACGCCCCAAAACTATCAGCCAGAGGAAATCCTGCAGTTACCAGAGATGATTGGACAGGCCCAAGGGGTACATGTCGTGGTATGTATCGACGAATTCCAGCAGATTGGCGAGATGACAGACTCACTGACCATTCAGAAACGCTTGCGTGGTATCTGGCAACATCAGCGTAATGTGTCGTATTGTCTTTTCGGCAGTAAGAAGCACCTGATGACCAAACTTTTCCAGCATCGCAGGATGCCTTTCTATCAGTTTGGCGAGATGATGTTTTTAGACAAGATACCTACAACAGACTGGGTGCCCTTTATCTGTTCAAGATTCGAGCGTCGGGGAAAGCAAATCACTGAGGAATTAGCAAAAAGGATATGTGAGACGGTAGAGGGTAATTCGTCGTATGTACAGCAATTGGCCTGGAATGTATTGGCAGAGACGGAGCAAACGACTACTGAAGAAGATTTCTGTCGTGGTGTCGATGCCTTGTTGGCCCAGTGCTCAGCCCTCTTTGAAGAGCAGCTGAAGGGATTGACAGGTTATCAGTTGAATTTTATTCGTGCGTTATGCGATGGTGTCACTTCAGACTTTGGCAGCAAAGCCATTCTGGAGTCTTATAATCTTGGTAGCAAGTCGAACATCTCACGTATCAAGGCATCACTGCAAGACAAAGAAATGATTGATTTCGACAAGAACACTGTCTATCTGGAAGATCCTGTTTTTAAGATTTGGTATAAACGGAATAAATAGAAGAT
>JAEETB010000460.1 GCA_016286575.1 Prevotella sp.
CCACCTTCGTCTCACGCTCCATCATCTCAAAGTTGGTGGCAGGCAGAGGGATGCAGGTCAAGCGAGTAGCCAATCCACTTCCAAAATTCTGCTCGTTCACCTTCTTCTTCAGGGCAATGGGTGTGCCAGTGTAGATGAAGTTCCAGGTCACATAGAAGTCCTGCAGGATCGAGTCGTTATTCGAATATGCTTGACCATCCTCTTCATTGTGGAAGGCTTTCAATTCCAGCGATTGTTTGTCAATCCATGAGCCACCCTTCTGGACAGTCACCGTGTTATCCAACTCTGTATCGAACGTCAGTTGGTGCAACTGCATCAGTTGGCCGTCTATTTCCTCCACGCTGTTCACCATGTCCTGAATAAACTGGGCATTCGAGGTTCGTGCAGGATGCACACGCACGATGACCTTCGGCTTCTTAGGCTTCTCCTTGTTGGCACCTTTGGTGCGCATCTGTTCACGATAGGCATTGATCGCATCCTTGCCTATCTTATCGGCAGCCACGATGGGAGCTGCAAGAAGTTTGAACAAACGAGTCGCAAAACTCTTACCACTGGCAGGATCGCCAATGATGAGCGTCGAATTATTGAGCCTGCGCAGTTCCTCAGGTCGATGATAAAAGCGATAGGTACAACGTGTCATCAAGGTCATCAGCAGGCCGCCACCAACAAACAACGCCGCAGGACACTGGTTCCTTTTCAATCCCTTGCAGATGTCCTTCAGCAGTGGGAAGTCCTCTGCCAGCTTCTCTATCTCAGCGCCCCATTCCCACAGCCACTGATTCATGTCTTGCTCCGCCGTGAGGGCTGTCGTATTCATGCCTAAGATCTCGCGCATGGGTTTCGAGATGCCCTTGGGTGTCTCCTTGCAGGCAGATTCCACGATACTCTGCAACTCCTGTTCGTCGAGGCCCAGTCGGGGCATCACCTGAAGCAACAGCGCTTTGTTGTTGTCGCAGATGGCCCTCAGATTCACCGCCAACTGATACAGCTTCACATTCCGCTCACCTTCCTGTGGCACACCTCCATTACGCTTCCACCACTCGTCGATGATCTCCGAATAAGGTATTCCCTTGAACTCTTTTTCTTGGCACGGATTAACACGGCTCTCATTTTGAGAGACGCTGCTTTTATTATCTCCAGCAGAATTATTACAGCCGTGTAAATCCGTGAAATCCGTGCCTAAATTATTCTCCTTCGAACCCTGTGAATGACCGTCTCGATATAGAGCAGTATATCGCTCACTAAACTCCTTGTTCTCATAAGTAAATAATTCTTTATCCATATACAAAATATCCGATTCCTTGCAGATGAAGCTCATACGGCTTGCGTCCTTGCAACTTTCGTCAACCTCCACGCCAAGCACCTTCGCCATCGCGTGCTGGTTGTCGATGAGATTACCATCTTTGGGGTCAGCCTTGAAAACCACCTTGAGCCCCTTACCACTTGGCGTAATGTAAACGAGTAGAATCCGTGTCCATCCGTGTGATCCGTGCCAAGAATCAAAAACCGCCTTGGGGTCGTCGACATGGTCAATGTCCATCACCACGAGACCCGTCAGACGTGTTGCACTCTGCTTGCGCCAGCGCCCCAGTTTCCCAGCCTTCGACGTGGTTTCGTCAAACGTCGCCTGGAAGATAAATGCGGGCAGTTTGCGCTTGAGAGCGGCATCATGAGTCTCACGGAACTTGTCAATGGCTTCGTTCCATTTCGTCGCCCTGACGAGGGCCCAAAACTGGGCCTCGTCTACAGGCAATGTTGGATTACTGAAATTCTTCTGATAACAAAATCCCATACGTCCTCCTCTTTTTAACAAAACTCGATGATGTCCAGTTCACGCTCGATGAGGGCGTTCTTCGCATCGCGGTTGTGCTCTTCGAGCAATCCCATGACACCCGCCGTGCCCATATCCTTGGGAAAACTGCCAAACACCTTGATACGCTCCAGCGACTCCCTGACCCAGCCCCAAGGCAATTTCTTGACCAGCACATCCTTGTGCTTGATCTGAGGCTTACGGTTGTACGCCTTGAAGGTTAACTTACCTGTGTTCTGATCCATGTACAGAACACCTTCCACTCGCTTGCCATCCAGCAGCTGATTCAACAGCTCAATGGCGTTCAAAACAAATACATACTTTCGCA
>JAEETB010000461.1 GCA_016286575.1 Prevotella sp.
GCCCCCTTCCTCCTGGCACTGATGATCGCTGCCAATGCCTCGTACTCCACACCCATCGCCGCGTCGCCCAACATGCTGGTCTACGGTCCTGGCGGCTACCGATTCACCGACTATATGCGTATCGGCATCCCGCTGACGCTCATCGTCACCGTCACTGGTGTCGCCGCTGTCATCCTGGCATATCCGCTTGTCAGAGTTTGAAGGCTGCGATTGAGCGAGAGCAATGTCAAGCTTGCTTGAACATTGCCGAGCGTGAGCAGACTCGATGTGAAACATCAAGATTGAAGATTGAAAATTGAAGATTGAAGATTGAAAATTAAATATATGGAAAATGATTTTAATGTAAAGAGGGAGGGCTCGGTGCTGACAGTGGTTCTTGGCGAGGAGCTGACGAGGATCAATGCGCCTGCGCTGATGGATAAGGTGACCTCATATAGGGATAAAGGCGTGGAGAAGGTGATCTTTGACGCCACGAACCTGACATACATCTCCAGTAGTGGTGTCCGTGTCGTCATTTACTGCAAGAAGTATATGAGTGACAACACCGAGATCGTGTTCCTGAACTGCAGCGATAAGATTCTCGATGTGTTAGACATTGTCGGCATCCGCCCGTTCATCACTTTTGAAAAGCGTTGAGACATGATGTTCCCGATTAAGATATTGAGCGTTGACGACGAGGCTCCCATGGAGTCGATGATGAAGCAGTTCTTCAGGCGTAAGATACGCAGCGGCGAGTATGAGTTCTATTTCGCCCGTAATGGCGTGGAGGCGCTTGACGTGCTGAACAACACGCCTGGCATCGAGATTATCCTCCTGGACATCAACATGCCCGAGATGGACGGTTTGACGATGCTGTCGAAGGTGAAAGAGATGCACAACCCTGCGCTCCACGTCATCATGGTCAGTGCATACGGCGACCTGACGAACATCCGGCAGGCGATGAACAACGGGGCTTTCGACTTTGTCATGAAGCCCA
Source organism: Prevotella sp. (assembly GCA_016286575.1). Lineage (GTDB taxonomy): Bacteria > Bacteroidota > Bacteroidia > Bacteroidales > Bacteroidaceae > Prevotella. Next base: position 977 of record JAEETB010000461.1, read on the forward strand.
TCGACCTGGGCGACCTGAGCTCGACCATCGAGAAGGCCATCGAGCAGATCGACTATGTACACGAGTCGCAGAAGGAGCACTCGCAGCTGGTGTCGCTGAAGGAGGACCTGACGACGGCCAGGAACATCCAGCAGTATTTCCTGCCTCGGACGTTCCCGCCCTTCCCTGAGGAAAGTGACCATCTGGACATCTATGCCTTGATGACCCCTGCGAAGGACATCGGCGGTGACTTCTATGACTTCTTCCGCATCGACGAAGACCACATCGCCTTAGTGATTGGCGATGTCTGCGGCAAAGGCATCCCCGCAGCCCTGTTCATGGCCGTCAGTCGCACCATCATCCGCTCAAAAGGTGTGGTGTGCGGCAGTGCCGGGGCATGTATGACAGAATCGAACCGTCTGTTGGCGGCCTACTCGGCAGACTGCATGTTCGTCACCGTGTTCTACGCTATCTACCATACGAAGACGGGGGTTGTCACCTATAGTAACGCCGGCCATAACCCGCCCCACGTGGTGCGGAGCGATGGAAGCGTCGAGGAGCTGCCTAGTTCGAAGAATCCAATGATGGGAGTCTTTAATATAGAGTACAAGGAGGCCTCCCTGCAACTGGAACCCGGCGACACGCTGGTAATGTTTACCGACGGGGTGACCGAGGCCATGAATCCGTATAGGACGGAGTTCAGCACCGAACGGTTGAGGACGACCCTTGGCGGACTGGCCGGCAAGGGCAGCCAGCAGATCATCGAAGAGGTCAAGTCCGCCATCAAGGAGTTTACGAACGGCGCCGAACAGAGCGACGATATAACGATGTTAGTAGTAGGGAGGAAGTGAATAACCAGCGCATCATCATAGGGACAATGGGAGTCCTGCTGTTGTTATCGACGGCGGCAGTGCTCTACATATCCCATGCTGACAATGCGCGCATCGGGGAGTTGGAATCGCAGATCGGCGAACTGCGCGAACAGGAGAAGCAATCGGATATCGATCGCCGCGTGAGCAAGCAGATGGAAGAGATTGCGTATGGTCAGCAACTGCTCGCCGAGGAACGCAGTAACGAAGCCGTCCGCCAGTCGGAGATTGCCCAGGAGATGACCCTCCGCTCGGAGGCCGAACGACAGAAGGCCATCGTTGCACAGGGTATCGCGGAGAC
>JAEETB010000462.1 GCA_016286575.1 Prevotella sp.
TAACGCTCAGGGTCGTTGACGTAATAGCCGAACACGGTAGCCTGACCATTCTGCTCTGCATTGGCCACAGCTTGTTTCAACATTCCTGTGAAACCGCTTCCATAGAAGATGTTGTCACCAAGAACGAGGCAGGCACAGTCGTCGCCGATGAATTTCTCACCGATAATGAAAGCCTGAGCCAGTCCGTCGGGTGAGGGCTGTTCTGCATATTCGAAGCGTACTCCCAAGTCAGATCCGTCGCCCAGCAGACGCTTGAAGCCTGGCAGGTCGTAAGGTGTCGAGATAATCAGGATCTCACGAATACCAGCCAACATCAGGGTTGAGATGGGGTAGTAGATCATTGGTTTGTCGAAGATGGGAATCAGTTGCTTGCTGATGCCCTTGGTGATGGGGTAGAGGCGCGTGCCAGAACCACCTGCTAATACGATTCCTTTCATAATGCTAATATTTTACGCTGCAAAGATACAAATAATTCTTAAATCTTAATTCTTAATTCTGATTTTTTTGTACCTTTGCAGGCGATTAATAAACTTTAATACAGAACTTATGGGATTTTGGAATAAAATTTTTGGAAAGAACGACGAGCAGAAGGTAGGCGGCATGGAGGATTTCATGACGCTGATTCGTGTGTATTTCCAGGCAGCGATGGCTTCCGACCTTGGTATCACCAATCTGGCAGCATTGCCCGACTTGCGTGTATTCAAGGCTACGCTGAAGGTACCCACCGTAAATAACAAGTTAGGTGTGGGTGAGCGCAGCCGTTGTAAGAAGATGCTGAAGGAGATGTATGGCATGAACGACGAATTCTTTAAGGAGATCGATCAGAGCCTTCGCAAGCGTTGTAAGAAGATGCAGGATGCACAGACCTATCTGCTTCAGTTCCAGGGCTTCACTCAGGACATCATGATGCTGACGGGCAATCTGATGAAGTTCAAGCTTCGTCTGCCTGGCTTCATGAAGAAGGCGCTCTACACGATGACAGAGAAGACCGTGAACGATATATTCAATAAGAACGATTTCTCCGATGCGTCTGTCATGAAGACCGTCGTGGCTGTTCGCGAGTATAATCGTCGTCTGGGCTTCTCGCAGCAGTGGGTGACCGACTTTGTTTACAAGGTCGTGATGCTGGCAAAGAAAGAACCTAAAAGAAGTGAGGAGTGAAAGGCGAAAAAGTGAAAGGTGAAGAGTGAAGAATAAGGGTAAAATGTTAAAAAATAGAAAATATTAGTTACTTTTCACTTTTCACCTATCACTTTTCACTTTTTCTTCATAACTTTGTACACCAAATAGTTATATATGAGTTCAAACGATCAGTCATTGACAACATTTGAGACGCGCGTGCGGCAGATGCTTCTCCGTTTTCAGGAGTTGAAAAAGGAGAATGAGAACCTGCAGTCACTCGTAGAAAAGAATGAGCAGGACATTCGTGACCTGCAAGCCAAACTGACTCAGGCGGACCATGACTATAATTCGCTGAAGATGGCAAAGATGATGGAAATCACGGACGGTGATTTGGAGGGGGCGAAGGCACGTCTGACCAAGCTGATACGTGATGTCAATAAATGCATCGCCATCCTAAGCGATGAGGAACAATAAAGGTGCTATACAATGGCAGAAGTGAATAACGAGAAACTACATATAAGGCTGCACGTCTACGATGAAGAAGTAGAGGTGACGGTGAAGCGCTCCGAAGAGGAGCATTATCGTAAGGCAGCCAAGCTCATCACTGACCGCTATAATGCCTATGCTCAGGCTTATAAGGGTCGTAAGGGCGAGCATACAATCGCGTTGATGACGCTGATTGATATTGCCCTGATGTATGAGCGGGAGTGTGGTAAGAACGACACAGCTCCCTATCAGGATATTCTTGCTAAGCTGACTTCTGAGATTGAGGAAGCACTGAAGTAGGAGTATCATTTTAACAACATAGATTTTTTATGGATTTAATTTTTGTACTATTGATTGCCGCTGGCGCTCTCGCATTGGGAGGTGTCTGCGGATATCTGATTTTCCGCTACGTTCTGAAGGGAAAATACAAAGAGATGGTCGATTCTGCTGAAAAGCAGGCTGAGGTCATCAAAGAGAAGAAACTGTTGGAAGTGAAAGAGAAGTTCCTCAA
>JAEETB010000463.1 GCA_016286575.1 Prevotella sp.
CATCCCCATCGACCATGATGACGAGATGCACTATGCCAACAATTTCCTGACGATAGCCCCGCGACACATCATGGCCGTAGGCGGACAGTCGCAAGAGCTGCAGCAACGCTTCCGTGATGCCGGTGTCAACGTGGAATGGATCCCGCTGGAGAACCTTATCGGCGGTTTTGGTGCCGCCCATTGTATGACACAGGTGCTGCAGCGCGAGGCCTGGGATCCCAGCCAGCCTACCGCCGTGCGCGCCATCTCCCACAGCGCAGCCACTCCTCAGCCAGCCTACCGGCTCGACGGCTCACCAGCCACCAGCACCACTCGCGGTCTGGTCATCGAGGGCAATAAGAAGGTCATAAGGAGATAAAATGCGAAATATGTTTTTAATATATTCTATTTAATCATTAAAATTAATAATTATGGGTCTTATTTTTTCACTCCTTCTTGGATGTTTGGCTGGCTTCTGTGCCGGTAAGTTAATGAAAGGTGGCGGCTTCGGCCTTGTGATGAATCTGGTGCTCGGTCTCTTTGGCGGTGCCCTCGGCGGTTGGTTGTTCTCCCTGCTGGGTATCTCCTGGGGAGGCGTTCTGGGGCAGCTTGGTACAGCCATCATCGGTGCTGTCGCTATTCTCTGGATAGCCTCACTCATCAAGAAGTAAACCGAAGGAACTGGTATTAAAAGTTATCGGGATGCATCCCTGCATTCCGATAACGTTACTAACCAACTAACTAACAATAACCTAATCTTATGTATGAAAAAACTATTCTCTCTGTTTGACGATGCAAAGGTACAATGAAAAACCGATCCGTCGAAATATGTTCAACGAATCGGCTTTTTCCTTCAGCGAAAACGCTATTCGGGGATGAAATCCCCCCTATTCCTACAATCCACGGGCCTTGAGAAGGCTGGAGGCATCGGGCTGAGCCATGCCTGTGAAGTCGGTAAACATCTGCATGAGATCGCCCGTGTTGCCGCGACTCAGAATCTTGTCGCGCAAATCCTGACCGGTCTCAGGCTTCAGCGGGCCGCGCTGAGCGAAGACATCAGCAATGTTCACCGCCAGCACCTCAGTCCAGAGATAGCTGTAATAGCCGGCGGCATAGCCTCCACCAAACACGTGGTTGAAATAGCTGGTGCTATAGCGCGGCGGAATCTGAACGTCGAGCAGACCAATCTGGCGGAGGGCCTCAGTCTCGAACTGGGCAGCCTGTTCTGCCGTAGGGATATCCTTTGAGGGCAGCATGTGCCAGGCCAGGTCGAGACAGGTGGCAGCGAGGTTCTCGCCAAGGGCATAGGCTGTCTGGAAGTTGATGCTCTGCAGCATACGCTCCTTCAGATCAGACGGCATGGGCTCGCCCGTCTCATAGTGGCGTGCATAGTGGTCGAAGACCTCGGGAATCGCAGCAAACGACTCATTGAACTGGGAGGGCATCTCGACAAAGTCGCGCGCCACACTGGTACCGCTCAGACTGTTGTACTGACAATTGGAAAGAATACCATGAAGCGCATGGCCGAACTCATGGAACATGGTTGTCACCTCGTCCCAGGTAATCAGCGAGGGCTGACCCTCGGGGGCCTTGGCGCTGTTGCATACATTGAAGATGATAGGCAGCTGGTTCCACTGGCGGCTCTGCTTCTGGAATCCGTCCATCCAAGCCCCGCCGCGCTTCGTCGGACGACGGTAGTAGTCGCAATAGAAGAGTGCGAGGCTCTTGCCGTCGTTGTCGATCACCTCATAGGCCTTCATGTCGGGATGATAGGTTGGGATGTCTGTACGCTCCTTGAACGAGAGGCCGTACACACGGTTGGCTGCATAGAACACGCCATTAAGAAGTACGCTGTCGACCGTGAAATAGGGCTTCACCTCGTCATCGGAGATATTCAGCATCTCTTTCTTCATCTTGGCAGAATAGTAGAAGCGATCATAGGGCTGGAGTTTGAAGTCGGCACCCTCGGTCTTGCGGGCATAGTCCTCGATGGCCTTCGTCTCGGCATCAGCCTTAGGACGGTAGGCCTTGATCAGGTTCTTCAGGAAGGCATAGACATTATCGGGTGTCTTGGCCATCGTGTCCTCCAACGAATATGAGGCATAGTTCTCATAGCCCATCAACTCGGCCTGCTCGG
>JAEETB010000088.1 GCA_016286575.1 Prevotella sp.
CCTTTGCCGGCTATGAGAATGACATCGCCCTTTTCTGCCATCATGCAAGCTGTGCGGATGGCCTCGCGACGGTCGACAATGCTGACCACCTTCTTCATCTGTTTGGTATCGAGACCTGCCAGCATATCGTTGATAATATCTTCCGGCTCTTCGAAACGTGGGTTGTCAGAGGTGATGATGACCTTATCACTCTGCTTGACAGCCTCTTGTGCCATCAGCGGTCGTTTCCCTTTATCACGATTACCGCCAGCTCCGCAGACGGTGATGACTTTACCCTTGCCGTTAAGAACCTCGTGGATGGCATTGAGCACGTTCTCCAAAGCGTCAGGAGTATGGGCATAGTCTACGATGGCTGTATATCCATCTGGTGAATGGATGGGCTCCAGACGACCATTGACACTCTTTAGCGTGCTGAGAATCACAAGAATATCCTCGGGCTTCTTGCCTAACATGATTGCTGTACCATAGACGGCGAGCAGGTTGCTCACATTAAATTTGCCAATGAACTGTACGCCGACCTCTTTGCCGTTGATGTCGAGGTACATTCCCTCGAAGTGGCACTCGATGATTTTGGCCTTGAAATCGGCCATTGTCCGAGTGGAGTAGGTTTTAACCGTGGCCTTGCTGTTTTGAACCATTACCATTCCGTTTTTGTCATCGGCATTGATAACTGCGAAAGCTTCTTTGTCCAGCGCGTCAAAAAAGGCTTTCTTGGCATCACGGTAATTCTCGAACGTACCATGATAGTCGAGATGGTCTCTAGTCAGGTTCGTGAAGATGCCGCCGGCGAAGTTAAGTCCGCCAATGCGTTTCTGGGCAATCGCGTGACTCGAACATTCCATGAAGGCATATTCACAGCCAGCCTCTACCATCCTTGATAGTAAGCGATTCAGTTCAATAGGGTCGGGTGTTGTATGGTCTGCTGGAATAATCTCGTCTTCAATATAGTTACAGACGGTGGATAGCAGGCCGCACTTATGTCCCATTTTACGGAACATATTATATAATAAGGTGGCGATGGTTGTCTTACCATTTGTACCCGTAACACCAACTAATTTCAGTTTCTTCGAGGGCTCGCCATAGAACTGTGTAGCAACTTCACCCACACAGTCTTCGGTTGATTCCACTGCAATGTACGTGATTCCTGGCTCGCGTCTGTTGGGGAAAAACTCGCACAGGATGGCCACAGCACCTTGTTCAATGGCTTTGGGAATAAACTTATGACCATCAGTCTGTGTTCCAGGAATGGCCACGAATAGATGTCCGGCCTCAATACGACGGGAGTCAATATTTACACCAGATATTTCTACCTCAGCATTACCAAGGATGTTGAGGACCTCCACATTTTTGAGTAGTTCATTCAGCTTCATAATATTGTTGTTTTGTTTATTCCATATTCAGTTCACAGACCATTCCCTGTTTGACAGATGTACCTGCATAGATGCTTTGAGATTTTACCTTGCCTCTGCCCCTGAGTTTAACCTTTACCCCTCTACTCTCCAGTTGATAGACCGCATCTCGGGCGCCCATTCCTATGACGTTAGGGATAACACCTTTCTGTGTGCTGATATCACTCTTGTTAGTGTTTGTCTTTACCCCTAACTGATTAAGCACGTAATTAGCTGCCAAAAGGTCGCCGCCTTTGACGTCAGGCACCATGATCGACAGAGTATCACGGGCATCGTTGACATCGAGCTTAAGATTCTGAGCCATCACACCTTCTGAGATGTGGTGGAAGACAAGTCCGCTCATACCGCCACCTGAAGCTGGTAGTCCTGATTTCTTCAGACAGACAATACAGGTGTATCGCGGATCGTCAGCAGGGAAGTAGCCGGCAAATGACAGCCAATAACGTGTGATACCTGAGTGATAACCGCCGTATTGGTCTGCAATCTGTGCTGTACCGGTTTTGCCTGCAACCTTGAATGATTTAGACCCTGCCCTTCTTCCTAATCCTTGGCTGACGACATGCTCTAAGATTGTCTGCATCGTCTTTATAGCTTGTGGCTTGGCAATACGTTCCTTGAGTACGACGGGCTCAAACTCCTTGATAACCTCACCGTTTTTGACAATTTGTTTTACGAATCGTGGTTGCATCATCTTGCCATTGTTGGCGATTGCATTGTAGAAGGCAACGGTGTTAATGGGAGCAATCTGTGTTTCATAACCGATGCTCATCCATGGAAGCGTTGTCTTACTCCAGTATTTGGCACGATCGGTAGTCTTTGTGTCTGGAATTCTGATCATCGGAGTGTGATAGCCTACCAAGGGTATCTTCAGATCCTCATGGATGCCGACACGATACAGGCCTTCCACATATTTCTTGGGATTACTCCCGTAAAATTTATCAATGACATAGCTGACGCCAATATTCGAGCTGACCTCCAGTGCACGGGCCACGTTGATGTCTTGATAACCACCACGGCGCCAGTTGTGGTCCTTCATGTCACGACCATGCATGTTCATCACACCACTTCCTGTATGAATAACAAAGCTGGTATCTACGACTCCGTCATCGAGTGCTACCAGGAAAGAAGCAGTTTTGAATACCGATCCTGGCTCACAGCGGTAGCTGATAGCGTTGTTGACAGCTTCATGGTATTCTCCATCAGAACCACGGGACATATTGACAATGGCTTTGATGTCACCTGTCTTAACCTCCATCAGGATGGCTACGCCCATCTCGCCGTTGATTTCCTTTAATTCTTCAATCATGGCGCGCTCAGCCAGATCTTGCATACCCACGTCGATAGTCGTAACGATATCTGCGCCATCTTCTGGTAACAGGACAGGGATGTCCAAGTATTTGCTAAGGATCTTACGACGGTGCATTAATCCGTTTTTCCCTCTGAGAATAGAGTCATAAGAGAGCTCCAAACCGTATTTCGCACTATCCTTGGCACCATACATATCACCAACGGTGCGTTGCGCCAGTGATCCGAATGGGCGGCGACGGGCATTGAACTCCTCCCAATGGAAACCTCCTTTGTAGATAGGCTCTTTGAAGATGGGGAGTTTGCGCACTTCACAGAATGTGTTATAGTCGATGCGGCGTGGCCAGATAGGGTAGTGGCGTGCGCCTTCTTTGCCGTTCTTGAGTACACGTTTTTTGCCTTCCATTAAATGGGTCTTGAATTCAGCTGCCGTCTTTGAAGGGAATATCTGGCTCAAGCCCTCACAAATGGTGTCAATCTTCTCTTCCCAAATGGAGTCCTGTTTGTGGGCATGTATAGAGTCGTCTCTACCAGCCTGGAAGTCCATATAGACTTTATACTCAGGGATACTACTGGCCATCAGCTGACCATCACAACTGAGGATATTTCCACGGCTGGGCTTAACGCTGACGCTATCGCGTTTCAGACGGTCTGCCACCTGTGTCCAATAGTCTTTCTTCGCGGTCATGATATACATGGCTTTGCCCACAACGGCAAAACCAATTAATGTCAGGACTACTGCAATGGCGAAGTAGCGAGGCATTACCTTATCGCTCTTGAACTTACTCATTCCGTCTTTTTATTCGGGTACATTTATTATATATGGTGGCTGGTCTGATACGTGCAACAGACTGTCCCTGTTTTGCTTTAATGCATCCAGAACATGGCTTTCTCGACATTTCTCTGTCAAAGTGCTTGAACTGGATAGTGCCTTGTATTTGGCATCGAGTAGTTGCTTCTCCAGTTTGTCGATGGCAATCATGTCCTGCTGACACTGGTAGCGGATGGCCACATAAACTATACAAAAGATAACCATAAGCACGAAGAGCCATATTTGACGACGAACCATCTCGGCCGTCAAGAAGTCGCCGCCAAGAATCGTCCTCAGTGTCATTGCGGAATTCGGCTTGGGATCTTCTTCCTTAGCCTTTTCCTTAATCATCTGGATCGTCTTCTTGGCTTGCTCCTTTATCTCGGCAGCTTCCTCTTCTACGAGTTTCTCCTCGTCTATAGGATCGTCTGCATCGAGTTGCTGGATCTCCAGTTCTATGTCCTCTTTTTTAGCCATATCTATACTTTTTCTGCAATTCTTAATTTAGCACTCCTGCTGCGCGGATTGCGCTCTTGCTCTTCCTCACTCGGTGTAATCACCTTATTGCTTATTAGTCTGAATGGAGCCTCAGTTCGACCATAGAAATCCTGAGTTTTTTTGCCCTCGATATTTCCGGCTTTCATGACGTTTTTTACGATACGATCCTCAAGCGAATGATAGGTAATGACCGAGAGTCGGCCTCCTTCACTTAGGATCTCTTTGGCACCATTCAACATGTCCTTTAGAGCGTCCATCTCGTGATTGACCTCAATGCGCAGTGATTGGAACATTTTTGCTATTTCTTTCTTCTCACGTTCGCGCAGGAACAATTTCTCTGTAACCTGTATGAGGTCGCCCGTTGTTTCAATATTTTTGTTACTCCTTGCCTTAACGATGGCAGATGCTATCTTACGAGCATTTTTTAACTCTCCGTAGATGTAGAAAATATCGGCCAACATCTCTTCACTGTATGTGTTAAGTATCTCAGCGGCCGTTACTCCCGACCTTTTGTTCATTCGCATGTCTAATGGTGCGTCGAAACGGAAGGAGAATCCGCGTGTCTCATCATCGAAATGATGACTGGAAACACCAAGGTCTGCCAGCAGTCCATCGATGTGGGCAACATGATAGTAGCGCATCCAATTGCCGATATATCTGAAATTGCTTCTCACGAAAGTAAATCTATCGTCATCAAGGATATTTTTCTCGGCATCCTCGTCTTGATCGAAACTGTAGAGATGGCCGTTTTTCCCCAAACGATTCAATATCTCCTTGCTGTGTCCTCCTCCACCGAAGGTGACGTCTACATAGATGCCGTCAGGTTTTATATTCAGCCCATCAATGCTCTCCTGAAGGAGTACCGGAACGTGATATGTCTCGGCAGTCGTCATCATAAGGCATCGTCAGAGTTCATGATGTTTTCGAATTCAATGCCAAAATCTTCTTCAGGCTTGAGTGTCTCCTGTAGATTCTTGGGCGACCAGATCTCAATAGTGTTATCCATGCCGATAAACTGGATGTCCTGATCTATCTCCGCAATTTTCTGCAAACGCTTCGAGATAAGAAATCGGCCGTTACCATCGAGTGCCACTACCTCAGCCTCAGACACAATTTGCCGGAATATCTGCTGATGTGCCTGCTTCCATGGCTTTAATTGGGTCTTCAAAAGGTCAAGCCGCTCATTCCATACGCTTTCAGGATAAAGTACAAGACACTTCTGGAAAACGTCTTTCCTCAATACCAGACATTCCTCGCCAGATGCTTGTAGCACCTTGCGGAAAACTGCTGGTAGAAAGGCTCTGCCCTTCGCGTCAGTCTTAGCTTCTATATTCCCTAAAAAACGCATATGTACTTTTTTAAATAGATTTCGGTTACAAAGGTAGGAATTTTTCCCCACTTTACACCACTTTTCCCCACTTTTTTTTAATTTTAACTTTATTTTATTGATTTGTCCCCTTTTTGTGTACTAAATACATTTAAAAAGAAACTTTTTTCTTTATTTTTTGCTCAGAATTGAAAGAAATGTGCTATTTTTGCAACTTGTTAACGATGATATGCAAATGACAACCGAAACTGAGAAGACGATTGACATCGATGAAATCCTAAAGGGAAAGATGGGCTCGAAGGCTAAATTCGTGCCACGTTTCTTGGTGGGATGGTTGAAACGCATTGCTCATCAGGATCAAGTGAATGCATTCCTATGGGATAATCGTGACAAGTATGGTGTTGAGTGGTTGGAAGAATGTGCCAGGTATCTTGATATGACACTTGAAATAGAAGGGAAAGGGAATCTTCCCGATCCAACTGATGGTAAGCTTTATACTTTTGTGAGTAACCATCCTCTTGGTGGTGAGGACGGCGTGGCATTAGGTGCAGTTATCGGGCGCCACTACGGTGGACGTTTCCGTTATCTTGTGAACGACTTGTTAATGAATCTCCCTGGGTTGGCTCCTCTCTGTATACCGATTAATAAGACAGGCAGGCAGAGCCGTAATTTCCCAGCAATGGTCGAGGCTGGTTTCAAGAGCGATTATCATATGCTGATGTTCCCTGCAGGCATATGTTCCAGACGTCATCAGGGTGTCATCTGTGATATCCCTTGGAAAAAGGCATTCATATCCAAAAGTGTCGAATACCGGCGTGATGTGGTACCCATTCATTTTAGCGGTCAGAACAGCAACTTCTTCTATCGTCTGGCAAATTTCAGCGACAAGTATCTGCCGTTCAATCTTGCCATGTTGTTCTTGGTCGATGAGATGTATAAGAATGTGCATAAAACGTTTCAGATAAAAATAGGGAAGCCTATTCCATGGCAGACGTTCGATAAGACGAAAACACCGATGGAATGGGCACAATTTGTTAAAGAACAAGTCTACAATCTATAATGCATATAAAAGATGGAACAGGAGATTATCCAGCCAATAGACAAAGAAGTACTCAAGAGTGAATTGACTCCCAAACTTCAACTTCGTATGACCAATAAGAGTCATAACGAGATCTATGTCATCACTGCTCATAATGCGCCAAATGTTATGAAGGAAATCGGCCGTTTGCGCGAGATTGCTTTCCGTGAAGCTGGAGGCGGAACAGGTAAGGATATGGATATCGATGAGTTTGATACCTGTGAGAATTGTTATAAACAGCTGATTGTCTGGAATCCTGAGGCAGAGGAGATTATCGGTGGATACCGTTATTTGGAGGGAACAAGTTGGGAAATGGATGAGAAAGGGCAGCCCAAGTTGGCTACCAGTCACATGTTCCATTTCTCCGATAAATTCCTTGAAGAGTATATGCCCTACACGATAGAGCTGGGACGTTCTTTTGTCTCTTTGCCGTATCAGAGTTCCCGTATGGGAGCTAAGAGTCTTTTCGCTCTCGATAATCTTTGGGATGGATTGGGCGCATTGACAGTCATCATGCCTAATGTGCGTTATTTCTTTGGTAAGATGACGATGTACCCCTCATATATCCGTAAGGGGCGCGACATGATTCTCTATTTCCTGAAAAAGCATTTTGACGACAAGGATAAATTGATTTTACCGATGAAACCGCTGGAAATGGAAGAAGACCCGCAGGTTTTGGCGGCTATCTTTTGCAAGGACGATTTTAGGGAAGATTATCGCATCCTGAATACAGAGATCCGTAAGCTGGGCTATAATATTCCTCCATTGGTGAATGCATATATGAATCTCTCTCCAACGATGCGATTGTTCGGTACTGCTATCAATTATGGTTTTGGTGATGTGGAAGAGACAGGTATCCTGATAGCAGTCGACGAAATCCTGACTGAAAAGCGTGTACGGCACATCGATTCCTTTATTAAGGAGCACCCTGAGGCATTGAAAATTACGAGTGGTGCCAATAAGGTAATCTATAAGGAAAAATAAGATATACGTTTATGATGAGTTCTTTTTCCGTGACTTGCTGGCACTGAAAAGTGTCAGCCCTATGAGGGCCCATTTCTTAAATATTGTTTAAAATAGTTAATTTATTATCTTTTTATGCAAGGTTTTTTGAATTCGCAGTTATATATACAGACAAGCAATCAGAATTCGCAAAAATGGAAGTGAAAAATCTTATATATAAAATAGGTATAATGGTTTGGAGCATGATACTTTTTGTAGCGTGCTCTAATGACAGTTCCGATAATTCTGAGGCAAATGTTGATATCACTCCATCTGCCAGGACTGAAACCTGGACGGTAACCATTGAACCAGAATTTGTTTTGACTGATGCTGACAGGACTGCTCATCGTGTGGCTCCAGTAAAGGAGGCTATCAATGATAAGGGTGAACGAATTACCACTTTTGATAGCATGGCAGTTAATAACGTCGTTCTTAAGGAAGGTTGGAGGTATAAGCTTAAGATTGCAGCCAACTTGAGTGTAGATGACCTGGGTAGTTCTGCTTTCACCTATACCTCGATGAAGATTGAGGATATGACCTATGTCGGTATCAAGCAGGACAATATGAGAGAGGTGGTGATGGATGTTTTCCCCATCCGTGTCCTTCCTAAGAATAGTGAGGAAACCTGGAGTTATGAGACACTTTGTGGTCAGATTGTAGGAACTAACGAGAAGTTCGATATGATGATGGGCGAAATCAATGGCCTTGACTATAAGGAGTTCTATGGTAAGGACAATTTGTATCGTCTGCGTATCAAGGCTACTATCACACCTTCTGAGAAACCGATTTATGAGGGCAAACAGCAGCGCGTCCGTTTGGTCCAGCTTGTCAGGAAATCGGTAATTGAAAAGGACAGTATTGTTTACGAAGATGCTTTAGACAAGAATGTTGATCCTAATTCTTCAGTCAGCGATTCGCAATATGGTGATTTCGAAATGGTATGGAGTGCCAATGGAAAAGAAATTGGTAAGGGAATTCTGCATGCAGAGTTAAATAATACGTCTACGTTTGGTCTCTTTATGGACGCAGACAACAATATGACCAAGTTCTTTGTTGACTCGCTTTTTAATAAGGATTTCAAAACCATGGAACCGCAAAAGGTCACCTTTAAGAAAGATGGTGCGACCTATAATGCCTATTTGGAGTATGGTTTTGTAGGTTATTCTTCTGATGCATATTATTATAACATCAAGAATTGGCAGTATGCGGCGATAGCTAAGATTGACAATTTCTTCTATCAGTTTACGCCAATACCAGATTACGAAAAGTCATCTATGACTTACGATATAAAAGCAAAACAGTGGTTGGGTGTTATTACAATCAAGCAGGTGGATCTCTGCGAGGCATATAGGATACCCCCTCCCTGGACTGAGAAATATGTGATGTCCCCACCGTTAAAGATTGTGTTTAGCACGACCAAAAAGATAAAATAGGGAGAGACGGTTTGGAGACTGAAAGGCAACTGCTCGACGCAATACGTGGCGGTGACTCCCAGGCGATGCGACGTCTGTACGACCGCTTTTCAGGATATGCTATGGCGATAGGCCTAAGGTATATCTCAGGGAATGACGACGTCAGAGATGTGCTGCAAGACAGCTTCGTCAGTATACTGACCTCCATAAACGATTTCGAATACCGAGGTGAAGGTTCCCTGAAGGCTTGGATCTCGAAGATCGTTACGAACAGAGCCCTCGATTGGCTTAATGAGCATGATCTGATAAAGACCACAGACGTGATGCCAAAAGAGGAGATTGCAGATGAGGAAGATCCACAGGTGGAGTTGATTCCGCCCGACATCCTCAATCAGATGATAGGGCGATTGCCTGCAGGTTGCCGACTGGTGTTAAACCTCCATGTTTTTGAGCAACTCTCGCACAAGGAGATCGCCCGTCGGCTGGGAATAAAAGAGGCATCGTCAGCCTCGCAGTTCTTTTACGCAAAGAAACTCTTGACAGGAATGATTAATGATTATTTAACTCATAAAGGAAAATGAAACAGGAAGCATGGATTAAACAGTTACGCGATCGGCTGGCAGACCACGAAGTGGCTGCGCCAGCAGAATTGTGGGCTGATATCGAGGCGAAGCTTGCCCAGCAGGCAGCTCCGAGGCGTCCGCGTATTGTTCCTTTATGGGGCAGATGGGCAGCAGCGGCAGCCGTTCTTGCAGGCGTTATCATGGGAGGCGGTTACCTGATGCAGGAAACTGAGAATGAACAAATGGCTGTATCAAATGGTACAGGTCAGATGGCTGAAGTTCAGAAAGTTGATGAAAATCAGACTACTTCAGAAACTGAGATGACAGAGAATAGTGTCGTGATGAAATCTCAGAAGTTCGTGGCTCAGTTAAAGCAGATGGCTTCAGCTGTGGAAGAGATGGTGCAGCCCTCGGAATCTTCAAAGGATCAGCCAGTTGTTGTGCAGGAACCATCTACAGAAAAACAGTTGGCGGAACTTGCTGAGCAGCAGACGATAGAACATCCGGCAGAGGCGCAGACTTCAAAGCAGCAGTCCACTACCAAGAAGCAATTGCCTACAGAAGAGGATGTCATCAGAGAACTCGATCGCAAAATTGCAGAAGCATCTAAGCAGCGCCAGTCTCGTGCTGGACTTGGTCTTTATGCTTCTAATGGCTTTGGTAACCAGCTGAGTTCTAATGGTGTTGTCATGAATCCTGAAATGGCAGCTAATTACAGTATGGATAATTACAGATCATCAGGAACACGTGGTGACGGCGAAGTCATTTATTTGGCTGATCTGGGAGAAGAGGAAAAGCATTATCAGCCTATTTCTTTCGGTTTGACTACCAATATTCCTATTGCACCACGGTTCTCCGTTGCTACAGGTCTTGTCTATACCCGCCTGCGTTCTGACTTTATAAAAAAGATGGCTGGTGAAGAACTAAAGACAGAGCAGACTCTTCATTATATCGGTATCCCTGTGAACCTGCAGTATCAGATTTGGAATTATCACTTCTTGAAGATATATGCCTCTGCAGGTGGACAAGTTGACTATAATATCAAGATCCAGCAGAAACAGAGTTTTAATTCTCTGGGCAATAGTGATATTGATCGCGACCGTCTCCAGTTCTCTATGCAGGGAGCAGTTGGTGTTCAGTGTGATATCATCCCATTGATAGGTCTCTATATCGAACCAGGTGTCAAGTACTATTTCAAGAATGGCAGTGATGTTCGCAACTATTTCAAGGATAAGCCGACGAACTTCAATCTGCAGGTAGGTTTGCGCCTGAACTTAGGAAACCAGTAACTGCAGGCCGACACCGCGGACGGTCTTGAGTGTGATTTTCGGCTCGTCGGCCAGCAGTTTACGTAGTTTATTCACAAATACATCAAGACTGCGTGATGCAAAGTAGTCATCTTCAGTATTCCAGAAACGACTGAGGATGGCTTCTCT
>JAEETB010000089.1 GCA_016286575.1 Prevotella sp.
CGTCCTTGATGTCGTGAGCCAGCGAACCTTCGCGTGCAGGAATCTCCAGCAGCGAGTTCTTAAAGCCCTCGTTGGGGAAGTACTGCGGATTCTCGGGATCCATCACGCTGACACCGTCGACGATGAAACAGTAGGGGTACATGTCAGGCGCAGCAGGACCCAAGGTCACTTCCCACAGCCCTGTTTCCGCGTTGCGCTTCATGTCGTTCCTACCAGCAAACTGCACGTCCACCTGTACGTTCTTCGCCTGGTCGTTCTTGTACTTGAAGGTTACGGTTCCATCCTCATGACAGATGGTTGAACTCTGGGCAAATGCCATCATTACCCAGCCAACAAACAGTTGTAATAAGATAGTTTTCTTCATAAATAGCTAATTGATATAGGTTTTGTGTGCAAAGATACAAATAAGTGCGGTAATTTCCAAATTTATTTAAGAAAAACCGAACATATCATTCCTCATATATCACCAAAGGCGAATCAGTAAAAGGCTCTAAAAATGAACAGCTCTCAGTTCTTTGTCAGCCAGTAATAAAGGAAATAGTCATAGATATAGTAACTCCCATTATGGTTTGTGATGATATCCTTTTCCTGAAGGGCGGACAAACATCTTTGTACTGCACTGGCCGATGAAAGATGGTATTTTTTGATGAACTCTCCGCTCGTTGGCTGGACATTCTTTCCAGCATGGGCCAATGCTATGAGCAATGCTTTTTGTTTGGCTGAGAGTCTTGTCAGTAAGTCTTGATAGGTGTCGTCTTTTTCTTCTATAGCGTAGTTGATGGCCACATCCACATCATTTATACCACAGGGATTATCCTGCTCAGCCAAAGCATAGAGTTCATTACATATCTTTTGTATGTACCAGGTAGTACCTTCAAATTTCTCATAAATATAGCTGATGGCATCTGTCTCTATCTGCATCCCGCCTTGTTCAAAATGATTTCTGATAAAAGAAGTATATGAATCAAGTGGAATCGGTTTTAATGATAATGTAGAAGCACTTTGATAGAAGGGTCTGGCTGGTGATGAGAACATCTCGCCCATCATGTGACGCTTGGAGCCTGAGAATATGAATCTTGCATTATTACAATCTTGAATATAAGTGCGCAACAAGGCTTCTACATTCTGCTCAGGATAATCCATAATGGTTTGAAACTCATCGATTGCCACAATACATGGCTTGTCGGCAGAACCCAGATATTGAAAAATCTCATCAAGAGACACATTTGGCGATTGTATATCACCGAGTTGAAGATTCCAACTCGGTTGTCCTAATGAATCAAGTGTAATACCTGTTCGTAATGAGCCAACGACCTGTATAAAACGTTCCCAGGCTTTGCGCTCTTTCGATTTCAGAACGGAAAGGATCACCCTTCCCAGTTCATAAATCAGTTCAGACAATGACTTGGTAGCATAGATATCCACAAGAAACAGATAATAGTCATTCTGCAGTTCCTGTTGAGCAAAACAGTGACGTATAAGTCCTGTCTTACCCATTCTTCTTGGCGACATCAAGGCAACATGATTGCCATTCGTCAACAACGATATCAAGCGTGTGGTCTCTTCCACTCTGTCGCAGAAGTACTCTGGTCCGTTATAACCATAGGTCAGAAATGGATTCTTCATTATCTTACTTTTATTTTCATTCACCTTTCGGGGGGCAAATATACAAAGAATTTTTTAATTATACAAATTTGCGTAACGCATTTTTGTATAATTGTGTAAAATCGTATATAAAAAAGCCTCCCCGAAGGGAGGCAAATGGAAAAAAACAGAAACTGAGAGGGCTATTTGTTAAGCTTTCAGGAACTCGATACGCCTGCGGTTATCCTTCGGCCTCACCGCGAAATGCAGCCAACAGACTATGTTGACCACGACCGTTTTTGTTTAAGGTGAAAAAATTGCACCTTAAAGATTCATATTCCTCTTTAGTCAACTCAAACATAAAATCGTCAGGGAACCTTTCTATATTAGAGCGAACGGCACGTTTTAAATTTTTGGTTTCGACATCATAAAGTTCAGCCAGATCGTTATCGATCATAACGCGACGACCTCTAATTTCATAGATCTTGCTTTGTATCAAAGCCAATTGATCTTCCTTATTAAGCATGTTGTTCATAATGATAAGTTTTAAATGTTATACAAAAGATGGTGCAAAGATAGTAGATTTTATCGAAGATACAAAATATATTGGGATAAAATTTGGAAAAATCCTGAAAGTATTGGGCCCGCTGAGATAGCGAGCCCAATATCTTTTGAAATTCTATTTGATCACCATGACAAAACCGCCTCGTGGTTGGCAGGGGAGCTGCGTGGGGAGGGTGGTCTGGGTGGTGATGTCCCAGGGCTTCGTGGTGGTGTCGGAGAATATCTGTACCTGTCTGGCGGGGATGAAGCCGAGGTCGAAGGTGAGCGTCTGGGCTTCGTCGCGACCATTGAGGCCTGCCACGTACCAGGTCGTGCCATGACGACGGGCGAGGACGACACTCTCACCAGGATATCCACTGACGAGGCGGGTCTCGTCCCAGACGGTGGGAATCTCTCCAAGGAACTGCTGTACCTCTTTGGGCTGGGCGAGGAAGCTCTCAGGGCTGTCGGCAAGGTGCTGCAAACCACTCTCGAAGAGGACTGTCAGTGCCAGCTCGTGGCCATTGGAGGTGATGTGGGGATTCTGTGAGTCGCTGAAGGCACAGGGGGTGTAGTCCATCGGGCCAATGACGTTGCGCGTGAAGGGCAGCGTGGCATTATGACGGGCTGCCAGTGGGGTGAGGGTGCCGTTGTTGTTATACCACTCGGCTCCAAGCACGCCCTCCGTAGAGAGCAGATTGGGGTAGGTGCGCTGCCATCCGCGAGGGATGGTGGCTCCATGGAAATTGACCAGCAGATGATGGCGCGCAGCACTCTGAAGCAGATCGATGCAGTAGTCCATGTTCATCTGACTGTCACCTGAGAAGAAGTCGATCTTCACACCAGCCACGCCTATCTCCTCGCACCAGGCAAACTCGCGTTCGCGGTCGTCGATCTTGTTGAGGCGGAACTTGGGCGTGGGGGCTCCATCGATCCAGCCTACGGAGGAGTTATACCAGATCATAGGTTTGACGCCCTTGGAGACGGCATACTTCACGGCGTCCTCAACGGTCTTGCCATCCTTCATCTCGTCCCACTCGGCATCGATGAGCACGTAGGGGAGCTTCAGCTTCACAGCGAGGTCGACGTATTTGCAGATGATGCTATAGTCGTTGCTACCATGATTATAAGCCCAATAGATCCAGGAGACCACACCTGGCTTGATCCAATCGGTATCAGCCAACTGGCATGGCTCAGCGACATCGGTGATGAGGGTGGAGGCTACGACATCGGCCAGAGAGCCCAGGATGAGCGTGCGCCAGGGACTGTGCCACTCGCCTGAGACCTTCACCTCGTTCTCTGCTGGGGTGACACGGTAGAGCTCACCCTCATTATAGAGGCACGAAGCACTCTGACGGCGCTCGATGTTCGCCTCGGAGATAAGGGCGAAGACACCATCGACGGGTTCGAGCAGGGCAGGGTAGCCCCAACGACAGGCATAGCCCTCGGCATTCTTATCGTAATGCGAACGACGGGGTGCCTGTTTGTAGGTCGTGGTCAAGGGGAAATACTCCTCGTAAGAGTCTGTCCAGTTCTGCATCCAGCGTTTCATGCCCTCAGGGATGCGCCAGGTGGTGAGTTCACGGGGCAGAGTGGCATCGAAGAGTCCTGACAGTTCATAACGGAAAGCAACACCGTCGTTGTAAAGGCGAACCACCATCAGCACGTCGCCACCCAGGGATGCGAAGTACTCGCATGCCTCGTTGGAGCACTGCAGGCGTTTGCCTGCGAGCATGTTGTAATCTTCCTTCAGTGCACGACGGAAGACCAGCGGGGAGGGGGTAGAGGCATCCTCGAAACCCACCGTGGGGAGTTCGAGAACCTGCTTGCCCTGATAGTTGATAACAAGCCCTGCACCCTGCTGGGCGATGGTGATCTTACCATTAGGCGAGGCAGCCCGCTGCGCTGCAGCGGAAAGTGAGAAGTGAAAAGTGAAAAGTGCTAAGCACATCCACCACTTCATTCTATGGATCTTGGTAATCATCATGTTTAATGATTAAAGTCTACAAGTATACGGAAAACCTTACCTGGTGCAGCGGCCCACTGCTGCATGGCCTCAGGAGCCTCCTCGGGCTTCACCACGCGACTGATGAGCTGGTCGACAGGACACGTGCCACGCTCGAGGTAGTGGATGACGGCACGGAAATCAGAGGGTTGTGCATTACGAGAACCACGGATGTCGAGTTCCTTCTGCACGAAATACTTCGTCTGGAACGAGACCTCGGTCTTGGCATAGCCAATGCAGATGACACGTCCAGTGAAAGCCACCTCGTCGACGGCCATCTGGTAGGTCGGAGAACTGCCAACGGCCTCGATGACCACATCAGGACCGAAGCCGGAGGTCATCTCCAACAGACGGGCGTGGACATCCTCCGACAGGGTATTGATGGTGTAGCTGGCACCCATCTGACGGGCCAGAGCCAGTTTGTCGTCGTCGATATCAGCAGCCACGACAGTAGCGCCACGCTGGACAGAACGAACAACGGCTCCCATACCTACCATGCCACAGCCGATGACGAGTACCACGTCGATATCCGTCACCTGTGCACGGCTGACAGCGTGGAAGCCTACACTCATGGGTTCGATCAACGCGCAGGTACGGGGCGTGAGCAGTCCGGCAGGGATGACTTTCTCCCAAGGCAGCACGAGGTATTCGCGCATGGCGCCCCAGCGCTGGACACCTAACGTCTCGTTATGCTGGCAGGCATTGACCCTGCCATTACGGCAGGAGGCACACTTGCCGCAGTTGGTATAGGGATTGACGGTGACGGTCATGCCTGGCTTCAGACCTTCAGGTACATTCTTGCCGACACTGACTATCTCGGCACCTACCTCATGACCTGGTACGACAGGCATCTTCACCATCGGGTTGCCACCACGGTAGGTGCTGAGGTCACTACCGCAGAAACCTACATATTTCATTCTCAATAACACTTCATCGTCACCCATCTGGGGCTCGGCGATGTCGATCACCTTCATCACAGAAGGTTCGCTGATCTGTATTGCTTTCATTCTGACATATTTTTAATGTAAACTAATTCCTTGAGTCTCTGGAAACCGTAGAAACGGTGTGCATTTTGGCCTAGCAACAACTGTTTTTCCTCGTCGGTGAGTTCAGGACTCTTCACGATGAAATCGTACGACATACGATAGGTAATGGCGGTTATGGTTCGAGGGTAGTCACTGCCCCACATCAGACGGTCCATACCCACGAGACTTGCTGCCTCACGAATGGCACGGATGGCAGAGGGGAAGGGGTAGAACTCAGAGTTGTAGAGCCAGGTGATGCCTCCCGTCTCGATCATCACGTTCTCGTGGAGGGCTAACTTGATCTGCATCCGCCAGTCATGATTTTCCCAACAAGGTGACTGTGGAGGATTAGCCATACCCAGGTGGCCAATGGCGATACGGAGTTTTGGACACTCCTTGATGACCTCCAGCAGTTCTCCAACTTGTCTGTCGCCATCGGCGAGGGTGATGGAGAGGAATACGTTGCGTCGTTCCATCTCGTGGAACATACGCATCATCTCTGGAGAGGTCAGGCTCCTGCCCAGCAGACGATGGCCAGGGATGGCCATCCCCTTGAAATTCTTGACGGCCATCAGCTGGAGTGCCTGCTCGTAGAAACCGTCGTGCAGATAATCGGCCATGCCACAGGTGATGAATCGGTCAGGGTACTGTGTACTGACGGTGGCGAGGTAATCGTTCTGCAGACCGTCGATAAACTCCTGTACGACGACAGCGGCTGATACCTGGGCGTAGTCCATATTGGAGAGGAATACCTCTGCCGTGTTCTTGCCGTCGATCATGAAGGGCGGCAACATCTGTACAACCTCACCCAAAAACAGCGAGCGGCCGTTCTTCAGACTATGGATGGGCTTCCCGTTCCATGAGGTGTCCTGTTGAAGCCATAAATGGCTGTGAGCGTCGATGATCTTTATCATTTACGATTTACGGATTTACGATTTACGATTTTTCGATTTCGGATTTAACTATTTTTCCAGCGGACGAACATCTGGTCGCCGATGATTTGTTGTACTTCCTTGACGAGGGATTCGTCCATGGGGTCGTTGACGAAGTTAATGTTCCTGAGCACGTTATCCGGATTGGCACTGCTGAAGAGGGTTGTGGCAATGCGGGGGTTGCAACTCGTAGAGAACTGGATGGCCAGTTTCTCAATGGGGTAGCCTTTTTCCTGACAATAGGCGGCTGCACGTGCACAGGCTTTTTGCAGGTCTTTGCCTGCTGGATGCCATGCAGGAGCACCACGCTGGGAGAGTAGACCCATCGATAATGGAGAGGCATTGATCACACCCACTTTGTGCTGCTCGAAGAATCCCAGATAGTCCATCAGTAATGTGTCGTTGAGGCTGAAATGGCAGAAATTCAGGATACTCTCCACCGTTCCCTCTTCACAGTGCTCGATAACCCAGCGTAGGTTCTCGGGCTGCAGGTCGGTGATGCCAACATGTCCTACAACTCCCTTCTTCTTCAGGGCTACGAGGGCGGGCAACGTCTCGTCGCAGACTTTCTGCAGACCTCCCTCAAGGGCAGCTTGGAACTCGATGTCATGTACGTTGATCAGATCGATATAGTCGACATTCAGACGTTCCATGCTCTCATAGACACTGTCAGTGACGCGTTGGGCACTGTAGTCCCACGTGTTCACGCCGTCCTTGCCATAGCGGCCCACCTTCGTGGAGAGATAATACTTGTCGCGTGGAATCTCCTTCAATGCCTTGCCCAATACCATCTCGGCCTTCAGATGACCGTAATAGGGGGATACATCGATGAAGTTGATGCCGTTATCTACTGCCGTGTGTACGGCGCGGATGCCTTCTTCCTCACGGATACCGTGAAAGACTCCGCCTAATGACGAGGCGCCGAAACTGAGGTTCGACACCTTCATACCTGTTTTGCCAATCTCGTTATAAACCATCATGAGATGTTAATAGTTTAGAGTTTATTGATTTGAGTTCCTGTTACTTGATTATAGATGTTTGCGCAGATGGACTCTATAACCGTAGATAGTCACGACAACGAAGCAGATGAACGGCAGTACAAACGAAGCGTTCGTAGCTGGGAATCCTCCAAAGACTGTGCCCTGGTCGATAATCATGGCCTGTAGCGGTGGTAGAACGGAACCGCCGAGGATAGCCATAATCAGACCTGCTGCACCAAACTTGGCATCGTCTCCTAATCCGTCGAGGGCTATACCGTAGATGGTGGGGAACATGAGTGACATGCAGCCGCTGACACAAACGAGGCAATAGACTCCCAGGCGGTTCTGGAACACGATGACACCCACGGTGAAGATCATTGCCAGAACACCGAAGATGGCCAACAACTTGGCGGGTTTGATGTATTTCATCAGGTAGGTGGCAATAAAGCGTGAGCAGATGAAGAAGATCATCGCGAAGATGTTAAAGCGCTGTGACAGCACTTCAGCAGCCTGCTCCTCCATGCCCTCGGCCATAAACACTCGCGTACCATATTGTATAATAAACGTCCAGCACATGATCTGTGCGCCCACATAGAAGAACTGGGCGATGACGCCCTCGGTGTAGTACCTCAGCGAGAAGATGCGTTTTAGGGTAACGAAGACATGTATGTCGTGATTGGCATCGCCGATCTTGGGCATCTTGACCATACGAATCAGGATGAGCATGGCAAGGATGACGAGTCCGATGACGAGATAAGGCGAGATGAGCACACTGAGATCGGCATCTTTCAGTGCCTCGAATTCACTTTCGCTCAACAAGGCACGCTCGTCGCTGCTCATGGGGTTCAGCTTGGCTTGGATGAAGTTCATGGCCACAAACATGCCGATGATCGAGCCGCAAGGGTTGAAACACTGCGCCATGTTCAGTCTTCGGGTGGCGGTTTCTTCAGGACCCATCGTCAGGATATAGGGATTACAGCTTGTCTCCAGGAACGAGAGTCCGCAGGTCATGATGAAGTAGGCTATCAAGAAACAGCCATAAATGCCTACAGCCTTCGCAGGGAAGAACAGTAGGGCGCCAGCGGCATAAAGTCCTAAGCCCATCAGTACACCTGCTTTGTAAGAGAACTTACGGATGAAGATGGCAGCTGGGAATGCCATGCAGAAATAGCCCCCATAGAACGCCACTTGTACCAGCGAACCATCCGTGACACTCATACGGAAGATCTTCGAGAAGGCTTTCACCATGGGATTGGTAATATCGTTGGCAAAGCCCCAGAGGGCAAAGCAGAACGTCACAAGAATGAAGGGGATGAGATAGTTCACCCCGTCTTTTGTTATCAGAGATTGTTGTTGCTTTTCCATTCCTTATTTTTGCGTTTGTTAGCGGTAAACAGTTATTGCCGTGCAAAGTAACAAAAAAAAACGCAATTATCCAACTTTTTATTGATATTTTTATTCAACTATCGCAAGTTCCGCCTTTGCGGAAAGAACATTCGTCCATTAACTCCACAGGCTAAAAGCCTGTTAACTCCTGATAACTCCACACATGCGAAGCTTGTTTAACGATGTGTTGCGGTATAAAAACTAAAAATTCTGTCTTTTTGCTTGTTTTTTCGTGGAAAATGTGTAAATTTGCAGCCGAAATCAAAACTTTAACGACAAAAAGATAGTCTAAGTATGTGTGGAATAGTTGGTTATATCGGAAATAAGGATGCTTTTCCTATCCTGATCAAGGGCTTGCGTCGCCTTGAATATCGTGGTTATGACAGTGCTGGTGTGGCTATGATCAATAGCTCCGGCGAGTTGAATGTCTATAAATCGAAGGGCAAGGTCGACAATCTTTGCGACTATTGCAACGATAAGGATGTGAGTGGAAATATCGGTATTGCCCATACCCGTTGGGCCACCCATGGTGAGCCTTCCTCGCGCAATGCCCATCCCCACTATTCTGAGAGCCATAATCTGGCTATCATCCATAATGGTATCATCGAGAATTATGCGGAGTTGAAGGAGAAACTCCAGGCCAAAGGCGTGACCTTCGTTTCCGACACGGATACAGAGGTGCTGGTACAACTCATCGAATATATCAAGGATCATAAGCAGCTCGACCTGCTGACGGCTGTTCAGGTGGCCCTCTATCAGGTGATTGGTGCCTATGCCATCGCAGTGCTCGACAAGCGCGATCCTGATCAGATTATTGCGGCTCGTAAACAGAGTCCCCTAGTAGTCGGCATCGGAGACGATGAATTCTTCTTGGGTTCTGATGCCAGTCCCATCGTGGAGTATACCGATAAGGTGGTGTATCTCGAGGATGGTAATATCGCCGTGATTCGTCGTGGTGAGGAACTGAAAGTTGTAAGCATCCTTGGTGAAGAGCAGGAGCTGACGGTGAAGACCGTCGATATCGACCTTGGACAGATTGAGAAAGGTGGTTATCCTCACTTTATGCTCAAGGAAATCTTCGAGCAGCCAGAATGTCTGACCAATTGCATGCGAGGACGTGTGAATGTGGAGGCCGATCACGTGACGCTCTCTGCCCTGATCGACTACCGTCGTCAGATGCTCAGTGCCAAGCGTGTGGTCATTGTGGCCTGTGGTACATCGTGGCATGCGGGTTTGATTGGTAAGCAGATCATCGAGTCGTTGGTGCGTATTCCCGTCGAGGTGGAGTATGCCAGCGAGTTCCGCTATCGTAATCCCGTCGTGGGTAAGGATGATGTCGTAGTGGCCATCTCCCAAAGTGGTGAGACTGCCGATACGCTGGCAGCCGTACAACTGGCCAAGCAGAAGGGTGCCTTCATCTATGGCATCTGCAACGCTATCGGCTCGTCGATACCCAGGGCTACCGACACGGGTACTTATATCCATGTAGGGCCTGAGATCGGTGTAGCCTCGACGAAGGCGTTCACTGGGCAGGTGACGGTGCTCACGATGATAGCCCTCGCCATGGGCGAGGCCAAGGGTACCATTCACCGTGATGAATACCTGAAGATCGTCAGGGGACTCAGTGAGATACCTGATAAGATCCGTGAGGTGCTGAAGACCAACGACAAGGTGGCCGACCTCGCTCGC
The DNA here is from genome assembly GCA_016286575.1 of Prevotella sp. Taxonomy (GTDB): domain Bacteria; phylum Bacteroidota; class Bacteroidia; order Bacteroidales; family Bacteroidaceae; genus Prevotella. Next base: position 10,145 of record JAEETB010000089.1, read on the forward strand.
ACCTTTACATATGCCCACAACTTCCTGTATCTGGGACGCGGCTACTCTTATCCTGTAGCCCTCGAAGGTGCACTGAAACTGAAGGAGATCTCTTATATCCATGCCGAGGGCTATCCTGCTGCAGAGATGAAGCACGGTCCTATTGCCCTCATCGACTCAGATATGCCCGTCATCGTCGTTGCCACCCATAACGCCATGTACGAGAAAGTGCTCTCAAATATTCAGGAGATCAAGGCTCGTCAGGGTAGGGTGGTCGCCCTTGTCTCGAAGGGTGATGATACTATCGCCCGCATTGCCGACGAGGTGATCGAACTGCCTGATGTCATGGAGTGTCTCGAGCCGCTGGTGGCTACCATCCCCCTGCAGCTTCTGGCTTATCATGTGGCTGTGTGCAAGGGTAAGAACGTCGATCAGCCCCGTAATCTGGCCAAGTCTGTCACCGTCGAATAACGCTGATCATAAGATGCGTCGATTGCTGATATCCATCATCTGTCTTCTGACCTTGAGCCTCTCGCTCGCAGCACAGGCTCTGCCTACCGACGGACCATTGACACTGCGCCCCATGCTGCAACAGTTGGGTGAGCGTTTGCTGAAGGGAAAGACGGGTGCCATCGTGGCCATCAACCCCGCCAATGGCGAGATTCTTTGTCTGGCAACGAACACTCCCACTGGCAGTGATG
>JAEETB010000464.1 GCA_016286575.1 Prevotella sp.
CTGCCCGTCGAAAGTGCCATTAAAGCTTTTATACGGAGTCGTAGCGCCGTAGTTTCCGATCGGGGTAAAGTTGTCCTCGTCGCTGGTCGCATCATTCCAATCGGTATTGTGCGCGAGCGCAATATTGCCAGTCACTTTAAACGTCAGCCCCTCGCAAGTATGCGCCGTGGTTTCCGCGTCGCCGCCCGTGGTGTAATTACCCGAACCATTCACATACACAGCAAGGTCTTTCAGGTTGTTCTCGGAAGCGATCTCATAAGCCACGAGCGTCGAGTTGTAACTAATGCTACCGATGGTCGCCGGGTCTTGCGCCCATGCCGTCTGCCCCGTCATTAGTGCCACTATCGTCAGCACGGTGGTAAGGACTTTGTTAATACGCTCGTGGCGGCTGCGCTGGATGTTGCGCCAGCAGAGCCAGAAGAAGATGGCTATGCCCAGGGAGAGCAACAGCCAGAAAGCGACCTCCATGGGTCGAAAGCTCGTTGTGGTTAAAAGTAGGTTTATCATTCTCCGTATTTATTTTTGATTAATTTCGCATTTTCGACCGCAAAGTTACGGAGAATTTTCGAAACGGGACATATCAAATTGTACAAGTTCATTGCATTTTGCTGCAAAGTTTATTGCATTCAGGTGCAAGAAACATTGCAAATTGTACACGGCGTGCAAGAAATGCCCGAAAACTTTGTCGTATGTAACTATTTCTTTAGTTTTTGTTGCGCGCGGTAGTAGGCGTTATAGGATGAGAAGCCTGAGGCGATGGCGGCACTTTCCTTGGTCTCGGCGGGGTGGGAGGCCTGATATTGGTCGTAGTGGGTGAGTCGGAGGTTGTTGACGTAGGCCGAGAAGGAGCCGAAGCGGCGCTGGAAGGTGAGCGAGACGTAAGTGCGACCCAGTCGGCAGTGATCGGCGACGTCGTCGATCTTCAGGTGCGGGTCGAGATAAGCCTGCCCGTCGCGCACGTAAGCCTCAATCTCGATGGCGGTCTGGGCGATGAGATCCTCGCGGTGGTCGTCGGCGTCGGTATCGTCGATGGTGTCAGCATGGTCGTCGTCCAGCGCGGTGACGATGGCCACGCGCCGCCATATCGGCAGCACATGGAGCAGCATGAGCACGGTGCAGACGGAGAGGATCATGTCGGAGACGGCCCTCAGCGCAGGCGAATCCAGGAGATAGGCGGGCCAGAGCATCGGCGTGAAGATGACGGGGGCGAGCCACACGCGGCTGGCGTACTGCATCGGGAAGTCGTCGGGGTTGGAGAAGTTATCGTCGCGCGCCTGCTTCATCCACTGCCACACCTGCCACATGGCGAGGACGGCGTAGACCATCATGACCACGCTGACGACCATGACGACATTGCTCCACAGGCTGATGGCCCCCTCGGTCATGAAGCCGTCGGGCACCCAGGCGTTCAACACCAGCGGCGCCATCGTGAGGCTGGTGATGATGGCACCGATCCACGAGACCGTCTTCCACTGGCCCCACTGACGGAGCGAGCCGAAGAAGCAGAGCAGCAGCGTGGCGCTGTAGAAATAGTAGCAGGCGGGGAAGTACGACTTGTACATGAGCCAGGCCGAGGGGTCGGAGGGTTCGATAGCGTAGGGCAGCAGGAAGGTGGGCATCATGTAGATGATGCACTGCAGCTTGCGGTCGGGCCAGATGGCGGCACGGTGCTCCTTAGGCTGCTGGCACGTGTGGAACCAGCGCACGGCAACGAACGTCCAGCACAGTGCGATATAGATCGCCGCCGCCACTCCGTAGTAATAGTATTCGTTCACGGTTGCAAAATTATAAAGAAATACCGAAATGTCCAAGTATTTCGGGATCTTTTTCTGATGGCATGAAGTGTCTGTGGGTCGCCGAGTGATCAGCGGGCGATCTCGTCGCTGCCGTTGTCCCAATAATTGAAATGGTCGTATTTGCCGAGGTTGTCTTGAACGTCTCTGACACTGCCAACGAGAATATGGCACTGGTGATGTAGTTTCACGACCCGTACGGTGGGTTTTATATATTGTTTCTTCATATTGCTGCTTGTTTATTTGACAACCATTTTATTACCATTATATATGTACAGGCCTTTAGTGGTCGGCTTGCTGTTGAGGCGGCGGCCGTC
>JAEETB010000465.1 GCA_016286575.1 Prevotella sp.
TCTGCAGTCCTTCGAGACTGATGGCGCCCCCCTGCACTGTCGTCTGTCTGACGGCTACACCCTGGAGGTTGTAGACCGTAACCTCAATGCCGTCCTCAGCACCGTCAGTGTACACGATGTCACCGCTTACTCGGAAGTTCACGTCCTTAGGCTGATCCTTGCTGAGTGTGGGGATGCTCGTATCGATGCCCAGCACGTAGAGCAGACCCTTATAGGCGTTCATCTTGCCAGCGCCGAATCGGCTGCCATACTTCTTCGTATACTCGTCGGTGTCGCTTGTGTTCTTGATGATGTCTTTGATGTCATCGTTCGACAGCGTCTTGCCCTTGTCGGCAGCCGCCTGGAGCCACAGGGCCACGATGCCAGCCGCAGCCGGTGTCGCCATCGAGGTGCCGCTCGAGAAGCCATAGGGGTATTCACGAGCACCCTTCTGATCCTTGAACTGGTTGCTGTATTCCTTCTTCTCAAGGATGTTATCATCAGATAACGTTGCGTCGAAGCTGTTGAAGCCAGCCACGATGTCGCGGCCAGGTGTGCAGACGTCGGGGTGCTTATGTCCAGCCAGGTCTGTGCCGTAGCTGCTGAAGAAAGCATAACTGCCTACGACCTCATCTTCCCGCTCTTCGTACTCCTTCGCGCCAAGGCCCTTGTGCTTGGTGTTGGCCGTCCAGGCACCGATGCTCACGACCTCGCCCGAGGTATTCCAGTCGCCCACGGAGATGCTGCTGTTGCCAGCCACAAACTTGCCGCTGTTCTTCTGTCCATAGAGGTAGTATTCGCTACCGACGTCGCCCCATGCATGGAGCTCCGTATCCTCTGAGGTAATCATGCTGACCTTGATCACCAGGTAGTCATCGCCTCCCTCCGCGCCTCTGTCGTACGATACCTTCTTGAATTCCAGACCCGGTATATTTATCCATAGTTCCGTATAGGTGTACTCCTTGTCGTCCTTGTCAAGCGCTAGGTTCTGATAACACCAGAACTGAACCGTACTGCCACTCTCGAAATATTCATTCATCCCGTCAGCCACCTTTTGATCGAAGGCATCCAGATGGCTGTTGTCGGCATCCTTCCCTACATTGAACCAGATGCCTTCGCCGTGTTTGCCCTCATCGGGGTCTGAGTTGTAGGTAATAGGTGCCTTGAAGTAGACGTGGCCGTCTCTGCCGCTGGCGATACTGACTATGAACTTCACGTTCTTCGTTGTCTTCATGCCACCCCAGACATAGCCGCCATTGCCTGTGTATACGTTCAGCGTATCGTTGGCCTTGGTCTTCATGTTCAGGTAGGTTGTAGCGTTCTCAGCACCCGAGTTGGCGGTGCAGAGCATGATGGGGATATTCATGTCCTTTGCGCAGTACTTCATTGTTCTGGCCATGTTGCTGGTGCCGTCGTGCCAGCCGTCCATCGAGTTATAGCTGAGACTCACCACGAGCGGCTTCTTTGCCTTGTCGGCTTCATTTTTCATGTACAGCAGCGCCTGATAGAACTCAATGGCTGTTGCGTCTAATTGGTTTTCACTACAGTATTGCCAAAACTCCTCGCCTTCCCTCAGCGCACCGATGAGGATGTCGGCCTCTGGTGCCATACCGCCGATGGGCTGTCCTGCCACGCCCTTCACGTCGCTCATCGTGCTGCCCGCAGCGATGGTGATGCAGTGGGTGCCGTGCGTGTCGCCATCCTCCCTCACCTTCAGCGTGTCGAGTATGTCGTCAGCCTTGGTGAGGACCGATCCCCCCAGTGTATCAGGGCCGATGATCACTTCCTCGCCCAGTTTATTCAAGCCCGTAGCATAGTAACCCTTCACGCGCAGGTTGCCGTCCTTGTCCTTCAGCATCGGGTGTGTGGGGTCGAATCCCGCATCGACGATTCCCACCATGACTCCCTTGCCCGTATAGGCCTGGGGCAGTTTCTCGCCCGTGCCGCTGATCACGTCACCGGCCTGAGTCACGTTTCTGGTGATGTCCGTCTGTTTGCGAACCCTTGGTCCGAGGTCGATTTTCATGACGCCGTTCACAGCAGCCATCTCCTCGAGCTTCGAGTACGAAGCCTCCATCATCACGATGTTGCCCACGACACCTCTGATCTTTGCGCCGAGCGCCCTGAG
>JAEETB010000466.1 GCA_016286575.1 Prevotella sp.
CCATCAACGTCGTGAAGCCAGGTAAGACTGGTGCCGACGAGATTAAGCAGATGATGGTTGACTTCCGTGCTAATCCTCCGAAGGAGTTGGGTGGCGAGCCTATCGTACTCTGGAAGGACTATCAGACACTCGAAGGCAAGAAGGCCGATGGCAGCGTTGAGAAGCTGAACATGCCGACAACAGCTAACGTGCTGCAGTGGTTCTGCGCTGATGGTACGAAGATTTCTGTTCGTCCTTCAGGTACTGAGCCGAAGATCAAGTTCTACTGTGAGATTAAGGATGCCGACTTCAAGGGTGCTGCCGACTACGAGGCAAGTCTGAAGAAGGCAGAAGCCCGTATCGAGGCTATCAAGAAGAGCTTGAATCTCTGATATTAAGAATCCTCTGATAATAAGAATTCCCACCAATTGGCGGGAATTCTTTTTTTAGTTAGTAGATGATCGATGAGAGTGTATAAGCCACGATGGTCGAGACAAATACACAGATGAGTCCTGGCATCATGAACGAGTGGTTCAACAGGTATTTACCAATCACTGTCGTTCCTGAGCGGTCGAAGTTCACCGTCGCAATATCCGAAGGATAGTTGGGGATGAAGAAGTAACCGTAAACTGATGGCAGCACACCGAGGAGCACAGGACCAGCGATACCCAGAGAGTAGGCGAGAGGCAACATGGCTACAACCACAGCTCCCTGCGAGTTGATAAGTACAGACACAAGGAAGAATACGAGGGCAATAGACCAAGGATAAGCCTTCACGATGTCTGCAAGCATCACTTTCATCTCAGGCAGATAGTTGGAGAAATAGGTGTCAGCCAACCAGGCGATGCCATAGATGGCTACAACGGCCACCATACCAGACTGCCAAACGGGACCACCTACAGCTTTCTTAGGAGCTGCCTTACAGAAGATAATCATCAGCGCAGCAGCAGAAATCATCACAATCTGGATGACGACGTTCATAGCCAACGGCTTGCTGAACCACTCCGTCATACCTGTCACATGTACCTTGGCCTTCACCAACTGGTCGGCAGTCAGGGTCATGTTTTGGTCGAGATGGAGTCCTTCAGCTCCCTTAACGGCACGAAGTGTCTCGTGAGCGGGCAGAGCGTTCTGGAAGACGGCAAAGAAAACGATGACAGCAAGCGCACCAAGGAAGATGAATACGGCGTTCTTGGCTGATTGTGGAATGGTCTTGTCGAGAGTGGTGGCATTTGAGCCATAGATGAAATTATACTGCTCGGGATCCTTCAACTTAGCCTGGAACTTCGGATCCTTGTCGAGGTCGAGACCACGATTGTAGGAAGCGGCTGCAGCAGCCATCAGACCACAGACACAGGCAGGGATGGAGATCATCAGCACACCAGGGATGGTGATATCGAAATGGTTGGCATTCGAGATGCTGACGAAAGCCACAACGGCAGCTGCGATAGGCGAACAGGTAATACCTACCTGAGAAGCGATAGAGGCAACACCACAAGGACGTTCTGGACGGATGCCCTTCTTCAAGGCGATGTCACAGATAATCGGCATCAGCGTGTAGACCACGTGACCTGTTCCTACGAGAACCGTCAGGAAGAAGGTTGCCAGAGGAGCGAGGAATGTGATACGGCCAGGATGCTTACGGAGAAGTTTCTCTGCAATCTGGATGAGCCAGTCCATACCACCAGAGGCCTGCATGATACCAGCACAGGTTACGGCTGCGATGATGATGTAAATTACATCGGTAGGAGGTGTGCCAGGCTTGAGTCCGAATCCGAAGACAAGAAGGGCAAGACCGATACCGGAAATAGCTCCCAGGGCAAGGCTACCATAGCGTGAGCCTACCCACAATGCTCCGAGTACAATACAGAGCTGAAGAATCATTGTAAACGTAATCATATAAATAAATATAAAGTTTTTAGTTATCGAACTTATTTCGACTGCAAATATAGACATTTTATTTTAAAAACAAGACTTTTTTAGTGGAAATATTAAAAAAATTTATTTCATTTGGTCAAATTGGATATTTTTAGTACCTTTGCACGCTAAATAATAGTAGATAGAAAAAACAATTAGATATGGCAAAGAAATTCGCCGAACACAACGGCTTGAACCTAACCCAGGTA
>JAEETB010000467.1 GCA_016286575.1 Prevotella sp.
ATGCAGCGTTTGGGATGCAAGTGTCCACCGCCGGGCTACTGCTTCACCATCGAGCACAACAAAGAGTACACGCCGACGGACATCGACATCGAGTATTGCGAACAAGTGGAGGAAATGGGCGAAGACAACGCTATCATCCAGTTCAAACGTCTGCCCGCCGTGCCAAAGGCACTCTGCATGAAGCACATTGGCCCTTACGAGCGCTTCTACGAGTCGTTCACCGAAGCCTTCCGCTACATTGAGGAGCACGGCCTGAAGCCCGTCGGTCAACATCGTACATGCTACATCGATGGAGCCTGGAACCAAGAAGACCCTGAGAAATGGCTGTCGGTGATTCAGATACCAATAGAGTAATAATCCGCCCTGATCGTCCCATATAGTTTGGGGCGGTCAGGACAAAATGAGTTACAGAATGAAAGAAATCACAATTAACCCTCAGCAGATTGCCGCATGTGGATTATATTGCGGAGCATGCAAAAAGTTCCTCAATGGCAAATGTCCAGGATGCAAGGAGAACGAGAAAGCATCATGGTGCAAGATTCGCAAGTGCTGTCAGGAGAAGGACTTGCATACTTGCGCCGAGTGCGACAAGGATGTGAAAGAATGTATGATTCACAACAACTTTGTCGGCAAGATCTTTGCTTTCCTGTTCAATAGCGACAGAGCCGCCTGCATCCGTTATATCCGCGAAAACGGAGAGGATGCCTTCGCGGAGAAGATGGCAAAAGATCAACAGATGACGATGAAAAGGGAATGAGGTTAGAATTAGCAACACGAAACGACTTTGATGCCATCATCGCCTTCTATGATGATGTGACGGAGCGTACGCCAGAGATGGCCACATATGCCAGATGGAGCAAAAGGAAACACCCCACGATTGAAAGCATCAAGGTCTATATCAACGAGGGTAGCATGTACATTTACCGTGAGCAAGGTGTCATCGTCGGCGCGATGGCAGTGACGATGTATCAGGGTGAGGATTATCACGCCATCGACTGGTCGCAGCAGGTGCCAGACGAAAAGGTGGCTGTGATTCATATCCTTGCCGTCAGTCCTGGCTATCAAGGCAAAGGCATCGGTTCAGAGATGATTCGCGAGGCTATCCGTATGGCAAAGAGTAAAAGCATGCAGGCCATCCGTCTCGATGCCCTTGCTTCGAACACACCCGCCCACAAACTCTACAAACGTCTCGGTTTCGAGTATCGCGGCAAGCAGCACCTCTACGCCGAGAACACAGGCTGGACAGACTTCTATTTCTTTGAGTACAAAAACAAATAATCATAAGAAAGATGAGAAACGTGATGGTACCATTGGAATAGTGTCATTCGTCACAAAATGTTGCAATTCATCCCAGAAATGGGGTGGATTGCAACTTTTTTATGCTTGTGTAGCATCAAACTGGCAAAACATTTAATAATTTGAAAAATGAAAAAGATCAGTTTGAAAATGGTAGCTTTGATAGCTGCAATGATGATGTGTTTATCAGCCGAGGCTAAGACCGAGGATGTTGGTGGACGAGTAATTGACGCGCAGGGTGAACCCTTGCCATTTGTGAGTGTGGCACTGCTCGCATCCGACTCTACTTATATACAAGGTGCAACGAGCGATGTGGATGGTATCTTCCAGATTAAGACTACCGATGCCTGCTGCATTCTGCGATTATCGTATATCGGATATCACACCAAGTATGTGAACGTGAATGGTTCAGAAATAGGAACCATCCAGATGGAGCAAGATCAGACAATGCTGAATGAGATAGTGGTGAAGGGACAGATGCCTAAAACCAAGCTGACGGGCAACTCGATGATAACCACCATTCAAGGTACCGTCTTGGGTAAGTCGGGTACTGCAAAGGAAATGCTGGCCAAGGTACCTGGAATGACGCTGAAAGGCGAAGATCTGGAGGTGCTAGGCAAGGGTACACCTATCTTTTATATTAATGGAAGAAAGATGCAAGATAAGGAAGAACTGAAACGACTGCGCTCGGAGGAGATACAGAGCGTAGAGGTGATTACCAATCCTGGTGCAGAGTACGATGCCACCATTTCGGCAGTGGTACGTATCAAGACTGTTCGTCGTGAGGGGGCTGGTT
>JAEETB010000090.1 GCA_016286575.1 Prevotella sp.
AGCCTATGGCCAACATCTTTAATCAAGAGGCATTAGAGGCACTGGATGACCACAGTGAGGCGAAGGAGATGGCCCGGGTGGCATCGCCGCAGTTGAAGATTGTGTTGGGTGCGATGGTAGCGATGATGGTGGTCGTCGTTTACTGGTGCATCTTCGGTACCATCAACTATAAGGTGAAGGCTCAGGGTGTGGTGTTCCCCTTTGGTGAGGCCTCGTCGGTGAGCGTGCCCTATGACGGGAGTGTCAGTCGGGTGCTGGTGAATCATGGAGCTACTGTCAGGAAGGGTACGGCCGTGATGGAGATCCGCAATGCGCTGTCGACCACATCGGTAGTGGCTCCGCGCGACGGGGTGGTCATCCAGACACTGTCCCTCGGCACACAATTCAAGGCTGGCGAGCCCGTGGCTTGGTTGCTCCCTCAGGAGCAGCAGATGGCAGGGCGCGAGATGCTCTGCTACGTCACTTATAATGATGTGAACCGTGACGATCCACGCCAGCTGAGGATCGGTCAGCAGGTACAGGTCACGCCCGCCAACATGGTGCGCGAGGACTGGGGCTACGCCTACGGCAAGGTGGTGGGTATCGAACAATATCCCACGACGCGTCAGGAGATCATCAGCCGTGTGAAGCTCGACCCATTGGCTGCATTCATTCCCGACGGACAGGCGATGTACGAGGTGCGCGTGGTGCTTGATGAGCAGGACGGCCATCTGGTATGGAGCCGCGACAAGAGCCGCGACGTGAGGGTGGACAACGGTGCGCTCTGTAACATCCAGGTGATCACACAGAAACTGCCCGTCTGGCGCGTCCTCGTCGGATTGGTTGACAACACCATAGAATCAATAGCAGGCAATTAATCGGCAATGAAGTGGAGTAAAGTAGTGAAGGTGCCTCAGGTGATGCAGATGGAGGCTGTGGAGTGCGGTGCTGCCTCGCTCACGATGATCCTGGCCCACTACGGCAAGTGGCTCCCCCTGGAGCAGGTGCGCGTTGACTGCGGTGTCAGTCGCGACGGTTCCTCTGCGAAGTCGATACTCCGTGCAGCGCGTAACTACGGTCTCGACGCCAAGGGTTTCCGCATGAGTGCTGAAGCCCTCGACGGCATGCAGCCCGCCATCATCCACTGGAACTTCGAACACTTCGTGGTGTTCCGCGGCTTCGACAAAAAAGGGCGTGCCTGCATCAACGATCCGGGCATGGGACCTGTGAAGTGGCCGATGGAGGAGTTCCGCAAACATTTCACCGGTGTCTGTCTCACCTTCGAGCCTACGGAGAAGTTCGAGAAGAGCGGCGAGCCGACGAGCATCCTCTCTTACGTGAAGAAGAATCTCTACGGTGCCAGTGAGGCTTTCTGGCTCACCTTTATTTTTGCGCTGATGATGGCCTTCGTGGCCTTGTTCACACCGCTATTCACCCGTATCTTCCTCGACGAGATCCTCTCGGGCAAGAATGCCGACTGGGCCAAATGGTTCTTCATCGGCATGGGTGCGCTGGCCGCCTATCAATTCTTCGTGGTGCTCTTGCAGACCCGCTACGCCAAACGTGTGACAGGTTCGCTGGCACTGAAGGGTAACAAGGAATACCTGCACCACCTCCTGCGACTGCCGATGTCGTTTTTCGCCATGCGCAACGTGGGCGACCTGCAGCAGCGCATGCACCTGAACGAGACCATCACCCACTCGCTGGTGGAGGAGCTCGCCCCACAAGTGATCAACATCGGCTTGCTGGTGCTCTACCTGATGCTGATGCTCTCCTACTCTTTCTGGCTGACACTGATTGGTGTGTTGGCAGCGGCTATCAATTTAGGATTTGTAAGATACTTCTCGACCCTGCGCATCAACCTCATCCGCTCGATGGAACAGAGCGAGGGTCAATACTATTCTGCCACCATTTCGTGTATCGACAATATGGAGAGCATCAAGGCGGCCGGTGCTGAGACGGGCTTCTTCAAATACTGGAGCGGACTGTGGGCGCATAAGTTCAATGTGAATGCCAATGCCGACAAACAGCAGACACAGATGGCTCTGCTGCCCGTGTTGGCCAACGGACTGGTGAACATGGCGGTGCTGGTGCTCGGTGCCTACCTGATCCTGAAAGGTGACTTGACGGTGGGTATGCTCATGGCCTTCCAGGGATTCATGGGCTCGTTCCTCGAACCGGTGAACGCCATTGTCAACGGCTCGCAGACCATCGTAGAGATGCGTTCGCAGATGGAGCGCGTGGAAGATGTGATGAAATATCCGGAGGATCATCGGGACTCCGAGGGAGAGATCAAACAGGGCAAACTCGGCGGACTCTTGGAGCTGAAGCACGTGACCTTCGGCTATTCCCCCTTGCAGCCGCCACTCATCGAGGACTTCAACCTGAGGATAGAGCCCGGACAAAGTGTTGCCTTCGTCGGCCCCTCGGGCTGCGGCAAGTCGACACTGGCCAAACTCATCTCCGGCTTATATAAACCCTGGAGCGGAGAGGTGCTCTTCGACGGGCGACCTATTGAGAGTATATCCAATGAAGAACTGACGAACTCCGTGGCGGTGATCGACCAGAACGTGGTGCTGTTCGACGACACGGTGGCACAGAATATCCGTATGTGGGATCCGTCAATTGAGGACTTCACGATGATGATGGCCTGCAACGACGCCCAGATACGCGCCGACATCGTGAGCCGACCTGAAGGCTTCGGCACAAAGATCGTCAAGGGCGGACAGAACTTCAGCGGCGGTCAGCGTCAGCGCATAGAGATGGCCACAGCCCTGGCCAAGGAACCAGCCATTCTGATTATGGACGAGGCCACCAGTGCCCTCGACCCGACGACCGAGGATGAGGTGATGAAGCGCATCCGTCGCATGGGCCCGACACAAATCATCGTGGCCCACCGACTGAGTACGATCCGCGACTGCGACGAGATCATTGTGATGGAGCAGGGCCGTATCCTGCAACGCGGAAGGCATGAAGAACTGATCGAACAGGAGGGCATGTATAGGGAGCTGATGAGGAGTGAGTAGTTAAGAAGTTAAGTAGTTAAGCCAAATGGCAGAATATATCAACCAGATCAACAAGCGGCGGGCGGCGGAGAAAGCAGCGATGGCCGAGGTGAATGAGAAGACCAATAAACGATTGGGACTGCTCGGAGCCAAACGTGTTGTGCCTCAGAATGATGAAAGCGCGCTGCGACAGGTGCTCGAAGACCTCGGCATCACCGACTATGAGCTGGAAGACGACGACATGCTGTCGCCCGAGGAACTACTGACGGGTATTCTGAGACCCCGTGGTATCATGATGCGCGATATCCAGCTGACCGGTGAGTGGTGGCGGGAGTGCGTAGGACCGTTACTCGGCTACACTATGGATGGTCGACTCGTGGCACTGACGCCCACAAGGACCGGACTCGGCTACCAATACCGTGAACAGGATGGCAGCATCAGGAAGGTGGGACATCAGGAGATGGCTAGCCAACTGAAGCCGACAGCCATCACCTTTACAAAGGCCCTACCCCTGCATCCGCTGACCATGAAAGACCTGATCCGTTTCACCTGGAGCGTGGTGTCAGGCCCGAATGCCCTGTTGCTCGTGGCGTGTGCGCTCGTCGTGGTGCTGCTCGGTATGTTCACCCCGATGGCCAACAAACTCATTTTCGACACAGTGATTCCTACGGGTGATGCCGCCGACCTGCTACCGATTACCGGACTGCTGATCGGTGCTACCGTCGGCACGCTGTTGCTGACGCTCACGCGGAACCTGTATATCATCCGCCTACAGCATATCATAGAGTTGCACGTGCAGAATGCCATCATGGCCCGTACCTTCCTGCTCTCGCCCACATTCTTCTCGAAGAACCCAAGCGGAGAACTGACAGCGAAGATCAACAATGTATCGATGCTCTGTTCGCTGGTCAATGAGAATATCGTTGGTGCGCTGCTCTCGGCAGTGCTCAGCATCATATATCTCGTGCAGGTGTATATCTATGGTGGTAAGTTGCTCTGGCCGGCACTCGGTATCATCGCCGCACAGACGGTTGCGCTGGTGCTGAATTACTTCCGCACGGTGAATGTTCGAAAGAGATACATCGAGGGTACCATGAAACTGAGCGGATTGGAGTATAACCTCTTTGCAGGCATCCAGAAACTGAAACTGACAGGTAGCGAGAATCGTGCCTTTGCCCGCTGGCTCGACCACTATGGTGAGGCCTCCCGCGTCATTTATAACCCCGCATTCAAAGACCGCTTTTATCCTGCCTTATGTGTCTTGTTAGGTATCGGTGGCTCCATGCTCATCTTCTGGAGCACGCTATCTAACGGTGTGTCCATCCCCGACTATATCGCCTTCAGTTCGGCCTTTGGCATGATAACCGCCTCCATGACACAACTCAACGGTGTGGTGCCAAGTTTGGCTCAGATTAAACCGCTTTTTGAAAGCGTGAAACCAATCTTGGAGTCCGTGCCTGAGATGGAGGAGAAAGCGCCACAGGTGGAAGAACTCTTCGGCGGCATCGAAGTCTCGGGGGTGTCGTTCCGCTATCAGGAGGACGGACCGCTGATTCTCGACGACCTCTCGCTGAAGATAGAACCAGGCGAGTACGTCGGTATCGTGGGAAAGTCGGGCTGTGGCAAATCGACGCTGATGCGCCTGTTGCTCGGATTCGAGAAACCGCTCACCGGCGGCATCTATTACGACAACTACGACCTGGCGAAAGTGGATAAGGCTTCGCTGCGACGGAAGATTGGCTGTTGTCTGCAGAGTGGCAGTCTGTTTACTGGCGACCTGTTCCATAATATCACCATCACGGCTCCTTGGGCTACGCACGACGATGCCTGGGAGGCCCTGCGCATGGCCTGTTTGGAGGAGGATGTGCGACAGATGCCGATGGGACTGCATACCGTGGTCTCGGAAGGTGGCGGTGGATTCAGTGGCGGACAGAAGCAGCGCATCCTGATTGCCCGCGCCCTCATCTCGAAGCCTGACATTATCTTCTTCGACGAGGCGACATCGGCACTCGACAATATCTCGCAGAAAGCCGTGAGTGACAACCTTGACGAGCTGATGTGTACACGAGTGGTTATCGCCCACCGACTGAGCACCATCCGTCACTGCGACCGTATCGTGGTGCTCGACAAAGGTAAGATTGCCGAGCAGGGCACCTTCGAGGAACTGATGGAGAACAAGGGGCTGTTCTACGAAATGGCACAACGACAGCTTTAAAATATATACGATATGAGAAGGATCTTTATGATATTGGCTACTGCCGCGATGATTGTTAGCTGCGGCGGTGGGAATTCCCCAAAGGTGAATCACGAGGAGGGGGCGATTGATTCTGTCCGGAATCAGGAACCTGTCCCTGTGATTCAGCCTGAGAACGGGGTGATGCAGACGATGGGTAAGGTAGTGGCAGAACGCTATGCCGACCTCGCCTTTGAGACGGCATTGCCCATCGAGCAGGTGCTCGTTAAGAACGGTCAGCACGTCCGTCGGGGACAGGTGTTGGCTACGCTTGACCAATTTAAGCTCCGTAATGCGATTGTCCAAAAAGAACGGGCTGTGGAACAGGCACAGCTCCAGATCGAACAGGCCCACCTGAAGATGCAGGATGTGATCATCGCACAGGGTTACGATCCCGACAAGGCCGCGCAGATCCCTTCGAACGTCATGCACAACGCCGATATGAAGTCGGGCTATGCGCTGTCGAAGAGTCAGTTGGCTACGGCCAAGACTCAGTTAGAGGCTGCTCGCCATGACCTGCAAAGTGGGGTGCTGACAGCCCCCTTCGACGGGGTGGTGGCAAATGTGTCGGTACAGGCCCATCAGCTCGCCGAGGCAGGAAAGACAGTCTGCCGTGTCATCGCCACAGGCGATATGGCGGTGGAGTTCAGGGTGATGGAGGCCGACCTCAGTAAATATAAAACAGGTACATGCGTGAGTGTGATACCCATAGCTGATAAGAACATCCACTACGATGCCTCCGTCAGCGAGATCAATCCCGTCGTCGATCAGCAGGGTGCCGTCACCATCCGTGCCCGTCTTTCCAAGGCCGCCGATCTCTTCGACGGCATGAACGTGGAAGTCATCTTGAAGTCTGAAAAATGAAACTTATGAAAAAGATTCTGTTGATACTTTTCACTTTTCACTTTTCACTCCTCACTTCTTCTGCACAGCAGAAGATAGTGCTCGACCTCGAGCGAACGGTTCGTCTGGCTACCGACAGTTCACTCTCTGCACAGAAGTATCAGAGTGTCTATGATGCTTCGCGCTACCGGTATCTGTCGTGGCAGGCATCACGCAAACCGCAGTTTGCACTGGAGTCGACACCTGTGATGTATGAACGCTACATGACCCAGCGCTATCTCTCTATTGAAGATATCGATGTGTATCGCCAGCAGCGTCTGTTCTACTCCCAGGCCGGTATCACCGCCACACAGACGATGGAACGCTGGGGCGGACAATTCTACGGTTCCACCCAGTTCGGCTACCTGCGTACGTTCGGCGAACAGAACCAGACGCAGTTTATGACCATCCCTATCGCCGTTGGCTATAAGCAGGATCTGCTCTTCTATAACCCCCTGAAGTGGGCACGGCAGATCGAGCCGCTGAAGCTGGAACGGGCTGAGAAGGAACTGATATATGGTATCGAGAAAACCAGTGAGCAGGCTGTGGAGAAATTCTTTGCCCTCGCCTTGGCACAGGATATGATGCAGATGGCAATGGAGTCGCTGGCATCGTGCGACACCATCTATGCCATCGCCGAGCGGCGTTACAAGATAGCCAGTATCTCCAAGGCCGAACTGAGCATCCTGGAACTTCAAAAGACCAATGCACGCACCACGCTTGCCAATGCCCGCATTACCCATAGTCGGGCTGTCAAGGAACTCGCCACCTATCTTGGGATGGACCCGACCACAGAGATCGATCTCATCATCCCGTTGGTGGTGGGAACACTGCACATCGATGGCACCGAAGCCATCGCCCTGGCCAGGGAGAACAATCCCAAGTATCTGGAAAGCCGTCAGGCAACCGCCGAGGCACGTCGGGAGGCAGAACGAGCGAAGGTGGAGAAGAATCTCAGCGTGAGCCTCGATGCCAGCATCGGTCTGAACCAGGTGGCTGACAATTTTGCCGATGCATATCGTCATCTCCAAAGTCAGGATATGGCCACCGTAAAACTAACCATCCCCTTAAAAGACTGGGGTAAACGCAAGAATGCCTACCTTGCCGCCAGAAGCAGCGTTGACACGGCGGAGCGTACAGAACAGGAGACCGCCCGCGATGTGGAGTTGGATGTGGCGATGACCGTCGCCGAATTCAATGAGCGGCAGACCATCGTTGAGAACGCCCGTCAGGCACTCACCATCGCCGAGGATGCCTACGCCCAGACCCTACAGCAGTTTATCCGTGCCCAGGCTGATGCCTACAGCCTGTCAGTTGCCCAGAGTCATTGGCAGACCGCCCGCCAGAACCACATCACCTCCCTTCAGAACTACTGGCTCGCCTACTACCATCTGCGCCGACTCACCCTCTACGACTATCAGCACCGCCAGGCTATCTCCCACAGATAGATAAGATACATGCAACAGCAGCAGCGAACATATATTGCCATCGACCTGAAATCGTTCTACGCTTCAGTGGAGTGCGTGGACAGGGGGCTTGACCCACTGACCACCAACCTCGTCGTGGCAGATGTGTCGAGGACGGAGAAAACCATCTGTCTGGCTGTTTCCCCGTCGCTGAAAGCATACGGCATAGGCGGACGTGCGCGACTGTTCGAAGTGTATCAGAAAGCGCGTGGTGTGGAGTTTATCATTGCCCCACCCCGCATGGCCCACTATATAGAGGTAAGCACCAAAGTCTATCAGACCTACCTGAAATACATAGCTCCCGAAGATATACATGTCTATAGCATCGATGAGGTGTTCATGGATGTGACAGCCTATCTGCGGACGTATAAATTAACAGCTCACGAACAGACGGAGCAGCGAGAGCAGTCACAAGCTTGCTTGCAGACTGCCGAGTCGCGACGGATGTCGACGGCACGTCAGTTGGCCATCAAGATGATCCGCGACGTGCTGGCCAATACAGGCATCACGGCAACAGCAGGCATCGGCACAAACATGTATTTGGCAAAGGTGGCAATGGATATTGTGGCCAAGAAAGCGCCTGCCGATAAGGATGGTGTGCGTATTGCCGAATTGGATGAAATGTCGTATCGCCGTGAGCTATGGGATTATCGTCCTCTGACCAAATTCTGGCGTGTGGGACATGGTATAGCCGAGAAACTGGCAATCTATGGTATTGACACGATGGGAAAGATAGCCCGGATGTCAATACAGAACGAAGGGCTGCTTTACCGCCTCTTTGGTGTGAATGCGGAACTGCTGATAGACCATGCATGGGGCTGGGAACCGTGTACGATGGAGGCTGTGAAGGCATATCGCCCTGAGACCAACTCCTTCAGCAGCGGACAGGTGCTGCAGGAACCTTATACTTTCAAGAAAGCCCGTGTGGTGATACAGGAAATGGCAGAGGGAATGGCACTCGACCTCGTATCGAAGCGTCTGGTGACTGACCAACTGGTGCTGACTGTTGGTTATGATGCAGAATGTCTCACACGGCCTGAAATCCGCGAAAAATATCATGGTGAGATTACCACCAACTATTACGGGAAGGCTGTACCAAAGCATGCTCACGGTACATTCAACTTCGAGAGACCTACATCATCTTCACGACTCATCATGGATGGGGCAACAGAGTTGTTTGACCGCTGCGTGAATCCTGATTTGCTAATACGCAGGCTGAACCTGACAACGAACCATGTGGTATCAGAGGAATCGGTAATGGCACAAGATCGTGCTCCCCAGCAACTTGACCTTTTCACCGACTACGAGGCATTAGAGAAGCAACGACAAGAAGAGCAAGCCAAGCTGGATAAAGAGCGGCGGATGCAGGAGGTACAGTTGAAAATCAAGAAACGTTTCGGCAAGAATGCCATCCTTCGAGGCCTGAACTTCGAGGAAGGTGCCACGGCTAAAGAGCGCAACAAACAAATAGGAGGACATAAAGCATAATGGATAATTACGACGATATCATCAATCTGCCACATTATGAGCCAAAGCATCATCCGAGGATGTCGATGTGGAATCGTGCAGCCCAGTTTGCACCCTTTGCCGCATTGACTGGCTATGATGAAGCCATCCGATCGGTTAACAACTATAAATACGTATGAAGTTCAAGTTAATGTATCTAATGCTGGTGACACTGCTCCTGGTGAGTATCCCAGCAATGGCCGAGGACCAACAAGAGAAGATGAATCAGTTTATCGACCAACTGATGTCGAAAATGACCGTCGGGACATTGCGCTCGATGCCAGCTGGGGGCGCATCGCCGAAGGTACGGACTGAGCTATACCACCTTCGAATATAGTGACATCCGTCTTAACGGACGCACGGCATCTGTCACCGTAACGAACACTGGCGACTATGACGGTGTAGAAATCGTACAACTCTATATCCACGACGTCGTAGCCAGCATCACCCGCCCTGTAAAGGAGTTGAAGGGCTTCCAGCGTATCCATCTGAAGAAGGGCGAAAGCAAAGAGGTGAAGTTTGAAATCACAGATGATTTGTTGAAGTTCTATAACGCCCATCTTGACTATGTGCTGGAGCCTGGTGACTTTGAAGTGATGATAGGCCCTGACAGCAGCCTGAAGAACCTGAAGAAAACAATACTGAATGGAGAATAGTATAAGAAACATGAACATAAAACTGATTATATTCGATTTTGACGGGACGCTGGGCGACACCAGACGGAACATCGTCACGACCATGCAGATGGCCATCAAGGAGATGCAACTGCCAGAACGCACTGAGGCAGAGTGTGCAGCCACTATAGGTTTGCCATTGGTAGGGTGCTTTAGGACACTGTTTCCAGATATTCGGGAAGAACTCATCCCGCGCTGCGCAGAGACGTACCGCAGATTCTTCAACGAAAATCTGCGGAAGATCACCCCGGAAGCATTTCCTGGCGTTGTCAAGACCCTGAAAACTCTGAAGGAACGAGGCTTCACGCTCACTATCGCTTCGTCCCGTTCGCGCAATTCCCTCATAGAATTGACTCGCGACATGGGTATCGCTGATTACATCTCTTATTTGATAGGGGCTGATGACGTGAAAGAAGCAAAGCCAAAGCCGGAGCCTGTGCTGAAGACACTTGCTGCCATGCAATTCGAGGCCTATGAAACGCTCGTTGTCGGAGATATGGCTGTGGACATCCAGATGGGAGCTAATGCAGGCACAAAGACTTGTGGCGTGACCTGGGGCAACGGAAGCAGAGAGAAACTCAAAGAGGCCGGAGCCGACTATATTATTGACAGAATGGAGGATCTTTTATGGAACGCCGCAAGCCCATCGAGCGATGCTCTCCGATAACCATTGGCGAAGACTCATCAAAAGTATTAGATAATATGCATGGTTATACATATTCTTAATTGGTCATTAGTATGATTACACCGCTGATGCAGATATAGGCATAGACGATGTATCGGAAGATGCGGTTGGGAATGTGTTTGAAAACGTAGGCACCCAGCATCGTACCGATGATGACACCACCGAGGCCATAGAGATAGTCAACGGCTACAGTAGTTGTGAAGAAACCGTTGTAGGCTCTCACACCTGTCATCATCACATTGCCAATCAGGAAATAGGTCTGAGCCATTGCCATATAATGCTCCTTCG
>JAEETB010000468.1 GCA_016286575.1 Prevotella sp.
TGGATCCCTTCCACGAGAGTAATGATGACCCGTCTATCGACTATGCCAAGGCTGGCGAGGCGA
Source organism: Prevotella sp. (assembly GCA_016286575.1). Lineage (GTDB taxonomy): Bacteria > Bacteroidota > Bacteroidia > Bacteroidales > Bacteroidaceae > Prevotella. Next base: position 64 of record JAEETB010000468.1, read on the forward strand.
TGATGCAGGCTATGAAGCGTGTGAATCCCAAGGCTGTCTGGGTCATCCAGGGTTGGACAGAGAATCCCCGTCCTCAGATGGTGGATGGCATGAAGACGGGCGATCTGCTCGTACTCGACCTCTTCTCAGAGTGTCGCCCCATGTTTGGCATTCCCTCCATCTGGAAGCGCGATGAGGGTTATAAGCAGCATGAGTGGCTGTTCTGCCTGCTTGAGAACTTTGGTGCCAACGTAGGTCTTCATGGGCGCATGGACCAGTTGCTCGACAATTTCTACGTGCCCAAGAACCATTGCAAGGGAATAGGTTTCACGATGGAAGGATCGGAGAATAATCCTGTGATGTTCGAGCTGATGAGCGAACTGCCTTGGCGTCCTGAGAAGTTTACGAAAGAAGCTTGGATCAAGGATTATGTGAAAGCCCGTTATGGTGTAGAGGATCCTACCATCGAGAAAGCATGGCTGATTCTCGTTAATAGCATCTACAACTGCCCTGCAGGCAACAATCAGCAAGGCCCTCATGAGAGCATCTTCTGTGGTCGTCCCTCGCTCAATAATTTCCAGACATCATCTTGGTCTAAGATGAAGAATTATTATGATCCTGCAGATACGCGTGAGGCTGCTCGTTTGATGAATAGCGTGGCTGAGAACTATCGTGGTAACAATAATTTCGAATACGACCTCGTGGATATCACTCGTCAGGCACTCGCCGACCAGGCTCGTCGGCAGTATCAGCATACCATCGCCGACTATAAGGGCTTTGCCCGTCAGGAGTTTGATAAGGATGCAGCGCGCTTCCTGGATATGCTCCTGATGCAGGACAAGCTCTTGGGTACACGCTCAGAGTTCCGTGTGGGACGTTGGACCCAGTATGCAGTGAATGCTGGCGTTACTCCAGAAGAGAAGAAACTCTATGAATGGAATGCCCGTGTGCAGATCACTACCTGGGGCAACCGTTATTGCGCTGACACAGGCGGTCTGCGTGACTATGCCCACAAAGAATGGCAGGGTTTGCTGAAAGATTTTTACTATCTGAGATGGAAGGCCTATTTCGATGCACTGGCTGCTCAGATGAAGACCCAGACTGCTCCTCAGCCCGAATTGTTAGGTGGTGGTCCCAATGCGACGAAGACGGCTGCAGAACTCTTCCAGATGGCCCTGCCTCAGGAAGTTCAACTCGACTATTACGCAATGGAAGAGCCTTGGACCCTCCAGCAGAATCCCTACAGTGCTGCACCTGAAGGCTCGCCTATAGACGTAGCCAAAGAGGTAATGGAATTAATGAAGTAAAGCTGATATGGAAAAGTCAAAGCGATTACTGAGTCTCGATATCCTGCGTGGTATCACGGTAGCAGGTATGATCCTCGTCAACAATGGTTGGGGAGAATCTTTCGAAATGTTAGGACACTCTAAGTGGAACGGCATGACACCCTGCGATCTGGTGTTTCCCTTCTTCCTCTTCATCATGGGAATCTCGTGCTATCTCTCGCTGGTGAAGTCGGAGTTCAAGCCCACCCCGAAGGTGATACGACGTATCATCAAACGAACGGTACTGCTCTTCGTCATCGGTCTGTTTATCAACTGGTTCGACCATGCCATCGAGGGCGATCTTCTTTGCTTCGGACATCTGCGCATTTGGGCTGTGATGCAGCGTATCGCCCTCTGTTATGGTATCGTGTCGCTCTTTGCCCTTTTCTGCAACCATAAGTATATCATTCCTGTGATTATCGGCCTGCTGGTCATCTATACGGCCATTCTGGTCTTTGGTAACGGTTATGCTGAGGATGCCAGTGTGAACATTCTTGCGCAGGTAGACCTGAATCTCTTCGGTTACGACCATATCTATCATAAGAGTCCTGTTGACCCTGAGGGACTGATGGGGACCATCTCGTCTGTAGCCCATGTGCTGCTTGGCTTCTATTGTGGTATGCAGATTCGTAAGAAGGATACTGTCGAGCAGAAGGTGATTGCCCTCTTCGTCGTGGGTACGGTATTGGTTATTGGTGGCT
>JAEETB010000469.1 GCA_016286575.1 Prevotella sp.
TTATGAACAAAAAGCTATTTTCATGGAAAGCTCTTGCAGGCTTAGCTCTGCTCGTAGCCATGGGTTTGACTTCATGTAAGCAAGGTACAGAGGTTGATCCTAATGATCCGTACAACACAACTAAGCCTGCACAGCCTGGTACATCTACTAAGGGTGGCGACTTGGTATTCACTATCACCAAGACCGCTGATCTCGCTTCACTGTGGGCATCTTACGATGCAACCAAAAAGGCTGATCTGATGAAGAAGACTGAGTTGAACATTGTCATCAACTCTGGTGCTTATAAGCTCGACGGTGGTGTTCTCACACTCCCTGCATTCTTCAACACTCCAGCTAACAGCGTTCTGAATCTCACTTTCAACGGCAATTTCCAGGATGCAGACAAGAAGCCTCTGAATCTTGACGCTTCTACCAACCTGAAAGGTGCAAAGGTTAACATCAAGCTTCCTGCTCAGGCATTTAACATGGGAATTGATGCTACTAATGTAGCAGTAAACCTTACTTCTGATGGTGCAACTATTGGTGTACTTGCTGCAGCAGCCAATACAGCAAAGAACAACGCCTTGTCAATTAACAGCGGTGTAACTGTAAATGCCATTGATCTTCAGTCAACTGGAGCCATTCTGACAAATGGTGGTGCTATCAACGCTCTTTACGTTGATTCTAATCCTGTTTGCATCAACAAGAAGGGTTTCCAAATTGGTAATCAGGCCGTTTACACCACTAACCTCATTATCGATGCTGCTGGTATTACAGTATCTAACGATAATGACACTCCACTTGGTAGCATTGTTGTCAACAAGGGCTGTGACGTGACATTTGGTTATATTGGTGCTGGTATTGGCAGTGTTACAGGTGCAACAAATGCCTCTGAGTGCAAAGTTAACCTTGGTTGGAACCAGCTTAAGAAGATTGGTTCAGTGAAGAATGTTACTTTGACCAATGGCGGAAGTTCAATCTATGTTGAAAACGACGCTTTCGATGGTGTAGTATTTGCAGAGGATATTTCCATTGCAGATGCACTTGGTTCACTCTCAAATGTTGAGGCAAAAGGTAATTTTGTATGGTACGATTATACCGCTGACAACCAGACCTTCACTTTCTCAAATGTTAAGTTTAATGCTGCTACAACTGTAAGAATTTGGGGTGGTATCTATGTATCCACAACTCCTTCAAAGACCACCTATCAGTGGGATATCGACAACAAGGTTTGGGTAGAGGTTACTGCTGCTGCTCCTATTACAGCTGCTAACAAGGCTGATACTGGCATCGAGGTTTCTTCAGCAGATGTTTGGTACAATTCAACAACAAGTCAGCTTGCAGGAAATTTGAGCAAGATTGGAGATCATAAGGTTGTTACAGTTGTAGATGCAAATGGCACAACTATATTACCTGAGAACTGCACACTCGTCTTTGACGGTAAGTGCTCATATGCAGGCGGAGCCATCACTGACAGCAACATTAACGGTTTGGTTGCAAATACTGCCAACGATCCGACTTACCTGACAGTTAAGGCTGGTAATGACATCTACACTTACAGAAAGACCAACTGGGGTTACACACTTATTAAGAAGTAATCAACAAAACCAGTAAGTACTTTATAATCATTGCGCTCCTGATTCATTTCAGGGGCGCAATCTTTTTATACAAACAGATGAAATAAAAAGGATAGATTTGTCTATCCTTTTGACACAAATTCTTTGGGTCACCCATGTAGAAGAACAGGGGTGTTAAAAGGCTATATTATTGTCGTGCAAATTGATTGATGAATGACATCCTAAAGCACCAAATAACCGCTTTGACATTAAGCTTAAAATAGTAAGTAAGCGAAAGAAAATAATATTATTTCTTCAATTCGTAGAGAACGTTAAGCGTTGGGGTGTAGGTATTCTTGAGGGTGATGGTCACGAAACCACGCTCGAGTTCGAACTTGGCGACCTTATGATCGTCCTTCAGAATAGGACAATTGGGCCAGGCACCTGTCTCCTTCTCAAAATCATCACGCAGAGTCTGCCACATACGACGCGTACTGTCGTTAGTAGAGAGAACCCAATTCTCCTGCACAG
>JAEETB010000091.1 GCA_016286575.1 Prevotella sp.
GTCTGCGTGTAGGCCTTACGGTATTGCTCCGCAGCGTCATAGTATTCTCCGACGGCATAGAACTTGTCGCCTTTCTTGATGGCCTGATCTGCTCCGCAACTGACGAGCAGCACGGCGCAGACGAGTGTATAGAGTATGATGGAGAATCTTCGCATACCATTATAAATAACGATATAGCGCTCGATTTATTATTTCTTGGGCGACTTAAGTTTTTTCAGCTCTGCATCGCTCAATACGGTCACACGACGGTTGCTGGGGTCACTCATCACCTCCTGCACGATGGTAGCCACCTGTGCTTTCAGCTCGTCGATAAACTGTTTGGCATCGTATTTCTGATGCTCGATGTCGCGCAGCTTCTTCTCCCAGATTCCTGTCAGCTCACAGCTCTTCAGCAGTTCCTCACGAATCAGGTCTATCAGTTCGATGCCAGTAGGCGTGGCGATGAGTCGCTTGCGGTCTCGCTTGATGTAATGGCGCTTGAAGAGGGTCTCAATGATACCGGCTCTTGAGGAAGGACGTCCGATGCCGTTCTCCTTCATGGCAGCACGGAGGGTCTCGTCCTCTACGAACTTACCTGCCGTCTCCATGGCCCGCAACAGTGAGGCCTCATTATAATATGGTGGAGGTGTGGTCCATTTCTCCGTGAGTGTAGGCTTGTGGTCACCAGACTCGCCTTTCACGAAAGTTGGAAGTGTTGTTTCAGGGGTTAGTGGTGAGGGGTTGGAGGTTAGAGATGTGTTCTGCGGCTCCTCTTCCTCTTCCTTTTTATTGTCCTGAACCACGCGCCAGCCTGGATCCAGGATCTCCTTACCCGTCACCTTAAACTCCACTACTTCTTCTTCTGTCTTAGAGTTTTCTCTAACCGCTAACCCCTCACCACTAACCACTGACGATCCTCTAACCTCTCCAATAACCGTCGTCGTCGAGAATTTGCAGTCAGGCAGGAAGACGGCGATGAATCTCCTTGCCACGAGGTCGAAAACCTTCTGCTCTGCATCGCTGAGGTTCTGGGGGATGACGCCCGTAGGGATGATGGCATGGTGGTCAGTCACCTTCGAGGTGTCGAAGACGCGTTTGGTCTTCTTCAGCGGTTTGCCACCGATGGGCTTGATCAGCTCCGCATAGGGTGCCACGCCACCGAATTTCGTCTGATACAGTCCGTTGAGCGTCTGCGGACATTTTGGGTAGATATCGTCCGAGAGGTATTGCGTGTCCACACGGGGATAGGTGGTGAATTTCTTCTCATAGAGACTCTGTATCAGGTTCAGCGTCATTTCCGCCGAGTAGGCGAACTTGCGGTTGCAGTCCACCTGTAGCGAGGTGAGGTCGTAGAGCTGTGGCGGCTGTTCCTTGCCTTCCTTCTTCTCCACCTTCGTGACGGTGAAGGGCTTTCCCTCGATGGTGGCAAAGGCCTTTTCGCCTTCTTCCTTCGAAGTGAACTTCCCCTTCGTGGCTGTAAAGGTGGTATCACGATACACCGTTGCCAGTACCCAATAGGGCTCAGGCTTGAAGTTCTCGATCTCCTTCTGACGGTTCACGATGAGTGCGAGGGTAGGGGTCTGAACTCGTCCGATGGAGAGCACCTGACGGTTCTGGCCGTATTTCAGCGTATAGAGACGTGTGGCGTTCATGCCTAATAGCCAGTCGCCGATAGCACGCGAGAGACCTGCCAGATAGAGGGGTTGGTAGTCAGCCTGGTCCTTCAGGTTCGCAAAGCCCTCACGGATGGCCTCGTCAGTCATCGACGAGATCCAGAGACGCTTCACAGGACAGGTGGCCTGCGCCTTCTGCATCACCCATCGCTGGATGAGCTCACCCTCCTGACCAGCGTCACCACAGTTCACGATACCGTCAGCCGCCTGCATCAGCCGCTCGATGGTGGCAAACTGTTTCTTGATACCACTGTCCTCAATGAGCTTGATGCCAAATCGCTGGGGCACCATCGGCAGCTGTGTCAGTGCCCACGGTTTCCAGGCCGGGGTGTAGTCACCAGGCTCCTTGAGTGTACACAAGTGGCCGAACGTCCAGGTCACCTGATAACCATTTCCTTCCATATACCCATCGTGCGAGGCTGTAGCACCGATAATCCGGGCGATGTCCCTTGCCACACTGGGTTTCTCTGCAATACATACTATCATAACGGGGGGACAAAGTTACGCTATTTCCCTGAAACAACCAAGGAAATAGGGCAGAAAAGTGCAAAAACTCATATCCTGAGGGTGAGGATGAAGCTCGCACCTTCGCGATAAAGCGGGTCGAGAATGAGGTTGCCGCCAAGTATCGTTGCCGTGCGTTTGGACAATGGCAGGCCCAGTCCGACACCCTCTGTGAAGTCGTCGATCTTCGCGAACTTGGCGAAGATCTGCTGACGGTTAGCCTGTGGAATGCCGATACCCGTGTCGCTGACCTTGATGTTGACGGTGTGTGCGTTTGGTCGGCTGCATGCCAGTGTGATGGAACCTTGCTGCGTGAATTTGTTGGCATTGTCGAGCAGTTCCATGAGGATGCTCTTCACCTTCTCCTGATCGGAATAGAGGTTGAGGTCATCGGGCAGGGTGGTCTCGAAACAGAGTTTTACCATGTGCGGACTGGTCAGTCTGAACGAACTGATGATTTCACGGCAGAGGGCGTTGCAGCTGAAACTGGTCTTCTTCGTCTCCACCTCGTTCTCATTGATCGAGGCAGCCACAAGCATTCTCGAGATACGGACAAGCTTCCTGGAGTTATCCTGCATCATATAGATGATGTTGCTGGTCTCGTCGTCAGGCAGTTCGTGGAAGTTCTCATTCAGCACCTGGGCAAATCCGCCGATGATGTTCAGCGGTGTACGTATCTGGTGCATCATATCCTTCAGGAAGGCCGTCTTCTTGTTGTCTGCGATGATGGCCTGTTCGTTGGCCTGCTTCAGTTCCTGGTTGCGCTGCTCCATCTGTGTGTTCATCAGTTGGATATTGTTCATATAAGTCTTCAGCGACTGCTGCATATCCACGAAGCTGTTCTGCAACTGTCCGATGGTGTCAGTACGTTTCGTTCGCGGCAGCAGATTGTCCATCCTTCCTTCCGCTATGTCGTGGGATTGCTGTGCGAGCAGACTCAGCGGACTGATGCCACCCCTGACAGCCAGATAACAGACGAACAGGATGAAGAGCAGGCCGATGATGATGGTACCCCATACGGTGTAGAGCAGTTTGTAATAGCCGTAGAACACATCGCTTTCAGGACAGACGATGGCCATGCTCCAGCCTGCGTTTCCGATGGGTCGGTAGAATATGAATGCGCTCTGCCCGTCGACCACGATCCGTCTCATCCCACTATTGCCCGCAATCATCTCCTTACCCAGACTGACCACCTCGTCCCTGGATCTTGGGTCAGGATCTGAGAAAATGCTCTGATGGATGAGTTTCGTCGTATCGGGATGAACGAGGTATTTGCCGTCAGTGCCGATCATGATGCTCGAAGAGTTGGGGTAGGGTGCCACTGCCGTTACGGCTTGCGAGAGCCATTTCTGCTGCAGGTCTATGGCCACCACGCCGATGAAATCCCCGTTGTAGTCGTATACGGGGCGGCAGTACGAGGTGATGATCTCCTGTTTGTAGTCGGCCTTCGGATTGGTGTTGAGGAATGGGTCACTCCAGTAGCCTTGCTGCAGCTCCTTGGGTTTCTGATACCAGTCGATATTGAAATAGTTGAACTCGTCGCTGCCGTATTGTGCGGTACTGATCGAGTCAGCGTCTCTCACCGAGTAGATCGAGAAGTATTTCCCATAGCGCTTGAAATAGTAGGGCTCCATGGAGATCGAGCAACTGTAGAAGTGCTCGTTGTTCTCCAGTATCTTCCGCGTGTCCGAGATGATCGAGTCGGGGTTGGTCTGGCTGGCGATGTACCATCCCATGTCGTCAGTCGTAGTCTCCACCTCGCCCATGATGTCGTTGATGCGCAGCGCCGTGTTGTCCAGTATCTGCGTCGCCCTTTTGATTGCTTCCTGCTGGATATAATCCTTCGTCAGGTAGAACAGGCAACTGGCGGAAATGGTGAAGATGACCGCCACAATCAGCACGATCGAGAGTCCCAGTTTGACGGAAAGCCGTCTGGTTATCAGTGAGGGTATTCTTCTCATAGGCCAGTGCTGTTAGGTTGGTTCTCACGCACAGGCTTCTTGTCCTGCGATGTCAGCAGCATCTGCTCGATCAGTGAGGTCACCGCATCACTGTTGTAGATGATCAGCGCCTGTAGCGTTTTCATCTCTTCTCTCGAGAAGCTGTGGTAGTTCTTGCAGAGTTGGTCTGTCGCAGCACCGATGGCATTCACTGGCTGCATGAACTTCTCTGTGGTCTGACTCAGGAAGGCCGACTTGGTGCGCTCGTCTTCCTGTCCGCGTTCGTAGGCCGCATTCAGTTCCTCATTCTGCTTTTTCAGCATCGTGCTCTTCTGGTTGATCTCACCGATCCGTTCTTTCAGCGCCTGCTGCATCTTCGCGAAACTCTGTTGCAGCTCCCCGATCTCGTCATTCCTGCCCTTGTCGGGTACGAATTCGTCAAACTGGTTCTGCGAGATGCGTATGACGGTTTCCGATAGCTGGTCCAGCGATTTCAGGTTCCTGTCGATCAGTCTTCTGCAGCCGAAGAGCAGTAACAGCAGCACGATCACGGTCACGATGATGGCAATGGCCATCAGATAGTAGAAGCCAGCCAGTAACTCTCGGTCAGGACAGATGAGTACGATGCCCCATTGCTTGTTTCTCAGCGGCCTGTAGAACTCATGGACGTCCGCCCCATTGAACTGTATCTCCTTGTATCCGCTCTCGTCGAGTATGTACTGTCCGCCCTTCCCTTGCAGGAAGCAGTGTGAGTAGGGGATGGTCTTGGCGATGTCCTTCGTGAAGTCCTCCCAGTCGATATGGATATCGATGGTCAGCATCATGGCCGGATCTCCACGCCTGTTGAAGATTGGCAGCTGATACGACATCTTCATCCGCTTCAGTGCGACGCTGTCGGCCTGGCTGTCGAGTGATGCCTCATGCCAGCTGCCCGTGTTCCTCAGCGCCGTTCCCTCTACGGATGTCACGTAGCAGCTGTCAATCCTGGGACTCGATTCTGTCATATTCCTGCACAAGGCCGCAATCGAGTCGGGAGTCGCCAGGTGCTCTACAATCATCCATCTCGTTGTGATAGCCGTCATCTCCGTTTGCAGCAGCTCGTGATCCACCTGCAAGGCCGTGCTCTCAAGAATCTGCATGATCCTTTCCTGCGATTCAGTCTTGGTCACGGAAAGGGTGAAACGGAGCAACAGAGCCAGTGCAGCCACGAAGATGGCTGTCACCAACCCTGTTACCAATAGTGTCAGTCGGGCTGAAAACGAACGACGGATGTCTTGTAGGATCATCTCAGTGATGCTTTCGCCTGCTCCAGAGCCTCGATCACCCTGTCACACCATGCGTCGAACTCAGGATCCTCAATTTGTAATTCCGGATGAGCCAGGATATGCTCCACGCAGCGGCGCACACCCTCGTCGAAACGGGTCGTGGCCTTGAATCCTGGTACGGCACGTTTCAGCTTCGTACAGTCGAAGACCACGGTGACGGCCTTGTCGCCAATCAGGTTGCCCAGCAGGTCGTACTCCTTCGGCGAGGTCGCAGCCAGGAAGTCCGAGCTGACATAGTAAGGCTTGAATTCCACGCCCAGGGCATTGGCCACGCACTGGTACACCTGATTCCACGTCAGCTGTTCGTCGCTCATGATCTGGAAAGGCTCACCGATGGCCTTGGGGTTACCCAGCAGTCCGATGAATCCACGGGCGAAGTCCTCGTTCCAGGTCAGCGTCCACAGCGAACTGCCGTCACCCTGCACCAGCACCTGCTTGCCCTCCATCATACGCTTCAGCACCTGCCAGCTGCCCTTGGGACCATGTACGCTGACGGGCACGCCACGCTCACAATACGTGTGGCTGGGACGTACGATGGTGGCAGGGAATCCGTTCTCGCGATACTCCTTCATCAGCAGCGCCTCACAGGCAATCTTGTCCCTCGAGTACTGCCAGTAGGGGTTCGCCAGTGTCGTGCCCTCCGTGATGATATGGCTACGGGCTGGCTTGTTATAGGCCGAGGCCGAGCTGATATACACATACTGGCGCGTGCGACCACGGAAGAGTCTGATGTCACGCTCCACCTGCGAGGGCAGGAATCCGATAAACTCACACACGGCATCAAACATTGTGTCGCCTATCTGGCGCAGCACTTCCGGCTCGTCGTTGATGTCGCAGATCACTTGCTTCACATTCTCAGGCACCTCGTCTTTACGATTGCCACGGTTCAACAGCCACAGGTCATGACCCTCAGCTGCCAACTGTCGTGTGATGGCACTGCTGATTGTGCCAGTTCCACCAATTAAAAGGATTCTCATGTTCGGTCTATTTGAGTTTGTGGGGGCAAATATACAACTTTTTTTTGATTTATGCAACAAAATGACAAAATTTAATAACTATCAAACAAGGATATTTTGCGCCCATTAACGACAGATTTCAGCCTCATGATAACGATCTGTCGCAATCTCCCCTTTTTGTCGCAACAAGTTCGTTCAAAAGTCAGCAAAAATGTTGCAAATCCCCGAAAGTCGCCATATCTTTGCATCGTCGAAAGGAGATAAACGACAAATACAACAATATTATAAACATAAAAAAAAGTAAAGTTATGACAACAAAAAATTTCAATGCAAAGAAGATGCTCATGAGCACACTTGCAGCAGTAGTTTTCTCATTCGTGTTCACCACCAGTGCAAATGCAAATCCTAAGGGAGAAACCCCACAGAAGCCTTCTTTAGAGGTTCGCGTGAAAAGTGCTCAGAAGAGTGATGTAGAGATTCGTGTGAAAGATGATCCGAATTTTATTGAGAGTCTCATCGAGCAGGTTTTGGGAATCCGCGTAAGAGTTCGCGTATAGAACCAGCAGTACAACCTTTTTATTAAGGTGTCAGCAAATCCCCATCAGAAAAATCTGGTGGGGATTTCCTTTAGATTACACGCCCATGCACGAGGTCGTTCCAAGAGCAGTCAGTACCGCTGAGATGATCGATGCGAGGATCTGCAGCGTCCACTTAAGCGTTTCCTTCTTCGTCATACGCTACCTCCTTTCTGATTAGCTGCCAGTGTCGAATCCTCCGCCGTTGTCGCCACCGCCGTTGTTGTCGCCACCAGTATTCTCGCCGGAGCCGTTCTCACCACTGTTGTTAGAGCCTCCACCGTTAGACCCGCCTCCGATGGCAGCAGCCTTTGCGGCAGCAATCTCAGCAGCAGCCTTGTCAGTCCAAGCCAGCTTAGCTACCTTGTTTAGCTCGTCGCGAGTGTACTCGCCCGTAGCCTGTGCCAGAAGCTTCAGACTCTGCACTGCGGGACCAGTCTTGTCGTTCCTGCCGATAGTACCGATGCTGGCAGAGATGGTCTTGTCGGTTTCGGGATCATACAGCAGGGTGCTGCCGTTACCGATACAGCTAACCTTGAAGATGGCCAGATCGTCGACCTTCACCGTGTTACCCATCAGGGTCTGCTCGCGGGTACATCTTACGAAGTCTCGCAGGATACCCTCAATTGTTCCTTCTGAGAACGGGGTGTTGTGCTCAGCCATGTGCTTCGCCATGTCGTGGATGTTCATCGTCTGCTTGTAGCTGACGCGAGGGTAATACTTGCCGTAAGCGGCAGATCCCTCAATCATGTTCTTCGAAAGATAAAGTTCAATCATACTATTCTAGTTTTGTTTTTGTGTTGTTAAATACTTTGGCGAACATTGTGGGTCACCTTCCACCTCTCCGGAGTTAACGGATTTGGCGCCTTTATCCTTCTATCTCCTTTGATACTGCAAAGATACGACTATAAAAATACGGAATATCTGTTATGATACATTATAAACCCTTTTTATTCGTTATTCTTAAATATTTTTTGTATCTTTGCATTATCAATTCAAACAAGCTTATCATGGAAAAAATGATCAGAACATTCGGGCGCACGGAGCTCGCCCTTCAGTACTTTCCCAAGCTTTGCCCCGAGGCAGCTTGGCACAAACTCCGTCAGTGGATCACTCTCAATCCGGTGCTCAACCATTTGCGTGACCTGCGCCGCCGCACGTTCACGCCAGCCGAGGTGCAGTTAATCTATGCACAGTTAGGGGAGCCATAAAAATAAGAAATACTTATTTTCTGAGAAACATTTTTTCTCAGTTTATGAAGAGCCACGTAGTGAAAAACGAATGGCTCTTATTTGTTTGCATTTTTTCAGGCAATCATAACAGCCAATCGATCTTGGCATTTTGGGATTTTGGATATTTTGGAAAAATCGTATGTCGTAATTTCCTATAAACTTTCAATTTTATCTTATAATTATTATAATATATATATTATATTAATTATACTATATTATTATAGTAAATTACCAATTTAAAAATTACAAAATACCCCAAAACCCAAAATCCCAAAAACCCAAAATCCCAAAAACCCAAGAAAAGCACTTTTCCCATACTTCCAAATATTTAGGAGATATTTTTATACGATTAATATAAAACGCAGTTTCTCCTTTGTCTCTTAATTCATCTAAGACACAGAAATTATATAAATTGTTAAATAATAAAAGAAATTTCCGAAATAATTCCCGTATTTGGGAATTTTTTGTAATTTTGCCCCAACAGTTTAGACGATACTCACTATGGCAACAAAAAATGAAAACCCTGCACCTTTCATGGCGGTTCATCCTGGAATGATGATCAAGCCTGAACTTGACGAGCGTGGTATTAGCCAGAAAGAATTTGCCAAGATGCTTGGCACACAGCCCTCACATCTGAGCGAGGTGCTCAATGGGAAGCGTGCTCTTACGACAGAATTAGCTGTAAAGATAGAGAATGCTATCGGACTTCCTGCAAAAATCCTGCTGTCTGCCCAGACACAGTATGAACTGGAATCGACAGTTGAGGACAATCAGCACGAAACAGTAACTGTAACTATCCCCGTCCGTGATCGTAATTTGCTCCAAGAACTAGTCCGTAAGTTCGGCTGGGCTTGCGTATTTTGAGTTATCTTAATTCATGGAACAAAAGTTCAGCAATAACAATTTAGACCTCGAGACGCTGCGGGATTTTTGCAAGCGGGAGGGCGAGGCAGTCACCTACCGTAAGGGTGACCAGTTTGAGCGGGAGGGTGATCCGGCACGGTGGATTGCCTTCGTGGAGAGTGGTTGCTTCAAGTATGTGAATCATGGCATCAGCGACGACAAGGCTCCGATTAAGCGAGAGCCATCAAGCTCGCTTGATATGGCCGAGCGTGAGGAGGCTCGACCGAAGGTCAAGGAACACATTACCTGGTTCTCCTTCAAAGGCGAGTTCGTGGTTGACTATCCGACATTCCTCTATGGTCGTCCATCGCAGACCACTATCGTGGCGATGATACCCAGTCGCGTGATCAGGGTTACAGGTCAGCAAATGGAGCAGTATTTCAACCAGAGCAAGGAGACAATGGAGCTACGTGCCATCATTGCCGAGCACATTCTCTTCCAGTTCCGTTCTCGCTATCTTGACCTTCATTGCACCACAGCCCGTGAACGCTACGACCTGCTGATGCAGCGTTGCCCGGGTATCGCAGCACACCTCGACTTACAGGACATTGCCTCGTTCCTCAACGTCACTCCCCAAACCATCAGCAAAATTCGCAAAGAAATCACTTTCGGGAAATAATAGTCATAGATTTCCCCCAAAACTCTTAAACTAGTTTCAGACTTTTGCCCTCGGCAATCATTTTCTTTGGTTTCGCCGAGGCTTTTTCGTATGGCTTTTTGTAACTTTGCGGTCAGACTTCATAAATAAATATAGAATGACGATAGAATTAAGGCGATGGACTATGAATGACAGCAAAGAACTTACTGCCTTGTGTAATGCAGTTGACAGGAGTTTTCTTTCTGACCGTCTGCCCTATCCTTATACAGAAGAGGATGCAAAAGCATGGCTGAATATGGTTGCCCAAAATGATTCTGTCACAGGGATCTATCGGGCAATCGTAATGGACGGACAACCTATTGGCAGCATTTCCGTCGAACAGAAGGATGATGTTTTTAGGATTGATGGTGAAATCGGCTTTATGCTTCACGGTAATTATTGTAACCAGGGAATAATGACGGAGGCGGTTAGGCAAATGTGTACAATTGCACTCCGCGACTTGCCGATTGAACGGATAACTGCCAACATCTTCCAGCCAAACACTGCTTCGATGCAGGTCTTACGTAAGAATGGCTTTGTTCACGAGGCTACCTTGCGAAATGCAGTCATTAAGAACAACGAAATATACAACCTCTGTATTTGGGGATTGACAAAAAACTATAATAATTTATCGAAATGAACAAAGAAACTATCATCACCGCGCTACTCGCTGCAATATTTGGGTTGACCTCTTGCAGCAGCGATAGCGAATTCAACGGCAACAAGCCTGTTTTAATTATTGACCCAGTAGGGATTGGTTTGGATAAGCCAACGGCAACAACCACGCTCAGCCTTTCCAATGCGCCCGTCATCGATGGCTCTGATTCCACAGAGCCATTGAGAAACCTGTTGATGTGCCGACTGCTCGGTATTG
>JAEETB010000092.1 GCA_016286575.1 Prevotella sp.
CTTTTTGAACATTTGAACATTTGAACATTTCGTACTGAAAAGGTTGACATTTGCAACTAAAATAGTAGACTGTATATCGCTGTATACCCTTATTTTAGGTACAAATAAAATAAGCGCCACTTATCAGAGTGACAAATGACGCTTAATCAGAAATAAGATTCTCTAAAATTCTGATACGACCTTGCGGCTATGGCTCGCCCAAGACGTCGTAGATAAGCTGTACCTCCGCAGGCGTGTACGTGCGACGCGTGAGAGAAAGGAGTGGTCGCAGGCGTGCACTGGTATCCAACCAGTCCTTGAATTTCTCCCAAGCTGACATAGGTTTGAGATCAGGGAAGTAGCACTGGGCCAGTTCCGAACGTTTGAAAGTAGAATGATTGTTAGGCATAATAAGTAATAATTAATGGGTTAATGGATTAATTCACTGCAAAGATACAAAGAATTTTTGAGATTTCTTCGCGAAAAGTGCGTTTTGGGCTGAAAAAACGGCAAAAACTCGGTAAAACTCGGAAGAATTCGGAAAGGGCATTTTAAATGTTGTACCTTTGCAATGCATTTGGAGATGCATTGCGAGTAAAGGCTGCGGCTCACCAGAACAAGCAAGTTTGATTCTGCACTCGCCTTGCACTTTCCTTCGTAGCGTCAAAAGGAAACAAAGGCAGTGCGCAGGCTGGAGTTGAATGGAGACAGAGTGAACAACTAACAACAATTTATTAACCATTAAAATTTTAACAAACAGATGATTGAACTTTATCTTTCAAAGAACATGATTGAGGGTTCTGCCGCATATGGCAAGTATTACCCTCGCGTCAGCTACAAGCAGACGATGAACATTCACGACATGGCCAAGCACATGGCTGAGCACAACACCCCGTTCTCAGAGGGAACAATCGAGGGTATCCTGCGTGACTTCGTAAGGTGTACCCGTGAGCAGACCCTGATGGGTAACACGGTGAAGGTTGATGACCTGGCCATCTTCAAGGTAAGTGTGATTGGTAACGGCAGCATCCTGCTGTATGATCCTGACACTGACAAGACCATCTCTGCCAGCATCGGCACTATCGGCAAGAACGACAAGACTGGTCCTGCTGTGCAGAGTCTGAAGCTCCTGGCTCAGGCTACTGGTGAGTACACTCGCGATGAGCTGAACAAGGTGGCCAAGCTGGCCTGGACTGACAAGGCCGCTGCAGAGATTGCCGCTGCCAAGGCGGCTGCCATCGGAGGCGGGTCTAACGGTGGTGGGTCTGACTCAGGTTCTGAGCAGAACGGTGGAGGCACTGACAACACTGGCGGTGACAACAACGGTGGCGACAACAACGGCGGTGGCGACAACGGCGGTGGCTTCGACACTGGCAGCTAATCAGGAAGGAGGTAGCGTATGACAAAGAAGGAAACGCTTAAGTGGACGCTGCAGATCCTCGCATCGATCATCTCAGCGGTGCTGACAGCTCTTGGAGCAACGAGTTGCATGGGGTTCTAAACTCCTAAAATCTAAAGAAAGCCTCGATAGAATAAACTATCGAGGCTTTATCGCTTATCGCCAAGGATTCTCGTAGGCCACGGGGCCGTTCTCGAGCTTCTGGCAGCTCAGGAGGATATCCTCATAGTGCTCTTGGCCGTCCTCCCAGAACTCCTTGTAGTGTACGCAGTAGCAACCTGTACCCTTCAGGGTCTTCATGGCTGAACCGTCCTTCGTGTTCTGGAACTCTACGGTGATGTCACGGGGATCAGCGGGGTTGATCATCCAGTTGAGCAACTCGGGGTTACCGTCGTTGAGAGCCTTCACGCGGATGTTAACCTGTCCGCCACGGACGATACCTGCTACCTGACCTTCAGTATCAGTTGCCTGATTGAACTTGTAGTCTACCAGCATGACCTCGCGGTCTGCAAAATCCTTAACCTTCAATACTACTGGTGTTACATTCTCTGCCATATCTTGTTTCCTTTCTATTCTTTAAATTGTTAAACTTTAAACTATAAACTTTAAACTCTAAACTATAAAGTTATGCCCACTCGTTCTCGAACTTCACTGAGCCAACCTCGATGTTCTGACAAGAGATGAGGATCTCCTCATAGTGACCGAGCTTGTCTTCCCACTTCTCTTCGAAGTCTACGCAGTAAGCGCCAGTGAACTTGATTTCCTTCATGACCTTCAAGGTCTTAGTCTCGAGGAACTCGATTGAACCATCCTTCTTCAGGAAGCGGTCGCACATCCAAGCCATCAGCTCAGGGGTACCGTCGTTCAAAGCCTTTACGCGAACCTGGATCTTACCGCCACGGGGGATACCTGTCATCTGTCCCTCACGATCAGTCTCCTGATCAAACTCGTAAGTTACCATCTGAACCTCACGATCCTTGTAGTCTGCGATCTTCATTACAACTGGAGTCTTTGCCATAATTCTTTTCCTTTCTTAAATTTTAAATTGTTAATACTATTATAATTTTTAAATTCTCTTTTTGTGTCTGAGGAAGTATTTCGTTCCTTTCGACGATGCAAAGGTATGACGATTTTTGGCTCATTCCAAGTTTTTTTCTTAATTTCTTCTTGGGTTGTAGCGACACTAAAAAGATATTGCGACAAACTTGGCGCATGGGCCAAAAATCTGTCGCATGAAGTGGGGAAAAGCAGAAAAGAAAATCAAATTTCCGTATGTGCAGACTTGCGGCGGAATTCCCAGAGTTCGATAGAGTTAACGATGTTCTGCCAAAGCACATAACAGCCTGCACCTACAGAGGCCATAGGATTAAGATAGGTGTAGGCCACCCAGATGGAGAGGGCAGTATTCTTCTGGAAGGAGGCCTGACCACTGTTAATCTCCTCACCAAGATGACGACCCACGCTGCGGCCAACAAGAAAGAGGACGAAACAGAGTACAAGACTGAGCAAGGCTATCATGAGCAACAGTGAGAGACCAGCTTCGCTGTGGACGATGTTACGAACGGTGACGCCCGATGTGACACTGAGCTGGACAGACCAGAGGTAGAACGACAGATCGGGGATGGAGACAATCCACGCACAGATGCGCTTGGCGTAATGCTGCATGAACCACCCTAAAGCCAGCGGCGCAATCAGCACAACAGCCAACTTCTGAAGAATAATCAGAAAGGCGCTCCAGAAATTGAGACCAGCACCGCGTTCGAGCAGAGGGAACACAGCCGGAATCATCAGGGCCGAAGCAAAAGAGGAGAGGACCACGAAGGCCGTCATCGTATTAATATTACCACCTATCTTCGCCGTGACAACAGGGGCTGCCGTAGCAGCAGGTCCGATGATACAGGTGAGCACACTCTCCCATAGGATCTTCTGCCAAAGGTTACCCTCGACACAGAAGATAATCCACACGTTGAGGGCGACGAGCAGCAGTTGGGTCAGAAGCACACCAAACTGCCAACGGTGTGGGCGCATCTGGTGGAAATCGACACGACAGAAGGTGGAGAAAAGCGTACAAAACACCATCATGGGGAAGATGGCGTCGATGATGGGCCCCAAGGTGTTACCCACAGCGTCGAGCTGGGGCACCCAGTAGAACGTAAGGTAGATGAGCGAGCCCGCCACAATGGCGCAGGGCAGCGTCCAGTCCTTCAGAAATTTCTTAATTCCCATGTTGCAAAGATAATACTTATTTACGATTTACGATTTACAATTTACGATTTTTTTTTGGCAGAAGCAATTTTTTTACTTTTCACTACTCACTTTTCACTTCTTTTTTGTACCTTTGTCGCCAATTATGAGCGTAACGGAATTTATCCATCAAGATAAGGAGAGCAGAAGGTTCTCGTTTGAGGTTTTGCCACCCCTGAAAGGGACAGGCACCGAAAAGCTGTTTGCAGACATTGACAAACTAAGGGAGTTTGATCCCGCCTATATCAACATCACCACCCACCACTCGGAGTTCGTGTACAAGGAGCTGGCAAATGGGCAGTTTGAGCGTCAGCGCATCCGTCGTCGTCCTGGTACGGTGGCGATTGCCGCAGCCATCCAGCAGCGCTATAACATCCCTGTGCAGCCTCACGTGATCTGTAGCGGTGCGACCATCGAGGACATCGAGTATGAACTGCTCGACCTGCAGTTCCTCGGCATCAGCGACCTGTTGCTGCTGCGTGGCGACAAGGCCAAGGAGGACAGCCGTTTCGTACCCACCCCAGGCGGACATGCCCACACGACTGACCTGATCCGACAGGTGAAACAGTTCAACGAGGGCTTCTTTGCCGACGGCACGCCTATCAAGCGTCCGGGCAGGAAGTTCGACTACGGTGTGGCCTGCTATCCCGAGAAGCACGAGGAGGCCCCTAATCTGGAGATGGATATGCAATATCTGAAAGAAAAGCAGGAGCTGGGTGCACAATATGCCGTGACCCAATTGTTCTACGACAACGAGAAATACTTCCAGTTTGTGGAGAAAGCCCGTGCGATGGGTATTACCATCCCCATTATCCCTGGCATCAAGCCGATGGCCAAACTTACACAGCTGACAATGGTACCCAAGACTTTCCACTGCGATATTCCTGAACCACTGGCCAGAGAGGTCGTGAAGTGCAAGACAGACGAGGATGCCCGACAACTGGGTATCGAGTGGACCACAGCCCAGTGTAAGGAACTCTATCAGCACGGGGTACACAATATTCATTTCTATACGGTCTCGGCGGTTGAATCCGTCATAGAAGTCGCT
Organism: Prevotella sp.; assembly: GCA_016286575.1. Taxonomy (GTDB): domain Bacteria; phylum Bacteroidota; class Bacteroidia; order Bacteroidales; family Bacteroidaceae; genus Prevotella. The sequence goes on from JAEETB010000092.1 coordinate 4,671, forward strand.
AAGCGACTGCTATGAGGTGAAAGGTGAAAAGTGAATAGTGAAAAGTGAATAGTGAAAAGTGAATAGTGAATAGTGGATTGGAGTGAGGTGATAGGACAGCGGGAGGCCAAGGAGCGGCTGATGCAGATGGTGAAAGAAGACCGTCTGCCTCATGCACTGATGCTCTGCGGACCACAGGGCAGCGGCAAGAAGGCGTTGGCTCTGGCACTGGCCTGTACACTGCTCGATAATGGTACGGCGAGTGCGAAGGCCATGCTTCAGAAGCTGGAACATCCTGACTTGCACTTCACCTACCCCACCATCAAGCTGCCCTCGATGGGTAGCGAGCACATGCCCGTGAGCGACGATTTCGCCAAGGAGTGGCACGAGCTTATCAACGACACCCCCTACTTCACCATGGACGAGTGGATGCAGATGATGGATGGTGACAACCAACAGGCTATCATCACCGCAGGCGAAAGTGACGATCTGGTCAGGAAACTGAGTCTGAAGTCGAGTCAGGGCGGCTATAAAGTGAGCTATATCTGGCTGCCTGAGCGTATGAACATCGCCTGTGCCAATAAACTGTTGAAGCTGATAGAAGAGCCCCCGCAGCAGACCATCTTCATCATGGTAAGCGAGGAGCCCGACAAACTGTTGGAGACCATCCGCAGCCGTGTGCAGCGCATCGACATCAAGAAGACCGATAACGAAGATATCCGACAGGCACTGGTTGAGCGTAGAGGCATCGACGAGGAGGCCGCAAGGCGCATCAGTCGTCTGGCCAACGGCAACTGGCTGAAGGCACTGGAGGAGTTGCAAGTGGGTTCAGAAAATGAGTTGTTCCTCGATATGTATATCATGCTGATGCGACTGGCTTACCAGCGCAAGCTGAAGGATCTGCGTAAGTGGAGCGAGCAGATGAGCGCCATGGGGCGTGAGAAGCAGAAACGATGGCTGACCTACTTCCTACGCATGACAAGAGAGAACTTCATGTACAACTTCCAACAGGAGGAACTCTGCTACATGACCCAGGATGAGGAGAACTTCGCCAAGAACTTCGCCAAATTCGTGAACGAGAAGAATATCCTGACTATCAGTGACCTGGCGAATCTCGCCATTCGCGATATCGGACAGAACGCCAACGCGAAGATCGTGTTCTATGACTTCGCACTGCAAATGATTGTTCTGCTGTTGCAGAAGTGAAAATTCTTGCGTCCCGTTGGTAGCAAGCGCCCCTTCGGGTCGAGCGGAAAATTGAAGATTGAAGATTGAAAATATATGGAGAAAACGAAAGAACATATTGTGAAAGTGGGCTGTGACAGAGGACTCTGTCATCAGGCCGTAGGGCGACAGGACAGACAGCTGAACACCTATGACTGGCTGGCTGACGTGCCCGGCAACATGGAGACCACTGACCTCGTGGAGGTACAGTTCAAACATACGCGTAAAGGATACTACCACAACGTGAACAACCTCGATCTGAAGAAGGGTGACATCGTGGCGGTGGAAGCTAATCCCGGTCACGACATCGGTGTGGTGACACTGACGGGCAGACTCGTGAACCTGCAAGTGAAGAAGGCCAACCTGAAATCGGCTGACGACATCAAGCGCATCTACCGCATTGCCCGCGAGACCGACTTGCAGAAATGTCGTGAGGCCAAGGCGCGTGAGCACAGCACCATGATTGAAAGTCGTAAGATTGCCAAAGGACTGGGACTGGACATGAAGATCGGTGACGTGGAGTATCAGGGCGACGGCAACAAGGCCATCTTCTACTACATCGCCGACGAGCGCGTAGACTTCCGTCAGCTCATCAAGGACCTCGCCGCGGCTTTCCACGTGAGGATTGAGATGAAGCAGATCGGTGCGCGTCAGGAGGCAGGACGTATCGGCGGAACAGGTCCGTGCGGACGTGAGCTCTGCTGCGCCACCTGGATGAAGAACTTCTCGAGCGTCAGCACCAATGCGGCCCGATTCCAGGATATCTCACTGAATCCCCAGAAACTGGCTGGTATGTGCGCTAAGCTGAAGTGTTGTCTGAACTACGAGGTGGACGATTATGTAGAGGCTGGTAAGCGACTGCCAGGCAAGGACGTTATCCTGCAGACCCAGGATGCCGACTACTATCTCTTCAAGAGTGATATCCTCGCCGGACTCGTGACCTACTCAACAGATAAGAATCTGGCTGCCAACCTTGAGACCATCACAGCTGAGCGCGCCAAGACCATCATCGAGATGAACCGCAACGGCGAGAAACCTCTTACGCTGGAGGAAGATGGCAGTAAGAAGACGGAAATGAAACAGCATGTGGACCTCGCAGGAGGTGACATCAGCCGATTTGATAAGTCCAAGAAGAAAAAGAAGAAGAAAAAGCCCAGCACCCGCCAGGACAACAACAAGGGTAATACCCATAAAGGTCATGCAGCGGAATAATCTGACAAGAATCATATGCGCTCTACTATTGATGGCTGTCTGGGGGATGACCTCATGCAGCCGTCAACGGACGGTGTATGCCAACTACGAGCACATTGACGATGAGGCGTGGGAGAAAACCGACACCATCACCTTCGACGTGCCGGCCCTGGAAACGGCAGGTACCTACCGTGAAAAGCTGGGACTAAGATTGGCTGATAATTTCCCCTTCATGACGCTCTCTTTGGAAATGGAGATACAAGTATTGCCTAAGGACATGATCTTCAGCACTCAGCACAAATTCAGTGTGATAGACCAGTCGGGTAATTCAAAAGGCAAAGGACTGAGCCTACAGCAGTATGACTTCGATATCGATGAAATGCAACTTGAGCAGGGCGACTCGCTGCACATCCGCGTAGCCCACAACATGAAACGCGAGATACTCCCAGGTGTCGTAGACCTCGGCTTCATCCTTATCAAGAAATAGGAAGGGAATTATCGACGCACCATATTCCTGCCGGCATCAATACGCAGGAAGATGAAAAGCAGGATGGTAAAGCCCCACAACGACGAACCACCATAGCTGAAGAACGGCAACGGGATGCCGATGACAGGCGTCAGCCCCAACACCATACCCACATTAATAAACACGTGGAACAAGAAGATGCTGAGCACACAGTAGCCATAGACACGCCCGAAACGATAAGGCTGACGCTCGGAGAGATGGATCAGTCGCAGAATCAATGCCAGGAAGAGCACCAACACACCCGCAGATCCCACAAAGCCTTCCTCCTCGCCAACGGTACAGAAGATGAAGTCGGTATCCTGCTCAGGTACGAACTTGAGTTTCGTCTGCGTACCATTCAGGAAGCCTTTTCCCTCAAGACCGCCTGAGCCGATGGCAATCTCACTCTGATGCACATTATAGCCCGCACCTTTAAGGTCTTCCTCAAGTCCCAACAGCACATTGATACGCACACGCTGGTGAGGTTCGAGCACATGATTCAGTCCATAGTCAGCCAGATTGAAGAACAACAGCGAACCCAACGTAAAGAGCGCAATCCAAAGATAGGTATGGAAGCGCGTCATCAGGAAGCGCCACAGGAGATAGAGGATGAGCAGGACACACACAGCCGTACCTACATAAGAGATGTCAAAGGGAATGACGTAGAGTGAGAACAGCAACGACATCAGCATGACACCAATCGTTATACCCAGCATACGCAGGGCTTCCCGTCGATCACGACAATAGACATAGAGTAAAGCCATCGTGAACAACTGGATGAAAACAAGCACGGCAAGTGTACCCACTGATGTGGGCGTATAGGAAAGCATGACATCGGCAAAGCGGATACCCACGACGAAGTAGAGTACCATAGCCACACCCGTAAAGAGAATACTACCAGGCATGCCCTCACGATAGAGCATCAGGAAGAAAGAGAGGTAGACAAGTGCAGAACCCGTCTCGCGCTGCATTACAATAAAGAACATCGGCACAAGGATAATGGCCAGCGTGAAGGCCGCATCCTTCCACTTCTGTAGACTATAGCCATAGACGCTCATGAACTTGGCCAAAGCCAAAGCAGTGGCAAACTTCGCGAACTCTGCCGGCTGCACACGCACTGGTCCAAGCACGAGCCACGATCGTGAGCCCTTGATGGTATGGGGATTGAAAATGGTGCCGAAAAGCAACAGGAGCATGATGCCGAAGATGATAAAGGAGAACATATCATAATAGCGGTCGTCAAGCAACAGAAGTACGAGTCCCAGGACAATCGAGGTGCCTATCCAGACAATCTGCATACCTGAACGCGTACTCAGACTGAAGATATCAGTATCTCCATAGTCATAGCTCGCACCGCAGACACTGACCCACCCGAAAGTGAGAAGAGCCAGGTAGATACCAATCGTCCACCAATCGAGCGAGCGTAATACGCCTTTTTCCTTACCTGTCTGTCGAACCATAAGCAATACGTCGTTCCTGAATGCTCTGTGCCCTGGCCTCCGAGGCCTCAGAGAGCTTTCCCTTGATAAACTGTTCCATAATCAGACCACCAATGGGCACGCCATAGGTGGCACCCCATCCACCGTTCTCCACATAGACGGCGACGGCTATCTGGGGATTGTTCATGGGCGCGAAACCCATAAAGACAGAGTGGTCGTGACCTCGATTCTGAGCTGTACCCGTCTTACCGCAGGCCTCGAAATCGTATTTGGCCAGTTCATGACAGGTACCACCGAGGGCAGAAGAGCGCATACCCTGCACGACATAGTCGTATGCTGAGCGCTCAGCCTTCGTATAGTGACGGCGGGTGAAGGCGGTGTCGAGAGGTTCGCCCTGCACCTTACGCACTACGTGGGGTACGTAGTAATAGCCTCGGTTGGCAATCGTAGCGCCAAGATTAGCTATCTGCAAGGGCGTGAGCAGCACCTCACCCTGTCCGATGGAAATGGAGATGATCGTCAGGCCGTTCCACGAACCCTTATAGGCTTTATCGTAGAACTGCGAGTTGGGTATCAGACCACGTTTCTCGCCAGGAAGATCAATGCCCAGCTTGTAGCCGAAACCCATCGACACCATATAATCGCGCCACGTATCCATGGCATTCTGTACAGTGCCGTATTTCGTTATGTTCTGATTAATCATGTGATAGAGTCCCCAGCAGAAGAAGCCGTTGCACGAAGTACTCAGTGCAGGGACCAGTGGCAAGGGGGCTGCATGTCCGTGACAACCAACATGGAGACCCTTGAAGTTGAAACCATGGGCACAAGGATACTGGGTAGAAGGCGTAATGATACCCTCAGAAAGGAAGGTGAGACCCTGTGAGGTCTTGAACGTGGAACCAGGAGGGTAAAGTCCCATGATACTGCGATTGAGCAGCGGCTTCCACACATCCTGTGAGAGCACACGATGGTTCTTCGAGCGCTGACGGCCAACCATCAGACGGGGATCGTAAGAAGGTGAAGACACCATACACAACACCTCACCCGTAGAGGGTTCGATAGCGACAATACTACCGATTTTGCCTTCGAGCAAACGCTCACCCAACTTCTGCAGTTCGAGATCGATGCCAAGAGTCAGGTTCTTACCTGGCTGTGCCCTCTGGTCAAGTTCTCCATTACGATAGCGACCCTGTACACGACCATGAGCATCACGCAACAGGATCTGAATGCCCTTGACGCCACGCAACTCTTTCTCGTAAGAACGCTCGACACCTAACTTGCCGATATAATCGCCAGGCTGGTAGTAATCATCCTCCTCGATATCCGACGGTGACACCTCTGCCACATCACCCAATACATGGGCAGCCACGGGATACTGGTACTGACGGACGGTACGCTTCTGCACATAGAAACCAGGAAAACGGAACATCTTTTCCTGAAATATGCTAAAGTCCTTGTCGGAGAGCTGACTCAGGAACACCTGCTCCGTAAAGCGTGAGTAACCTGGATTGCGGTTACGGTCCTTCATGGCAGCCATACGTTTGTCGAACTCCTCACGTGTGATGCCTATGGCAT
>JAEETB010000470.1 GCA_016286575.1 Prevotella sp.
TTTAATCTTTCATGTTCATTGTAAGTATTCTTTTATGTTTTGAATCTCCGAACATATACTGATGACATCATCCGCATTGTTCATCTGCCCTTCAGGCACGCAAATCTCAAAGGAGTATTCTGCTATATTCAGTTTAAAGTCCTTTCTGATAGCCCTCTTAATATTGGCTCGAATACAGTTATAGACTCTGAATTTTGTCAGCAAACCATCCTTCCTACTTCTGTCAAAGGCGGCCAATGCCCCAAGGATTCCCTCATTGATCAGATCGAGCAGCTGCAGTGTCGTCGTCTTGTCTTTGTAGCTGTAGGCGACTAAGATAATATAAGGTATAAAGTCCTCCACGAGCCTATTCACTGATTCCCTCAGAAATCGCGTCCTCAGACAATAGTCCTTCTCTTTTTTTGACAGCCGTTTCATCTTCTCTACGTCCTTCACAAAAGCCATCATAGTAGGATCCCCAGACTCCTTCATCTCTTGAATAATATGCTTGTATTTCATAATCTCAATCTCTCATTATCTCATTTTCTCATTCTATTGATCGTTTTACTGCGTTCACTTTTCTTCAAGATGTTATGCTCAAACGCAATCATCTTATATCCTAAGTCTAGGATGATATCTGCCGATACGACGCCCGTTGTGTGAGCAGTATGATCTTGCGAAAAATCGTTCAGGTCGTCAGCCATTTCTATCTGCATATCCTCATCGAAGCTACGCAGCAGCTGCATGAAGTGTCCTTGCAGCGCAGGGCTGATTCTGCCACGCATACAATCTAAGATTCGCTCAGCCACAGGATCAAGCGGATGCTCCGTGAGCAAGTCTTGGTGAATCAGTTTGACACCCCTCGTCATCTTTCGCACCGTTGAAAAATTCCTTCTTCTCATTTTTGAAGTTTTGTTTTACGTCGCCCCCTTCAGGCGACCTTTAAATTGTTAATGTTTTGAATTCTGGTGCGAAGGTAGGCATAAAAAAAGGGGCAGACTAGAAACGTCTGCCCCTGCGCCCCTCTTTGGGTCTTTTGGGTTTTACTTTGCGCCTTTTGCGCCTTTTGAGTCTTTTTATAAGTCTTGTTGCGCCTTCATATTCTCTAATAAAAGGTCTAGCTTTTCGCCAAGTATACAATACTGCTCAGGTACTCCGTCACCTCTCCAGTTCTTAATATCCTTGCTGAAGAGATATTTGTGAGTAAGTTTTGTGACAGCATCGCGATTACAGGCAAATCTGTTGCGATTGATATCAGGCCATTCCCTTACTTCATCTATAAAGTCATTCACTCTGCCCTTATAGCCCCAAATCTGATATACGGCAAAGACAATGGCCCACGATCTCCCCGATTTCCAAAGGCCGTCAACAAGTGTATTCAGCATAGCGCTGCTCATCATCTCTTTCGTTGCCTTTTTCTCATGTGAAACTGGGGGCTCCGAGCCTTTATCTTTCGGCATGCCATTCACCTCACCGACATTGTTAAAATGAAACTTCCCGTCACCATCGAGCGAGAAATACACGGTGTCTACATGTTCGATAAACTGCCCTACTTGTTGATTAAAGTTGTACGTGCGCGTACATGTGGGATTATTATTCTGTTGTTCCATGGCTGTCGATTATTCGTTCAACACTTTCGATAAATTGCCCCACGGAGCCATTAAAGACATTAGAGTCTGCAAGGGCTATGATTTGTTCAGTAGTGAGTTTCAAGTTGATCACTTTTGTCACACCGCCATAGTAGTAATTGTGAATCCCGCTACTATGGCGGGCCTTCTGTTCATCTTGTTCCATAAATAGTTTTTTTTAATGATTATTGATAAATTTAGTTCCTCACTTCCATCATGGTTCCTCTCTCTCATCAAGGTTTCTTTAATGGTCTCGGTTTTATGGAACGATACAATTCAGTCTTATAAAAAAGGACGTGGGCAATATTGGCACAGCAGGCTATAAGACCGGTGAGAGTTATTGCGAACCGAACCGCCAAAGCCCACGCTTTTGCGTGAGCAAGGCAGACATTCTACTCGCAATAACTCTCTTAAGATTACCGGTCTATAAGCCTACGAGAAAGCTGTCT
>JAEETB010000093.1 GCA_016286575.1 Prevotella sp.
TCATCTTCGACTATGTCATCAGCTATACGGCCATCGACCATCCCTGGTTTGTCGCCTCGCAGAAGCAGGAGAAGAACAAGTACTCCAACTACTACATCTGGACTGAGACCAACTGGGTCGATCCCCCCTTCGAGTTCGCAGGACAATTTGTGAAGGGCTATGGTCAGCGCAATGGACAGTTCATGCGCAACTTCTACTGGTGTCAGCCAGCCCTCAACTTCGGCTTCGCCAATCCCGATCCCAATCAGAAGTGGCAGCTGCCCACCGATCATCCCGACGTGTTGGCCATGCGCGAAGACCTGAAGGATGTGCTGCGCTTCTGGATGGATATGGGCGCCGACGGCTTCCGTGCCGATATGGCAGGCGCTTTGGTGAAGACACGTCGCGTCAGAGGCAACGAACAGTTCTTCAACACCAACGAGAACGCCACCAAACTCTTCTGGCGCGAGATCCGTCAGTTGCTTGAGAAGGAGTATCCTCGTGGCTTCATGGTGGCCGAATGGTCCTACCCCGCCGATGCCCTCGACAACTGCTTCCACGTCGACTTCTTCCACTGGTTCAAGGGCTACAACGACCTGTTCCAGAAAGAGAGCTGGCGCATCCTCAACGGTGTCAGCGAGGGACACAGCTATTTCGACGCTGAAGGTAAAGGCAGCGTGACTGACTTCCTGTCGAGCTACATGGACCAGTATCAGAAGACCCTCGGCAAGGGCTACATCAGTCTGCCGCTGGGCAATCACGACAATGCCCGTCTGGGTAACCGTCGTACCGACAAGGAACTCGAGATCATCTATGCCTTCGGCTTCACGATGCCTGGCGTACCTTTCTTGTATTATGGCAACGAGATTGGCATGCGACAGCTGCCCAACGACTGGCCACAGGTGGAAGGTGCCTACCAGCCACGCAACGGTGCACGTACCCCCATGCAGTGGAGCTCTGACAAGAATCTCGGCTTCTCAACAGCTGATGCCGCCAGCCTCTATCTGCCCGTCGACCCTGCACCCGATGCCCCCAATGTGGCAGCCCAGGAGAAGGATCCCAACTCGCTACTCAACAAGACCCGCAAGCTCATCGCTTTGCGACACACTGAGCCAGCCTTGGCCAACTACGCCGAGTTCGTCCCCGTTTGCGAGGGCTATCCCTTCGTCTACGCGCGGGCCGCCGACAGCCATGTGGTGCTCGTCATGCTCAACCCCAAGGCCGAAGCTGCCGACGCCACCTTCTCCGTCAATGTCAAGTATAAGAAGACCCGTCTCCTCATGGGCGACAACTTCAAGATGGAACATAACAAGAAGGCGGGCACGATGACCGTTCACATGCCCCCCACCTCTTATGCCATCGTCAAACTCATCAAATAAGGGGTAGCGTTTTGCTACCCCTCTTTTTTATTTCTCCGTTTTCGCTGCATCCAGCAGTTCGAAATAGTCTGGCGCCGCATGACAGACGGGATTCATCACACTACCCACTACGCGCCCCTGGATGGCATCGCTGTTCCAATGGAAACGGCTGATAACCCTCGACAAGGCGAAGTCGTTGGCTGCCCGCATGATGACATCAGCCTTCTGCGGATAGATCTCTATCAGCGTCATCGCAGCCGACCATATCGCAGCCGAGTGACCACTGGGATACGAGTTCGCATACAGCTTGTCCTTGACCATCTCCTCATAGTCCTTCTCCGACTGTATCTCAGGATCGGTCCACTTGCCTTCATCACTCAGGTACGGCACCTCTTCGTCGCCCACATCGTAGCAGGCCCAGTGGCCGTCGTTATCCTCGATGGCAAAGCACGTCAGCACATTCAGGCGGTCGTCGTTGTACGACTTGCGCTTTCCCTGCTGCGTCTCCGTGCAGCCAGGTCTTAGTCGGCCATACTCATAATGCCCCAGCGCAGGTGAATCATGCTGCAGCACGCCTCTTCCCGAGTTGCCCGACTTCAGGACAAGCTGGACCAGATGGGCAATCTTTCCATCCGGACTGATTACCTTACCGATGGTCGACTGTCCGAACGCAGCGTGGAAGTTATACTTTCCATCCACGTTCGTCTTGTCAGGGCCGAAGATATGCTTGATGTCCGAATCCTCGTCGGCAGTGGCCTGTACGGCGCGCTGGTCAGGCAGGTTGTAGTTCTCCACGATGTGGTTGTAGATATCCATATCCACCTGCGGGCAACCGTTCGAGGCCTTCGCGTCGGGGATTGGCGGATTGATGCCGTTGCGGTCCGCGAACGGAGGCGCGATCGGTCCGGGGGCACTGGCCATAAACAGACGGAGATCCACGAAGAAGGCATCATCTGTCACGTGGCTGCGCGACTCCCTTTTATACAACTCAGCCAGGTTCACGTCGTACACGCTGCCCCCCACCTCGTTTCTCATCGTGTCGACCACGAGCTTGTTCGTCGGGTGCATGGCCGAGTATACCGCACTCGCCACGAGTCTCGCCACGTTGGGATCGCCCAAGAAGTGATAGCCGTAGAAGTTGGTGTTCATCCCATAGCCGCCAGCCTCGTAGCCCGCCTTGTAGAGCTGGTTGCGCTTCGTCGGACAGAGCTCCGATAGCTGCATGGCACAGATCCAGCCTATCATCGTCTTGTAGACACCCTCCTTGTCGTTCTGGTTGTCCGTATAGTAATTGTACACATACGGGAAGTTCCTCTCCTGATAGAGCAGCGGCAGCCCCACCTTACTGCTACCCGTCGCCTGCGTCATCGCCTCCTCCGACAGCTGGAACAAGTGCTTGTAGGTCCTGCTGTCCTTGGGCACGTTGACAATGCTCTTGAAGCTCTTGTTCAATACCTCGTCGAGCAGCACGCCGGTATCGGCCACCCAGTCTCTCTCCCCGTCGCCTCCGTCGCTTCTGGTACATGCCATCAGCACGAAGGGCAAAACAAATAATAATAACTTTTTCATCTATGATATGTTTTATTTCATTTTCAGTTTCAGGATGCGGCGTACACTCTGGTTGATACGCTCCTCCGAGAAGGTGCCTCGCTCAACGGCATTGATGACAGCCTCGAAAGCCTCCACGTAGTTCTGCGGTCCCAGCACGATGTCCACACCCGCCGTGATACTGCCGATGGTCGCATCTGCACAAGAGTATTGCTGGGTGATGGCTCCCATCTCCATCGCGTCGGTGATGATGATGTTCTCGTAGCCCAGCTCACCACGCAGCTTGTCCTGGAGGATGAGTGGCGACATCGTTGATGGCACCTCCGTTCCCGTCACGTTGGGCGTTCCGATATGAGCCGTCATAATCATCTGGCAGCCCCAGGCGATGCCCGCTTTGAAGGTGATCATCTCGCAGCCCAGCATCTCGCTCCACGTCTTCATGGTCTGGGCGTAGCCGAAGTGCGTGTCGGCCTTGGTGTCACCATGCCCGGGGAAGTGCTTCACACAGCCAGTCACGCCCGCATCTTGCAGACCCTCCAGGAAGTTGGTCACCATCGGGGCAGCCACAGCAGGGTCATCGCTGTAGGCGCGGTTGCCGATCACGATATTCTCAGGATTCGTATTCACGTCGGCCACAGGAGCAAAGTCAATATCGAATCCGTAGCCCTTCAAGTACGTACCGATGGTATGACCACACTCGTAGGCGTTCGCAGGGTCACCCGTCGCACCGATGGCAGCAGTCGACTCATACTTCTTCACGTTGAAATTCACGTTGTTGGCAATGCGGGAGATACGTCCACCCTCCTCGTCGATACAGAGCAGCGGCGATCCGTTCAGGGCCTTCAGCTGCTTGACGAACTTTGCGAGTTGCGGCTCGTCTTTGATGTTCCAGGCATAGAGTATGATGCCGCCCACGGGATACTTCGCGTTCAGCGCCTTCATCTTGTCAGTAACCTCCTGCGTCGAGATCTTTATCAGGTCGTCAGCACTCTTCCAGTGGATGCTCGTATCAAGCGCTTCAGGTCTCATATAGAACATCTGTCCCACCTTCTCGCGCAGGGTCATCTTCTTAAGTTGTTCCTCAATCTCGTCTTCAGGCCCCGGTCCAGTATTTGAGTCATCCTTCGAACAAGACGTCAGCATAAAGCCACTTGTCAGGATGAGCGCCGAAACCCATAAAATAATCTTTTTCATTGATCAATCAGTTTTGCGATGCAAAATTACAATTTATTTTCTATTTATCGGCTCAATTTGTACTTAAAATATGTTTTATTCGATTATTTTGCCTTTTACGACAGAAAAATAGCTCATGTCGGCCTTTTGTCGCATATCATGCAATCCGTTGATTTGTGCGTACGCGTGTAGGATAGTGAAAGCAAAAAACATAATAAATTATGATTTATTTAAATTTTGAAGCGATAACGCTTGCTAATTAAAATTTTATTCGTACTTTTGCACCCCGATTGGGAATGATTGCAAACTAATAATATAAACAACTAAAATGAAGAAGAAAGCAATTCTAACGTTTTTTACGTTGCTGATGCCATTGTTGGCTAGTGCCCAGTGGCGCGTAGGGGTAACGGCTGGAGCAACCTACAACCACTACAGTATTGACAAGCAATACTGGCTCGACTACCAGTACGAAGGAGCCTGGAGCCCCACCATCGGGGTGACGGGACAGTATGACTTCAACTCGTGGCTTGGCGTGCGGGCCGACCTCTCGTGGACTCAGAAGAACCACCGAGAGTATCGGCGCAGGCTGGAAAATGTGGATTACAAGGTGAAAAACCACTACCTGCTGCTGCCCGTAATGGCCTCGTTCAACTTCGGTGGCCAGAAGCTGCGCGGCTTCTGCAATCTCGGTGTCTATGGCGGTTACTGGCTGAGTAGCCACATTGACGGCGTACAGACTGGATACATGGACGGTATAGTCTATCCTCTTGATACCAAAGTAGAATTCATGAGCGAGCGCGACAAGCGGTGGGACTGCGGTCTGGCAGGCGGTCTCGGTCTGGAGTACCGTTTCGACCGTCACTGGATCATGCAGGCCGAGGCCCGTTGCTATTACAGCACGACAAGCACGGTAAAGGACTATCAGCAGAAGCGCCAGACTCGCTATAACACCACCATCGGCTTGCAGGCCGGCGTGGCCTACTGCTTTTAACCGAGAGTGAGAGAACATGAATTGTAAACAACAAAAAAGAAGAAAACCGACAATGAAGAACAAGATAACAATCCTTGCAGCCGCGCTGCTGCTGATGGCGGTGGCATCGTGCCGCGAAAAGAGTGAAGTCCTTGACAACTACGGATTTAATGACAGATTGGTGTTCGAGGAAGCCGACACGAGCTTTGCCGCTAAGTTCAACATCCTATGGAGTGCCCTCGACCAGAACTATAGTTTGTGGGACTATGAAGCCTCACAGGGCGTAGATTGGGACAAGGTGTATGACACCTACTATCCGCGCTTCAAGGCCCTCGACGGGCAGTACACGGTTCCCGACACTGTCGTGAAAGCGCTGATGAATGAGGCCTTCGGCGTACTGCATGACGGGCACCTCACACTCCAGATGAAGAATCACAAAACCGGAAAATTCATCACATGTTGCCCCTCCTACCTTCGTAATGCCGACAGACCCGACTTGGAGATAGCCTCTAATTTCGAGCCCGACCTGTCATACTACGAGACGACAAATGCTGGAGAAAACAAAGTGACCGAATCGGATAATGTCAACACCAGCTTCAGCGACCATTTGGATGATGTCAAGAACGCCATCATATTGAAGTTATTCGACTATGATGAGAAATCACTTGACGGGGGACTCACACCCGTGGATAAAGACCGTCTGGATTCACTAAAGATGTTTAAAAAGACCTTGGACATTCTTGTGGAGATTGCCCCCACGTTGGGGACAGGAGGTACTATACAAGCCTTCAACGAACTAATGCTCCGCTATAGCTATCTGAATGTGAAAGGAGCCGAGATATATCCTGCCGATATGGCCGATATGGCGATTAGCATCAAGTATGCACTACTGGGCGGCAATGTGCCCTACATCTATATCGACGGCTTCAGCCTCACTCGCTATTTGCTTGCCACTGAGAAGGAAAAGATGGATGACATGCTGGATACATCGCCCGAACTGAAGAAGAAGGCAGATAAGGTGAAGCAGATTTGGCAGAAGTGGTTCGACAAGATCCAGGAACTGAGCGCAGCCGGCACGATGAAGGGTGTCGTCATCGACTTGCGCAGCAATGGCGGTGGCATTTCCGATGACTACCAGTATGTGTTGGGAGCCCTATTGCCCTCAGGAGGCCACAACATAATGGATATCCGGCAGAAGAGCGGTCCTGGCCGCTACGACTATACGCCTATAATCAGCCAGACGATGATGACCTATGAGGGCAACCATGTCGTAGTGAAGGAACCCATCGCAGTACTTGCCAACTGCAAGTCGGTCAGCATGTCAGAGCTTACCTGTCTGGGATGCCAGTTGCTCGACAACGGCAAGGTAGTAGGCACCAGGACCTGGGGCGGCTTGTGCGGCCTCATCGCCGGACCGGAAGGATATACGCAGACCTACTCCAGCGGACTGGGTGTTCAAAATGAGACGGCGGTATGGGCCTACATTCCCATCCTCTGCGCCTTCCCCCACGGCAAGGTGCTCGACGGCATTGGCATTACCCCCGACATAGAAGTGACCCTCGACAGCGATGCCTGGAAAGAGGGGTACGGCCCTGACAGTCAGCTCGACCGTGCCCTGCAATACATTCGCACGGGCAATTAATAACGGCGCAGGGGAAAAACTACTATCTTTGCAGCCGTTTAAATTAATAATTTAGCTATTTGAGAGCTGCAGGGATGCACCTCCAATTCTGATGGATAGTGCATTATGCACTGTTTGTATCATTGATTATCATAAAGTAAATAGGACCTGCTGCGAAGCAAGTCCTATTTTATTGTATCACGACACAAAAACATGATTATCAAGCATTTAGTCAGGGTAAGATTGTCGCCATTGGTTTAGTCATTAGTCATTAGTCAATAGTCATTAAGGATTCTGGGAGGGAGCAATTTTGCTCACTATAATATAATATATAAATATATTATTTTATAGTGTTTAATTTTCGACATCCGAACATCGAAAATGACTAATGACTAATGACTATTTCCCCCCCACTTGCAAAAAAAAATAATTTATTTCGAAAAAAATTCGTTTACCGCAATGAAAAGATTATACCTTTGCACCGTCGAACAATACAGACGGATTTTGCGCTCCAGGCGAAGAAAATTATCTTTCTAGTGCACGAGAAATTTTTTCCTAGTTAGGCAGTAAAAATGAAGGCTGAAAATCGGCAAACAGAGATTTATCAAACTACTTATTATTAATTATTATTTTTTTTAACAACTATGGCACTTAAAGTAAAAGCAGTAGAAAAGAAAGTGAAATTCAGCAAGAACGATCCGGGCGTATGGCGATACGTGATGTCACCCGACCTGTATATCGCTCTCTCGCAGGAAAAGGTGATCAAGGAGGCCGCCCTCCGCTCAGGCGTGAGTCGAGGTGTGATGCAGGCCTGCTGGGATGCAGCCGGAGAGGTGATCAAGGCTTGGGCAACGGAAGGTCACTCGGTGGCTCTGCCAGGACTCGGTAGCATGCGATTCGGACTCCGCGCGAAGTCGGTTGAGGACGTGAACGACGTGAAGACCTCACTGATCAAGACCCGCCGCATCATCTTCACCCCCGCAGTAGACCTGAAGGACGAGCTGAAGAACACGGCTATTCAGATCACCTGTATCGACCGCAACGGCAACGAGGTGAAGCGCGTGACTTCTGCCGACGCAGGCACCATCGAGGATCCCGAGGCCAACGAAAACGAGAACGGCTCTGAGAACGGTTCTGAGCAGAACACTGGCGGCGACAACAACACTGGTGGCGACAACAACGGTGGCGGCGATAACGGCGGTGGATTCGACACTGGCAGCTAATCAGAAAGGAGGTAGCTTATGACGAAGAAGGAAACGCTTAAGTGGACGCTGCAGATCCTCGCATCGATCATCTCAGCGGTATTGACTGCACTCGGCACAACCTCGTGCATGGGACTTTGTTAGAGGTGAAAGGTGAAAGGTGAAAAGTGAATCTAAAGGAATCTCCTGCTCAAAATTTTGAGCGGGAGATTTAGATGATATGACAGCGTTTTCTAAATCGCCTCTGAAATTTTCACTTCACATGAATACACATCATCGTCAAATCATCATTGGGTTCAGCCCCATTACGATGGCGCTCTACTGCAGCTGCAAGTGTTTCTATCACCTGACGAGAGGAGTCGAAATCTGTCTCGCGCAGAATGGCGAGCAGACGATCGTCGCCAAACTGCTGCAGACTACTGTCTTCAGCCTCGTTGAGACCATCGGTATAGATAAAGAGCGTACGTCCCTTGACATTCGCTATCTCCTCGCCTTCGTACTGAAGTCCTGGCCAGAGCCCGATGGGAGCGTTCGCTTCCATCTCAAGGAAATCGCCATGCGAGGCAGAACCACCGATAATGGGTGGGTTATGGCCGGCATTGCAGAACGCCAGATGGCCTGTCTGCAAATCGAGAAGACCTACAAACATGGTGACAAACATACCATTCTCGTTGTCCTTACCAGAGAGGGCATCGTTGATGCGGGTGCAGATCTCTGCCGGCATCATGCCCTGATTGGCCAACGTCTGGAACAGTCGTGTGGCCTGTGCCATAAACAGCGAAGCGGGAATTCCCTTGCCGCTCACATCGCCTACACAGAAATAGAGTTTGTCTTCGTTCATGATATAACCATACAGGTCGCCACCAACCTCACGGGCTGGCGTCATCGATGCGTACATATCGAGTCCTTCTATCTCTGGGAATGTGCTGGGCACCATAGACATCTGAATGTCGCGGGCGATACGCAGCTCACTTTCGATACGCTCTTTGATGGTGGTAGTCTCCTCCAATTGGTCATAGGCCTCTTTCAGTTGTTCGTGCGCAACCTCGAGGTGCTTTGCTGCCCTGTGGCGGAACAACATGAAGATGACCAGCGCAACTAAGATGAGTGCAAAGACAATGCCCATCGTGACGTATTTCTGCTGTGCCAGCGAAGCTCGTTGCTCGGCAATCTGCTCCTCCTTCCTCTGAGTCTCGTAGATGACTGCCAGTTCCTCTGCATCGTTGCGGTGCTGGTTGGCTTTCACCGTGTCGAGCAGGTTGATGATCTCTTCGGCCTTCTGCAACGCCTCGTCTTTACGTCCGGTTTTCTGCAAAGCTTTGAAAGTTGCTGAAGGGAACTCCCTCAGGTAATCGAGCGAGACGTTGGACAGGCCATCGGTGGTATAGAGTGATTCGAGGGTGCGCATGGCGTCCAACAATTTCTCCCACTGTTCGGTCTGTTCCCAGTAGGAGGCCTTGTCGTAGATGGCTTCGTCAGTATTAGCACGTTCTGTGGTCAGGAAATCACGGAATGCGATCTCGGCCTCTTCGTTACGTCCCGACATAGCCAGCAGCAAGGCTTTGTTGACCATCAGCATTCCCCAGTAGCGTTCGTAGTGTCTCATCGGTGCGGAAGTGGCGGCATAACGCTGCAGGCCACGCTCCATCCTTGCGAACCAAACAGAAGCATTCTCGTAGTCGTCGGCAGTGATGTACACACCCATGATATTGCTGGTGATCAACAGTAAACTCTCCTGACAGTCTTCGTTGTCGGGATAGGCCAGTGCCAGTTGCTCGGCTCCCCTGCCTGCCCGCTCATAGCTCTCGGTGGCCTCTGCTTCGTGGTGCAGCAACATCTGACAGTTACCCATTCGCTGCAGGAAGTGATTCACCCAGTCGCGCCCCAGCATGGTGGTGTCCTTCGAGGCCAGTTCACAGGCACGGGTGCAGGTTTTGATGCAGTCGCTGATATTGTCGGAATTATACTGGGCTAGTGAAAGTCCATTGAGGGCATGATAGTAATGGCTCTTATCCACCTGCCACAGTTCATCGGTCTCCAGCGCCTTGTTGTAATGGAGAATGGCGGTGCGCAATTTCTGCATGTCGTTATAACGGTCGCCACGCTCGAAATTCGCCTCGGAAGGACAGATGTCGCCTGCCTGTTCCAGACTGTCTATCACCTTGAAGATGCGATCGCCAGGCATCTCGAAGGCTTCGTTTATCAAGCTGTAGGCGGCATGCAGCTTCGTCGTGTCACCCTGGTATTCCTTTGACACCGTAGTAGTCTGTCCTTGTCGGCAGGAGACAACGGCCATCATTCCCAGCAAGAGACAGGCTGTGGTCATGTGTTGCTGACGGTGGAGTTTGCCCCACAGCGGGGTCATCGTCATGATGAAAGCCACCAGCAGGAGTAGCATCAGCAGTGCAGACAACAAATGATAGTCGTGGAGCAATACGTCGTCGGGACATACCAGCGCCAGGCTCCATCCTGTATGTCCGAAGGGCATATAGAACACGTGGCTGTCCTCTCCATCAATGGGAAGAGCCCGAAAGCCGGTCTCACCTCCTATCATCGCCTTACCCAGCGCCATCAGTTGCGGATGAGAGCCGTCAAGGGCCGGCGTGAGAATCGTCTCGTACAGCAGTCGCGTGGAGTCAGGATGCACGATGTAGGTACCACTCC
>JAEETB010000471.1 GCA_016286575.1 Prevotella sp.
TGAGTCGTCGCAACTCTTCAGGTCGATGATAAAAGCGATAGGTACACCTTGTCATCAAGGTCATCATCAGCCCACCAGCCACAAACAGGGCAGCCACAAACTGATTGCGCTTCAAGCCCTTGCAGATATCCTTTATCAGCGGGTACTCTTCAGCCAATGCCTCAATCTCAGCGCCCCATTCCCAGAGCCAACGGCTTATATCGTCATCCTTCAGAGTCACCGCCGCCGTCTGTGCTTTCGTGATTTCCTGATAGGTCTTACCACATGCCTCCTGAATCGCGGCGAGCATTGCCTTTGAGGGCAAAGAAGAAGCATACTTCTTTTCTTTCTGAGCAATACAACCAGCTGCTGATTCCACCGTCTGCCCAACGTTTTCGTCTCGCTCATCGATAATCTCTTTGACCCACGACTGGGCCTCCACAATGCGCTGCACTTGGACCTTGTCGCCATCGAGCATAAGCAACAAGTCAGTGGCCAGTTTGAGCGATTCTGTATGACGGTTGCTGTCTGCTGCACATGGCAGCTTGTCTGCATAACGAGCATCAATAATAGACTGTACATCATAGCCTCTCCATTTTATTTCTTGGCACGGATTAACACGGCTCTCATTTTGAAAGACGCTGCTATTATCAGCAGCAGAATTATTAAGGCCGTGTAAATCCGTGAAATCCGTGCCTAATTCATTCTCTCGCGTACCCTGTGAATGACCGTCTCGATATAGAGCATCATATTTCTCAGCAAATTCTTTGTTCTCATACGTAAACAGTTCCTTGTCAATATACAATATATCCGATTCCTTGCAGATGAAGCTCATACGGCTTGCATCTTTGCAACTTTCGTCAACCTCCACGCCAAGCACCTTGGCCATAGCGTGCTGGTTGTCGATGAGATTACCCTTCGCCACATCGGCCTTAAAGACCACCTTGATGCCAAAGCCCGAAGGGGTGATATAGATGAGCAAAATGCCCAGTGCTCCAAAATCAAGCGCCTTCCACTCTTCAAACTTCTGCTTGGGATTCTCCACGTGGTCTATATCCATCACCACCAAGCCTGTCAAGTGGGTGGCCGCCTGCTTTCGCCAACGTCCCTTCTTGCCAGCCTTTGACGTGGTTTCGTCGAACATAGCCTGAAAGATGAACGCAGGCAGCTTTCGTTTTAGCGACTGATCGCCAATCTCACGGAACTTGTCAATGGCTTCGTTCCATTGTGTCGCCCTGACGAGGCCCCAAAACTGGGGCTCGTCTACAGGCAACGTTGGATTACTGAAATTCTTCTGATAACAAAATCCCATACTTACAGCGTTTGAATGTCCGTAATGTAGAAACTGTTCTCATGGCGATCGTTCGAGTCGCCCCAGGTGCGGTGCTTCCAGAAGCCCTTCACGATGTAGGGCAAGCCCTGCTGGAACTGCGTGTCACGGTTCTTCGAGGCCAGTTCCCCAGTCATCTCACCATAGATCACGTCACCACCTCGCTTCATCACCACACCACGGCTCTTGAAGTATTCAGAGCTGCCGTCCTGCTTCTGATACTGGCGCTCAGAGTATGCGCCCACCTCCACAATTGTCACTAATGTTTCCATGATACTTAAATTGCTAATGTTAAACAAAATCGATAATCTCTCGGTCAATCAGGGCGTTCTTTGCGTCCTGGTTGTGCTCGTTGAGCAACTCGATAATCTGCGCCGTACAGAAGTCCTTCGGGAAACTGCCGAACACCTTGATACGCTCCAGCGACTCCTTGATCCAGCCCCAAGGCAACTTCTTGACCAGCACATCTTTGCGCTTGTTCTGAGGCTTACGGTTGTATGCCTTGAAGGTTAACTTACCTGTGTCCTGATCCATGTACAGAACACCTTCCACTCGCTTGCCATCCACCAGCTGCTTCAACAGCTCAATGGCATTCAAAACATATACACATTTTTTCATAATCCTATCGAATTAATGAGCATCGGAAAGCGGGGTTTTAGTTGAGCTCAATTCGTACGTACACGTTTCCTCGCTCATCCTCCGACTCGGTTATGTTTCTTTATTACTCTGATTCGT
>JAEETB010000094.1 GCA_016286575.1 Prevotella sp.
GGCTGGCTCGGGTAGGGTCGTTCTCACGTTGTGAGAAAGCCTGGAGCCCGTCGAAAGCCGCAATGCCATACATATTACTCTCCTCGGCACCACCACAGATGATGCACTCCTGCAGCCCGTCCCTGATGAGCAGGAATCCGAGGCCAAGGGCCTGAGAGCCAGAGGCACAGGCGGCGGAGGCTGTCAGGTTGATGCCTTTCAGATGGAACAGCGTAGCGAGGTTCATGGTTACCGTGGAGTTCATCGACTGGAAGATGGCTCCACTGCCACAGGCTGATGTGCACTTCACCTGACGGATCTTGTCGAGCCCCACCATCGTGGACTCAGCCGTAGAGTCGTTACCATAGATGAGACCAACCACATGGCTGTCGATATAGTCCTGATCAAGACGAGCCTGCTCTAGTGCCTGGCGCGTGGCCATGTAGGCATACTGTGCCTCCTCGGACATCATCTGGCGTTGGTTACGGCTCAGAAAGGGCTTAAGGTCAGCCTTGGGCACATCACCGCAGATGGGCGAGAAAAAGCCTGCATCCTTACGCTCCTGACTGAAGATGATGCCGCTACGGCCTTCGTAAAGCGACTGACGGACGGCATCGAGTGTGGTTCCCAGGCACGACCAGATGCCCATTCCCGTCATCACGACTCTATTTCTCATGTGTAAAACTGTCTGTTTTTGGTTGCAAAGATAATAAAAGATTTACGATTTACGATTTACGATTTGCTTTTTTTTACAAGGCGGAAACATTTTTTTTCACTTTTCACTTTTCACTTTTCACTTTTTTAAGTACCTTTGCAGCGCAATTGCGCCATAAGATGAGACTGACTCAAATAATAGGAAAGGTTTTTGTTCCCCGTCAGCGTGCCCTGGAGAGGTATCAGAACGACGGGGAACTGCTGCAGCGAGGGGTGTTGACTCACCTGATCGGTGCGGCAAAAGATACTGAGTACGGCCGTCATCACGCCTTTACAGCGATCAAAGGCTATGACGATTTTGTGAGTCATGTGCCAGTGAACACCTACGAGGAACTGAAGGGTGACATCGACCGTATGCGTCAGGACGAGACGGATATCCTCTGGCCAGGACGCGTGAAGTGGTATGCCAAATCGAGTGGTACTACTAACGATAAGTCGAAGTTTATCCCTGTCAGTCCGGAGGGCCTACAGAAGATTCACTATGCTGGTGGGCGCGACTCGGTGGCCATCTATCTGAGAAACAACCCCAAATCAGCTATGTTCGACGGCAAGGGACTCATCCTTGGTGGCAGTCATGCGCCCAACTACAACCTACCTGGTTCGCTGGTAGGCGACCTCAGCGCCATCCTCATCGAGAACATCAACCCATTGGTGAACCTCGTGCGAGTGCCCAAGAAACAGACGGCCCTGCTCTCGGACTTCGAGGTGAAGCGTGAGCGTATAGCTCGAGAGGCGATGACCAAGAACGTGACGAATATCTCAGGCGTACCCTCATGGATGCTCTCAGTCCTCACCTGTATGATGGAGATAACAGGCAAGACGCATCTCGAGGAGGTGTGGCCCAATATCGAGGTGTTCTTCCACGGCGGTGTGGCTTTCACCCCCTATCGCGAACAGTACAAGCGCCTCATCACGTCGCCCAACATGCACTATATGGAGACCTACAATGCCAGTGAGGGCTTCTTCGGCATCCAGGACGATCCTGCCGACAAGGCGATGCTACTGATGCTCGATTACGGTGTGTTCTACGAGTTCATCCCCATGGACGGTGGCGACCCTGTACCCCTTTGGGGAGTCGAGACAGGCAAGAACTACGCGATGGTGATCTCAACCTCGTGCGGACTCTGGCGCTATGAGATCGGCGATACCGTACAGTTTACCTCTACCAATCCCTATAAGTTCATCATCTCAGGCCGTACGAAGCATTTCATCAATGCTTTTGGCGAGGAACTGATAGTCGACAATGCTGAGCAAGGTCTGGCTTATGCTTGTGAGCAGACAGGGGCCGAGGTACAGGAATACACGGCAGCACCCGTATTTATGGACGAAAATGCAAAGTGTCGCCACCAGTGGCTCATCGAGTTCTCCAAGCGTCCTGAGGATCTGAAGCTGTTTGCCTCGCTCCTCGACAAGCGTCTGCAGGAGATCAACAGCGACTACGAGGCCAAGCGCTATAAGAACATCACGCTACAGCCCCTGGAAATTGTGGAGGCCAGACCAAACCTCTTCAACGACTGGCTGAAGCTACGTGGTAAGCTGGGAGGACAGCACAAGGTGCCCCGTCTGAGTAACTCGCGTGACAATATCGAACAACTGCTGGCGCTGAATAAGTGATTAGTGAATAACGAATAGTGAATAGTATGATAAAGAAGAATAGCAAATTCAATCATATGAGGATATTGCCGATGATCGCATTGGCACTATTCATTATTCATTGTGCACTATTCATTATCTCTTGTGCCCGTATGGGACAACCCGACGGTGGATGGTACGACGATGATCCTCCCAAGGTCATTGGCAGTACACCTGCTGACCAGTCGGCAAACGTCAAATCGAAAAAGATCACCATCTACTTCGATGAATACATCAAACTGGAGGATGCCACCAGCAAGGTCATCGTCTCGCCTCCACAGCTCGAGATGCCTGAGATTAAGTCTGCTGGCAAGAGAATCATCGTGGAACTGAAGGACACCCTGAAGGAGAATACGACCTACACTATCGACTTCAGCGATGCCATCACAGACAATAACGAGGGTAACCCCATGGGTAACTATACTTACAGTTTCTCGACTGGCGAACAGATAGATACCTTTGAAGTGTCAGGCTACGTGCTCGATGCCAGTAACCTCGAACCCATTAAGGGTATCATGGTGGGACTCTACGATGACTTTGCAGACTCAGCCTTCAAGACCAAACCAATGCTGCGCGTATCGCGCACTGACGGTAGCGGGCACTTTGTGGTCAAGGGTGTGGCACCAGGCAAATACCGTGCCTTTGCCCTGAAGGATGCCGACGGTGACTTCATCTTCAATCAGAAGAGTGAGATGCTGGCCTTCAACCATGATACGCTGGTGCCAAGTTGGAAGCCTGATACCCGTGTGGATACCGTCTGGCGCGACTCACTCCACATTGATGCCCTGTTGCAGGTGCCCTATACCCACTTCCTGCCTGACGACGTGACGCTACTGGCGTTTACGATGACTCAGACAGACCGTTATCTGCTGAAGACGGAACGCAAGGAAGCCAATATGTTCAGCATGTACTTCAGCTATGGCCATCCAGAACTGCCAGTCATCAGGGGACTGAACTTTGATGCCGACAGTGCCTTCGTCATCGAGACTGGCGAGAAACAGGACACCATCCACTACTGGCTGCGCGACACAGCCCTGGTGAATCAGGACACGCTCCGCATGGAGATCAGTTATATGATGACTGACACGCTGGGCGCACTCGTCAGTCAGACTGACACCATTGATGTCTTGGCAAAGACTCCTTATGAGAAGCGCATGAAGGATAAGGCCAAGGAACTGGAGAGATGGCAGAAAGAGCAGGAAAAGAAAAAGAAACGAGGCGAGCCTTACGACTCCATCTATCGTGAAAAGCCATTAGAACCCAGGATCAACCTTCCTCAGACCATGACGCCTGAGAACGAGGTGACGGTAGAGATGGCGACGCCACTTGTGAGGTGCGACACTTCGATGGTTCATCTCTACTCGATGATCGATTCCGTGTGGTACGAATCAACCTGCGTCTTCGAACCTGTCGAACACAGCATACGCGAATACAGGATCCTCGCCAACTGGAAGCCTGGTATTGAATACAGTCTTGAAATCGACTCCGCAGCCTTCGAGGATATCTACGGCAAGGTGTCTGATCCTTACAAACAGGGTGTCAAGATCGATACAGAGGAGACGTACAGCTCGCTGAAAATCACCCTCTCAGGTATTGCTGATACAGCCCAGGTCATCTTACAGCTGTTGAGCGCATCCGATGCAGTGGTAAAGGAAGTACGGGCAGAGAAAAGTGTGGCCACCTTCAGATATGTGAAGCCTGGCAAGTACTATCTGCGTGCACTGGTCGACCTCAACGGCAACGGTATCTGGGATACAGGCGACTACGACAAGGACTTGCAGGCAGAGACTGTCTACTATTATCCCCGAGAGATCGAATGTAAGGAGAAATGGGATGTCAGCCAGAACTGGAATGTCCTGTCGACACCTGTTTACAAGCAAAAGCCCTTAGCGATTACGAAACAGAAGCCCGACGCGGTCAAAAAGCTGAAGAACCGTAATCTGCAGCGGGCTCAGGAGTTGGGCATCGAGTATATGAAAACCCAAGGCGTGAATTTAGAAAAGCAAAACAGTAAAAAATGATAAAGATTATAGTAATTACCCTTTTTGCCCTTTTCCCTTTAACCGGCAAGGCACAGTGTGGCATCGAGAATACAGCCTTCAAAAGCGGCGAGGAACTGAGATATGACCTCTACTTCAACTGGAAGTTCATCTGGCTGAAAGTGGGAACGGCTGAGATGGATACGAAGCTGACGAAGTTTGAAGGCAAGGAAGCCTGGAAGTCCTACCTCATCACACGAGGCAACCCCAAGCTCGACAAGTACTTCCTGATGCGCGACACGCTGCTCAGCTACTGCAATACCGACCTCTCGCCCCTCTATTTCCGCAAGGGTGCCCGCGAGGGAGACCGTTACTATATCGACGAGATCTGGTACAGCTATCCCAACAACTTCTGTCAGTTGAAGAAGCACCGTGTCGATGCCGACGGCGAGCAGCATTGGAAGACTAGCACCTATAAAAGCTGTATCTACGACATGATGTCGATCTTCCTCCGTGCACGTAACTTCGATGCCACGAAGCTGAAGAAGGGTGATGTCATCCCCACTGCCATCAGCGACGCACGCAGCTTGTCGAACTCATGGCTCGAATACCGTGGCAAAGAGAACTTCAAGATGAACGACTCGAAGGAGAAGTTCCGCTGCCTCGTGTTCTCATTCTATGAGCGCGAGGACAACAAGAGCCATGAGCTGGTACGCTTCTATATCACCGACGACCAGAACCATATACCAGTACGCCTCGACATGTTCCTAAGTTTCGGAAGTGCCAAGGCGTACCTGAAGAGTTATAAGGGCGTGCGCAGTGCCATCACTTCGAGGGTGAATTAGCCTCTGCCTCAAACTTCTCGATCTTATCCAGATAATACTGGCGCAGGTCCTGCCATTTGTAGTAGGGCCAGTTGTCAGTGTTGCCAGGCATATAAGTCTCGCGCTCGTTGAGCAATGCCTTCACGAGGATGTCGCCCGTCTTGCCTTTCTTGGGACGATAGAACACCAGCTGGATGTTACAGCCCATGGGGAAGATACGGTAGTTGCGCCAATAGGTGTCGAGTTCGTCGAGGTTCTCCACAGCCATGCCGCAGTTGTCGAGCTCCAGCAGACAGGCCAGCGGCATCACACACACCTCGTGGCCGAAGCGCAGGGTGGCCTGTGTCTGGGTGACGGTATCGGCAGTGGCGATAATGTTCTTCAACAGGTTCAGCTGACTGAAGGGCATCTTCTCTCCAGAGACGGGTGAGGCACCATAGTCGAGATACCATCCTACATTACGGATGCGCCACTGGTCGTACATCTCCTCATCGGTGAAGAGCGACAGCAGCTCAATGTCTGTATCATGACTCTGCATATTAGCGGCCACGTCGAAGAGACGGCGCATGAAATCTCCTGCAGCCACATTGTCATAGACCCACTGCTGATCATTGAAAAGTACCTTCATCAGTCTCTCAGGGTGGGTGTATTTCTGCTTGTATTCAGCCTCTTCCTTGTCACCTGTGCCACGTCCCTGTTTCTTCACAATGCCCTCCCAAGGCTGGTTCAGATAGAACTGCAGCGACTCGCTGACGTCGTTGTGAATCTGTGCCGTTGGGTTCGCAGCAGCCAACTCCTCACACTCGGCAATCATCGAGAGGATGCAGCGCGTCACGGTAGTGCTGCGGGCATCGATCTTCAGGTCCTTCGTCTTGAAAATCTCAGGGAAGTTCTGAGCCATACGCTTGCCGATACCGTGATGTTGGCGCTCGCCAACGGTTGTCAGGTCACCCAGACGTTTGACGGTAGTGGGCATAAAGGCCTCCAGTTTCTTCAGTGTCTCCTCGCCTAATGGTGTCAGCTTTCCTGCGTCTCGGGCACTCTTCAGGGTGTTGAGGGGCAGCGTGTATTCTCCTTCCCATATCAGCCAGCGCGAGCCATGACGCCCATAATGGCTCATGTAGAAAGGCTCATAGTTCTTAGGACTGGGTGTCAGTGGCTTATCCGACAGCTGACGGTCATAGTCCAGATAGTTACTGCCTGCCAAGTAACGGTTGGCAGCAATCTCGTCTTTGGCAGAAGTCTCATAAACAGGAGCCTTCTGAGCCTGCACAGCCATCGTGCAGCTGATGGCTAAAATCAGTAATCCTTGTCTCATCTTTTCTGGTTTTGGTTCGTAATATGGGGCAAAGATACGAAAAAGAAGTGAAAACCAATGATGACAATGGGATGTATAGATATGCCATCGACAGATTTAATATAGTTTAACCTTCTGAGGCTGAAGAGGAAGATAATAATGATTACCTTTGCAGTCGCAATGAAAAAGCTATCTATTATTATCGCATTAGTACTGAGCTGGCAGGCTGCTCAGGCTCAATTGGTTATCAATGAACTGATGCAGTCGAACGTGGACTGTATCATGGATGACCTCAAGGATTTCCCAGATTCCTGGGTGGAACTTTATAACTCTGGCGATGATGCCGTGAGCCTGAAGGACTACAAGCTGGGCAGAACGGAGAATAGCGACGAGGCCTGGCAGCTGCCTGACGAGATGGTGTCTCCCAAGATGTGGGCACTCGTCTACTGCGACAAGGTGGGCCAGGGGCTTCATACCTCTTTCCGTCTCGATTCTGGGAAAGGTGGAGCCCTCTATCTCTTTCAGGGATCCACTATCATAGATAAGGTAACGAATCTGGAAAAGCAGCCTGCGCCCAATATCGCCTACGGACGAAAGACAGACGGCAGCAGCGAGTGGGGCTATCAGCTGACTCCCACTCCCAAAGAAGCCAATACTGGCGACATCTGCGATCACGACCATATCCTGGGTGAACCTATCTTCAGCGAAAAAGGACGTGCAGGGAGTGGTTTGAGTTCGTTTAATCTGACGTTGTCATTGCCTGAGGGTTGTCCTGATGGAACGGAAATTTATTACACGACAAACGGCTCTGAACCCACGCTCACCAGCACAAAATACACCTCAGAAATCCCCATCACCGACTCTAAAGTCGTTCGTGCCAAGCTGTTTTGTGAGGGCTGGCTCTCACCAAGGAGCACTGTGGAGTCGTATATCTTCCACGACATGAAACTGACGATTCCCATCATCAGTCTCGTTATAGACAATAGATACCTCAACGACAGCAAGATAGGTATCTTCAAAAACAACTATGGCCATGAGAAGTATCAGCAGGTGAACTGGCGCAGGCCCCTGAATTTTGAGCTCTTCGACAAAGAGGGCGAGCCTTCACAACTGAATCAGATCTGCGAGACGCGTATCACTGGCGCCTATTCGAGAGAGGCCTCCAGAAAGTCGATGGCCATCTATTGCCATAAGCGTTTTGGCAAGAAGAACCTGGAGTATGAGTTTTTCCCCGACCAATGCCCAGGACTTACGAACTATAAGTCGATTGTGCTTCGTAATTCAGGCAACGATCACGACTATATCTATATGCGCGATGCTCTTGCCCAGCGCTCGATGGCAGAGCATACAGATATGGACTGGCAGGCCTGGCGACCAGCAGTCATCTATATCAATGGTTCGTACTGGGGTATCCTGAACATTCGCGAAAGGGCTAACGAGAACAATATCATCACCCATTACAACGGACTGGAAGACATCGACCTGATAGAAAACAATGAACTCAAAGAGGGCACCATTGATAACTACAACGCCTTCACCAAATTTTATACGGAGCAGAACCACACGCTGGCAGAATATGCAGAGGTCATGGACTGGGAGGAATACATCAATATCGTTGCCATGAACTTCTACTTCAACAACCTCGACTATCCGAATAATAATAATGTGATGTGGCGCCCTAGGGCTGAAGGAGGCAAATGGCGCTGGATAGGCAAAGACCTCGATTACACGATGGGTCTTTACACACAAGGAGGCGCTGGTGGTTCAGGTGGTTATGACCATCAGATTATCGCTCAGTGGTATCATCCTGATGACAAGAACCTGCATTTTGGTGCCAACTTCTCCATCAATGAGGAATCTACCCTTCTCTTCCGTCGTCTAATGGAAAACAAAGACTTCGCTCGCGAGTTTATCGATCGTTTCAGTGTCTATATGGGTGACTTCCTGAATGATAGGGGCATCCAGATCATCTGGGATCCCATGTACAAACTGTTGATTGGTGAGTGGAAACGTCACAGAAGTACTGTCTACGATAATCCCTGGTGGCCTAACTACGAGGACGAGAAAAGATATGTGCGTTTGTGGCTCTCCAACCGTACCAGAGAGATGTATAAACAACTGGGTGATGTCTATCAGTTGGGCACTCCCATCAATATGACGGTGAACGTGTCGACATCCCATCCAGAGAAGATCACAACCACCTTTAATGGTGTCAAACTCTCTAGAGGCATCTTCGACGGAAAATTCTTTGCAGGACGAGAGGTGAACATCGAAGGTCAGGCAAAAGACGGTCAGGCTGTAGTTGGCTGGAAAGTAGTGATATACTCCAGCAGTAAAGAGGAGACAAAACAGATTGATGGAGCTGTCTGCAAACTGACTTTCCCCAATTGCACGTCGATGGCCATCAATGCCATTCTGGGTGATGCCTCAGCCATCAATCAGGTGGAGCAGATGCAGCAGTGGACTTGGCAGAGAGACGGAGACCAGCTGATTCTCAGTGGAGTTCCCTCAGGTACGAGTGTGCAACTCTACGACTTGCGAGGTATGCAGCTCTCGAAGGTTGTCTCAGATGGCTCAACCATCGCATTGCCTATTCGTCGTGCTCAGCTTCATGTGCTGAAAGTAGGAGGGAAAGCCGTAAAACTCAAATAAAATTTGGTTGTTTGCTTTCTTATTTGTACCTTTGCAAACGAATATTATTAAAAGGTACGCACATGATACAATCAATGACTGGCTACGGCAAAGCGGTCGTAGCTTACAAAGACAAGAAAATCCATGTAGAGGTGAAGTCGCTGAACTCCAAGCAGCTTGACCTGAACACACGTATCGCACCCCTCTATCGCGAGAAGGAGATGGAGATGCGCCAGATGGTGGCTGAAGCCCTCATCAGGGGAAAAGTAGACATGAGTGTCTGGATAGAGAAGGATATGGCCGTCGACCCTACCCCCATCAATGCGGCACTCGTGGAGAACTATTACCAGCAGATTAAGAGCATCTCTGAGAAGACGGGCATCCCTGTGCCTGAAGACTGGTTCTACACCCTGCTCCGTATGCCCGATGTGTTGACAAAGACTGACACGGAGGAGCTGGAGGAAGAAGAGTGGCAGACGGTGAAGGGGGCAGTGAGCGAGGCTCTGAAGAACCTCGTTGACTTCCGTACTCAGGAGGGAGCTGCCCTGCAGAAGAAGTTCACGGAGAAGATTGACAATATCGCCATCCTGTTGGCAGAGATCGAGCCCTACGAGAAGAGTCGCGTGGAGAAGATCAAGCAGCGCATCGTGGAGGGTCTGCAGCAGATTCCTGGGGTGGACTACGACAAGAATCGTCTGGAGCAGGAGCTGATCTACTACATCGAGAAACTCGACATCAGTGAGGAGAAGCAGCGTCTGACAAACCATTTGAAGTATTTCCGCGATACAATGAACGAGCCTGCCGGACAGGGTAAGAAGCTCGGCTTTATCGCTCAGGAAATGGGGCGCGAAATCAATACCACCGGTTCGAAATCCAATCAGGCTGAAATGCAGAATCTCGTCGTCAAGATGAAGGACGAGCTTGAGCAGATCAAGGAGCAAGTGCTCAATGCCTTATAGGGAGGGCCATGAGTTGGTAAACTGTAAACAAAAAAATATGAAGGGTAAATTGATTATTTTCTCAGCTCCAAGCGGAACGGGAAAGTCGACCATTATCTCGTGGCTGATGAAGGAGCACCAGGAACTGAACCTGGCATTCTCAATCTCCTGCACATCAAGGGCCCCGAGAGGTTCAGAGCAGAATGGGGTAGAGTATTTCTTCATCTCCCCAGAGGAGTTTCGCGACCGCATCGAGAACGATGAGTTCCTTGAGTACGAGGAGGTCTACACAGACCGCTATTACGGCACCCTAAAGTCTCAGGTGGAACGCCAATTGGAGGCAGGACAGAACGTTGTGTTCGATGTCGACGTGAAAGGTGGTGTGAATATCAAGCGATTCTATGGCGATAGGGCGCTGAGCATTTTCATCCAGCCCCCGTCGATTGGCGAGCTTCGTCGCC
>JAEETB010000472.1 GCA_016286575.1 Prevotella sp.
TATACCTTGCGCACGACGGGCAAAGCATCGTCCACCAAAAGGAAGTGGACATCCAAAATGCCACTTCCAACAGGGTGGACGGTGCAGCCCTTTTGGAGTTTAATGAGCGCAAGGGCTTTTACCGCGAGAGAGCACATGGCCGTGAGGTCGAGGTGGGGAATATTCAGGTTGACCCTACAGCGAATGGCAAATACAAGATGACCGCTGTCATCAATGGGCAGGCCATTTCGCACGAGATTACCCAGAAACAGTATGACAAGTTCCTCGCCGTCGATGACTATCACCGTATGCAGCTCTTCTCTAAGATCTTCAATGAGGTGGACATCAAGACCCGTCCAGGCGAAGGCCATAACCTCGGTGCTGCTCTTTTGGCCGCATTGGTCGTTGGCGGTGAGGTGATGCGTGACGGCCTGTCTGTCCCCCATGAGCCGAGACCTGAGATTTATGAAACCCGTACCGGCCCCGTCTATCATAAAGCAGGAGTTGTCAGTCCGGCTGATGTAGCTGCAGCCAACTTCCGTTCAGAAGAAGCCAACCTTGGTGTTCCTGGACCAGACGAGGGTATCAGACGTGGCATGTAGATAATTTATCTTTATTAAATAAGAATGATACCATCTTTATTCTTTCATAATCGACGCGGACTACTGGCATTGGCCGTCCTGATGGGTGTGCCTGCCAGTAGTTTTGGGCAGGTTGGCGAGGCCAATCCGCTGCAATATGCCGCTATTGCCGAGGGGACGAGCCTGCTGAACAGCACGATAAACAGTCAGACGAAAGGTATGCAGAAGACCGCTGCTTTTCAGGGAACCATTGCGGCTGAGTTTACGAAGATGAAACAGTGGGAGGGTAAGTATAATGCTTACCTGAAAACGGCTCGTGGCTATGCCGATGCCCTTAAAGCTGGTTGCTCACTTTATGCCGATGGTGTTCAGACCCTGCAACATCTCTATGAGATACAACGGGCCATCAATGCCAATCCTGTGGGTATCGGTGCCACGTTGGCCATGAACGACCTCTACCTCGAAACAGCGACGGAGTTCATCAAGACTTATCGCCTGTTGAAGGTGTCGGTGGCCAAGGGTGGCACTGACAATATGCTGACGGGAGCCGAACGGACGGAAATGCTCTGGCAGCTGTCCGACGAACTGGCTCGGCTGAATGCCAAGCTGCGCACCCTCGCCATCAGCATCGCGTATCATAATCTGACGGATGTCTGGAACCAGTACACGGCTGGGATGGTTGACAAGAGCCATGCTGAGATAGCCAGTGAGGCCTACGAACGCTGGCGCAGGGCATCAACCGTGAGTCAAATATTGAACGAATGATGAAAAAGCTATACTTGTTAATACTGTTGTGTGTGCCGCTGAAGTCGGTGGCTGGTATCGACCCCGGACGTGTGGCTGCCATAGAATTAGCCTCCGACCAGGCGAAGAAAACCATTGAGTCGCAGGAGAAGGCGCAGCTGCTGATGACCACCGGCCACGTCTGGATAAAGGAGGAGGTGGAAGCCACGACCGACTTCCAGCGCGAGTTCAACGACTATCTGGATAAGTTCCACGATGTGCTGTCGATAGCGGCTGAGATCTACGGCATCTACTACGAGGTGACACAGACCTCGAAATGCGTGAAGGACTTGGGCCATGTCCTCGCTGACAGTCCTGAGAACGCCTTGGCCGTGGCTTTCTCCACGCGCCGCAATGTGGTCTATCGCAACATCGTGCGCACCACGCTCGACGTCATCATGGACATCCGCAAGGTGTGCTTTGAGAGCAGCAAGATGACGGAACAGGAGAAGAACAAGGTCATCTCGACCATCCGCCCCAAACTGCGCACCATCAACAAACAGTTGCGCCAGCTCACCCTCGCACTCCGCTATACGTCGTTTCTCGATGTGTGGAACGAACTGATGGAGCGGGCCTATTACATGAACCCCGCCACCAAGCACGACATCATCACCCGTTGCCGCCGCCAGTGGTGGAACAACGCTAAATCGGTAAGATAGAAATGGAAGAGTCGAAAGAGATACAAAGCAT
>JAEETB010000095.1 GCA_016286575.1 Prevotella sp.
TGGTCTGTTTGTAACTCACTCGGGCGTAGTACTTACCCGCCTGTTCCGATTCCGAAGTCTCGGTAACCTTTGAAAGATAAAGTTCAATCATACCTTTAAAAATTTTTCGTGGTATTATATTATTAAGTGGACCAACTACATCGGGTGGTCCTTCCCGCTTGTAATCATCTCTGAATTACATTGCAAAGGTACAAAATAATTTTCATATTACCAAATATTTACCGAGCTTTTTTCAAGTTTTTCTCGAAATATTTTTCCGCCACCTGATAACCCACCATTATTGCCCAATAACGCAGCGTTATTCGGCAATAAGGCAGGCTTATTTTTCCTAAAATTTAATGTTTCATGTTTAATGTTTAATGTTTAATGTTTAATGTTTAATGTTTAATGTTTAATGTTTAATGTAATACTCACTAAAGTCCTTGCAGCCCGGGGGCAACTGATGGTGCACGAGCGAGGGCAGCACTTTCTTTAACTGCAGGAATAGCCGCTCGCCAGGCGCGTCACGATCGGGGTACATGTGGCATTCGGCGGTGAGTGCTGAAAGCAGCTCCACATCCTTCTGCTTGAGCAGCGTGGCGGAGGGGATGGCGATGGCCTTATGACCAGCCGAGAGCATCGCCCAGCAGTCGCTGCAGCCCTCGGTGATATAGAGAGGCTCACCAGGTCGGAGCCAGTTCAACACCGGCAGATTGTAGATACTGCACTCCGACCCTTGCGGGAAACGGAAGCGAGGGGCTTCGGGCGTGGCGGTGCCGAGGTTGCGGTTCTGGACACCGATCAGGCGACCCTCACGGTCATAGTAAGGCGTCTGCAACCAAGAAACACCCCGCTTGTCGCGCCACGAAGTCAGGCGGCACCAAGCGACGATCCTCGGATCCAGCCGCCGCTCCTCAAAGAGAAACCGCCGGGCCTCCTCGTTCAGCCACGGCCGCTCGAAAAAGCGCTCATAATATTGAGGATTGAACATCGCGCCCGCCTCCTTTTGCGCAGCAGAATGGTCAATGGTCCGCTCGGCCGAAGGACGCTTGCTACCATCGGGACGCAAGAATGGTGAATGGTCAATGATCACGTTGTGCTCATCCGCCAGCCACCGACACGCATCAAGAAACGTCTTGTTCAGATACTTCATCACCAAGTCAATCGTCCCGCCCGAGGCCCCGCACACGAAGCAGCGATAGCTGTTCCTGCGCACCGAGAACGACAGCGAGGCATGATGATCGTCGTGGAACGGGCAGAGGCTCTTGTGCCTCACCACCCTCAGTCCAAGTCGCTCTGCGACCCCCTCAATCGGCAGGTCGCGGAGCTTTTGAAGTTCATACTTTTCCATATTAAAATCTTCTGAGCGAAGCGAATTTAATGTTTAATGTTTCGCTCGGCTTTGCCGCTTGGCTCCGCCAAGAATGTTTAATGTTTAATGTTTAATGTTTAATGTTTCAAGTACTCCTCCGTCTTGGTATACAGTCCCGTCTGGTTCGAGTAGGTGATGAACTTGCGGAACACCCACTTAGCCAACTGTCCCTTTGTGCCCTCAGCACTTTTGCCGAGGCTGGTGCGGAGCACTTCGAGCTGGGCCTCATTGAAGGTGTTCGGCAGCGAGTCGAGCATGTTCTTAGGGCCGCGCCGCTGGGCATCATTCAGTTGGTCAGTGTCCTTAAGCATATCGGCGAAGAGCTGCATCTTACTCCAGATGTCGTGATAGACCAGCCATTCCACCAGTTCACCCATCGACTTGGTCCACGTCTGATTGTTGAGCACCCAAAGAATGCAGCCAGCCTTCCAGGCCGACACCAGCGAGCGATGCGACATCTCAAACAGCACGTCATCATCAGCCAAATCGGCCAGCGTTGCCATATCCGCAGCCAGACGGTCGGTCAGCTTGTTCAGCGGACGGATGATGTAACGGCCCTTGCAGAGGTCGAGACGCGCCAGATATTCATCCAGTTTCTGATAGAACTCGTCGGGGAACTTTCCCAATCTGGGGATACGACCTTCACGGTTGCCACGCGGCTTGAAACTGAATACCATGCGGCCGAACGTTCCGTTAGTCAGCTCGTATTTATAGAACTTACGGGTTGAGTCCGGATTCGACGAGATCGTAATGCAGGCTCGGAGGATCGGGTTGCCCGTTATACCGTCGGCCGTGGCACGTAAGGCACCGGCACGGGCACGGTCGTAGATGTTGCGAAACATCAGCGACACCTGTTTATGGCTGCCACACAACTGGTCGGCCATCTCCACTTCAGGCAGGTTGAAGTACTGTGTGCGACCACCCTGCGCCTCGAGCACAATCGCATTCTTGATAAAGGCTGGTTTGGTCGTGTCAATCGGCGGGAACCAGTAGGCCAAAGTCGGCTCGGCTGTCTTTTTCTTATTGTTGGGCTCGGTCTTACTGAGACTCTGCCATTCCCGATATTTGTCCTCCTCAGCCTTGTCGTGCTGACGGAAATCACGGCAAAGGGCTTCTACAAGAATCGGATATTGGCCCTTGTTATCGCCACTTTTTGCTACGAGATTGGCCATCATGCCCGTCGGCTCCTTCCAACTATTATCAGGATACTGAAATTCCGTGCCGCTGATGTGTGCGCCCAGGACAGGGAAAAACATCGGAACCATAGGTTCGTGCATGTCTTTTGAAGCCTGCGAGAGCAGGATTTTGATACATTCTGTCCCTTTACCAAGGCTTGGCATCTTAGGGGCAGAGGGTTTACTAATGTCGTATTTCATTGGTTATCTGCTATTTAGATGAATTGTTAATGACCGAGTATTCCAGTTATTCCAATTCCAGTTTGTTTTTTTGATATCCCAATTCTGCTTATTATATATATAACTACTTATATATCAATTAGTTATATAATATATAAAGAGAGTTTGCACGCTCATTTTTCTAATTGGAATTGGAATAATTGGAATAATTGAAACAACTGGAACACTTACGGCCTTTTTACCTTTTTACCTTTCCTCTACCAGGCCCTCGAGTGCCCAGAGCAGTTCGTTGGCCACGCCGCTGGCATATCGTGCCGCGCTGAAATCCTTGTCGACTTTCATGGGCTTGAAGTTCGGGTGGTACGAGCCGTCGCTGCGGCGGGTGATGGTGATGTAGTCCCCGTCATAGACGCGCGGGTTGCGCTTCTGGGCAGGCTGAGGCACCGTCTCGACGAAGGTAAAGTGATCATCGTAGCGGAACTCCTCGCAGAACACGTCGCGACGGAGCACGCCCGGGTAGCTCTTGCCGAGCTTGGCACAGCGGTCGCTGCGCAGTTGGGTTTTCAGATTCACGCAAAGGTGCGTGTTGTTGTTCCAGAAATTCTCATTGTTCTTTTTCATTTTTATAATAGGTTCGGGAAAACCTCGGTCTCACACGAGGGGCCCTCCGCCCAACAGGGGAAGTGAGACTGGCCTACGGTCCAACGCTTGACCATTTTCCCCGTTGTTTGGTGCTGCGAAGGTACGAAAAAGGACATAAAAAAAGGTCTTATATAAGACCTACTATAAGACTTATATAAGACCCTAATGGATTGACAATCAGTTACTTCATTAGCTTATCGATATCGCTGCTCCTGGGCGGCAGCTTGCCCGTCTGCTGCCATGTGCCCGCCAGCTGACCGAGGTTGGGAATGCCCCAGAGCTGCTGAAACAGCTTCCACTTCTTCTTGATCTGCAACCGCTCAGCCATGCGGTCGGCGATGTAGGCAGCCTGGTTGGCCGACACGCCCTCGGCCAGGGCATAGCCGTCGGCCACGATAAACCCCGCATCGCGCAGCCGCTGCCACAGTACCTGTGCCTCAGCGGTCAGCAACTCGGCCAGATTCTCGGTCAAACCACTATTCGCCGTCTGAGGTTGCTCCACCGGCTGCTCGTCGTCGAGGCTGTCGATAGTCGCAGCAAGGTCAGTGGGCAGTACCAGCCCGTTGGCATTGGCCAGCTCCAGCACCATTTCCTTCACGGCGATACGCTTCTCCATCTTCTTGCGCTTCGACTTGTTGACAAACACGCGCAGGGCCTTCTGCACCTCCTCCTGCGAGGCCTTGCCCGCCACGCTGGCCGACAGCTTGGTCATCTCTTTGAGCTGCATCTCCAGCTTCGTGTTCTTGTCCTTCTCGTCCTGCAGTTGCTGGCGTAGCTGATCCATCTCCTCCCGCAGTCGTTCGTTCTCCTGCAACACCTCCTCAGTAGCCTCCAGGGCGAGCATGAACCCCTTCATCTGCTCAGTCCGCTCCTTCATTCTTTCTTGCTCACATTCCAACTGGCGACGCGCCTCACGCGTCGCCTCCATCATTTCTCCGGTCTTTAATTCTTCACTCATAGCCTCTCTTTTTACCTTATTATTATCTGCTCCGGAAATGGAGCCGAAAAGATTGCAAAGTTACGAAGAAAAATCGTCACCTTCAAATAAATCTCCCATTATTTTCCGTTCCATTGCACAAAACCCGCAAACTGTGCACAAAAGAACCCCGATAATGGCCGGAAATCGGAGAAAGCTACCGATTTTAACTTTTCTTATTTTTTTTTTTTGAAATTAACGCCGAATGCGCTATCTTTGCAACCAAAACTAAAACTTTTAAATATATGACAACAAAGAAAAAGTATGAGAAGCCTTCGACGAAGGTTTACGAGTTGAAACAAAAGCCGCAATTGTTGCAAAGCAGTGTGAATGCCACAATGAATGGCGTGTGGGAGGAGGAGACTATCTGATGCCCCCGCATCAATCCGAGTATTAACAACAAAAACAGAAGAAGAACAATGAAAACAAAGAATATCTTCAACCGTCTGGCACTGGCCATGCTGATGCCCGCCACAATGCTGACCACCGCATGTAGCAGCGACGATTCTATCATCAACGACGAGAACACCGCCACGA
Source organism: Prevotella sp. (assembly GCA_016286575.1). Lineage (GTDB taxonomy): Bacteria > Bacteroidota > Bacteroidia > Bacteroidales > Bacteroidaceae > Prevotella. The sequence continues at coordinate 4,862 of JAEETB010000095.1, forward strand.
AAGGCTTCGAACTTCCCGTAACCGTCAACGTGACCCGTGAGGGCGACAAAGCCACCACCCGTGCCACGTATACTGACAACGGCAATGGTACCGGAACGCTCGGCTTCAGCTCGGGCGACAAGTTGTTAGTGAAGGGTGTAGATAATGGATCTAAACAGTTTGCCGGCATACTGACATGGCAGTCGGGCGGAACATTCAGCGGCACTATTACAACTCAAAATACATCGTATACCGGCACTGCCGATGATCTGTTAAAAAATGCCAAGTCTAGATTTGCCGACCTGCTGCCTGCCGGATACGATAGCAAAGGCTTTATAATAGTTTCTGGCTCTGGCTATCAACTGAATATTTCTTATGATTGGACAAAGGCTTTTGCCCTTACGAAGGCTGAAGCCGTTGAGCAACTCAGCAGGGAGTACGCAGGTTCATATTCCAGCGGTACAGGCTTCGCTCTGGCACCCTTAGGTTTAATCCTTAACTTCACGATCACCGGTCTGACGCCCAGCACTGAAGTCGCAGTATCTTTTACAAAAGGTACTACTACGACTAGCGGAAATGTAACAACTGATGGCTCGGGTAATGCAACATTTGCCATTAGCACAAACTCTACTAACATAGGAAGTTGCACCCTGACAGTTGGTGGCAATAACATCGCCCTTCCTTCTACTGCGCTCGCAAAAGGCAAAATTTATAACATCACACGAGCCGTTCCTTAGACTCACACGGGACGGTTCTGAGTGAGTCTGGACTCGTTGGGAACCGTCCCTTGTGAGTTCACAGGCAGAAGATCATAGGGCCAGGTCTTTGAACTTTTTCAAAGAAGAAAATGGAATAACGGAAGTCATCTCGGCTTCCGTTTTTTCGTCTCTACATCCTTCGAATCATTCTCTTTCAGGCTGGGACTCGCCGATCTATGAAATGTTTTGAAAAACAAAAATAATTACCCAAAAACTTGCGTATTTCAAAATTATTATTTATCTTTGCCCCCGAAATGAGAATAGTATCACATAGACGGTTAGTTGAGTTCTACAGTTCGGAAGGGCATGGAGACTCTCAGGCAGCTCTCGAACGCTGGTATGACATAGCCGAAAAAGCAGAGTGGAAGAACCTGTCGGATATCAAGGTTGATTTTCCTGCTACTGACTACGTTGGTAACCAACATTACGTATTCAACATCAAGGGAAATAAATATCGCTTGATAGTAGTGGTTAAGTTCACAATTGGACATGTATTCATCCGATTTGTGGGAACCCATAGCGAATATGACAAGATAGATGCAGCAACAATATAAAATTAAGGAGGAAAGAATATGAGTAAGATTACAAAGGAGAAATACGAGTTTGCATTGGCACGCATTGAGGAACTGCTGCCATTGGTAGATGACAACACCCCTGCGAATGATCGCAATGCCATTGAACTGACAATGATGGCGGACGTGGTGATAGAGTATGAGAAAGAACACTTTCCCATCGCCAAGCCTACTGTTGCCCAACTCATTCAGTTGTCACTTGAAGAAAAGAACATGAGCCAGAAGCAACTGGCAGAAGAGATTGGAGTTAGTCAGTCGCGAATTAGTGATTACATCTCCGGACGTGCAGAACCTACGCTAAAAATCGCCCGTATGCTATGCACTACGCTTGGAATTACACCAGCCGCTATGCTAGGCTGCTAAATAAAGCAGAGACAGTCTGACACAACGGGGTCAGGCATACTCTGATGCCGTATAACACAGGGATTCCCTGTGAGTTTTTTGTGAGAAAATAATCGAGGAAATGTTTGGTTTTCTCGATTATTTTTTGTACTTTTGCAATATAAATTGCGAGTGAAGGCTGCGGCTCAGCAAAGCCCGAGAAATCTCGGCTCTGCATTCACCTTGCACTTCACTTGTCGTATAGAAGAGAAGCGGTTTCGACTGCGAAAATAACCCTAATTATTCACCATTTAAAACATCAAGATTATGAACAAGACAGTTAAGACGATTCTTCAAGTGATCAGTTACATCATCACGCTGCTTCTCGGAGCAGGAGGAGCAACTATGATTTAGACCTAACGTTGCCATGGAAAACAACAAAGGCTTCAAAGTCTCTCAGTACGCCTGTGCGGTGCTGCTCATCGTGAGCAGTATCGCGCTCGTGGCGTATCAGGTAATCGAGATCGACGATGTGGCAGGCGGGCTGCTCTATTATGTGGCGCAGTCGTTCCTGCTCGCAGGGTCGATATTCGGACTGGATCAGTACATCAGAATCATTAATAAGCATTACCATGAAAGAGAATCAAAATGACATGAACGCGCTTGATGGCGTTCGCTTATCGCCTCACTTTAAGCTGGGCGAGTTCCTCAACCTGGGCAAATACCCCGAGAACATCCCCACGATGCAGGTCGTGGCGAATCTGACCTATGGCTGTCATCAGCTGCTGGAGCCCGCTCGGCTCTTGGTGGGCCCCATCATCGTCAATTCGGGCTTCCGTTGCGAGGCCGTGAACCGCAAGGTGGGTGGTGTACGCAACTCGCAGCACCTCATCGGACAGGCTGCCGATATCCGACCGAAGGATCCTGCACGGTTCCCGGAGCTCGTCGACTTCTTCAAAAGTTGGGAATACACCGACCAGCTCCTGACCGCCTCCACCTGGCTCCACATTTCCTGGAACCCCTTCACCCCACCCCGTCATTACATCCGGATCGGGTTCTACAAATGATACAAGGGACACAAATTTGTGTCCCTTGTGTTATGACCTGGAACGCGCCTCGGTTATTTGATGACGACTTTGCGGCCGTTGTGGATGTAGAGACCGCGAGCGGGATTATCGACGCGACGGCCGTTGAGGTCGAAGAACTTGCCGTTATCCTGCTTGCTGCCGATTATCGGGGCAATGCCTGACGTTGTGCTCCAGTAGTAGTAGCTGACCATCGTCATGCCCATACCCATACCGCTGACAACTGTCATGACCATTGTCGGCAGTCCGTTGTCGTCGTAAGTGTTCACATAAGTGGTAACGACGTTTTCGCTGGGCATCAACGAATTGGTCTGCGTCGACTTCGTGGGCATGTTATGACTGTCGTACTCGAGCTCGGTGACAACCGTCATGCTCATACCCAAGATGCTGGTTGCGAGCGTAATCTTCGTGGGCACACCTGCGCTGTTGTACTCGTAGGTCATCTCCTGGAACTGCAACCACGAACCTGCCATATTCTGGTAGATTAGTGTGTGCTCGGGATTCTTTCCGTTGTACTTGTCAATCACCGTCTTCGTATACGCCTGGATGCCGGCACCGGGGTTCTGCTCGTCCTGCTGGTAGAGAATTTCGACGGTGTGGAGGCCATCCGAGTTGAACTCGCTGAATTCGGTGTACGCCGTCAGCGTGTATTCGCCGTTGGCATATGTGAAGTCCTCCGATTTGGTCTTGCGTCCCTGGTCGTCGAACGTGTTCACCGTCTTGATGATCTCCACGGAGGCCGAACCTTGGTATGAGTAGGAATAACTGACGGTACACTGGCCTTTTGCGTTGTATTCGTAGACGGTTTTCGACGTCAGATCGCCAATGTCACTCTTTGCGATGATACTGTCCTGTCTGAAGCCGTTTACAACAGTCTGCGCGCTGGCAGCCATCATCATCATTGCTCCGAAGAGCGTAAGGTAAATTTTTCTCATAAGCATCTGGTTTTAAAATAATTTATTTAGGTTTTATTTGTTTTATAAGGTCTTGAATTGTAAGTATAAGCTTGCTCTTATAAGGTTATTTGCAATGCAAATTTACAATGGTTTATGATAAACACCAAAAATAGAAAGAACAACCCCTCTTTCTTTAACAAATTTTAAGGTAAAGGCGGCGATTACTAACTTAAAATCTTCGTATCTTTGTACCCGAAATGAATGATCAACGATATAATGGCTTGACCTATCCATAAAATCTTCCTACATGGAGACAAGATATTATAAGGTGGCAGGACACACGTTCGGTGTGAGTGGCGAGGCTGGGGTCTTCGCGCTGATGGAGAACTATGCCCCATTCAGCTGTCAGGCCGACGAGGCGTTGTTCATGCTGACCGTGGGCAAAGGCTTGGCCGTCAGCTTCACGGAGGATCTGCGCCAGGAGGAAGAAGGTCAGCAGATCATCTGCGGACGGACCTCCTCTGGCGAGGCAGTCTATGAGTTTGTCTGGTGGAACGAATCGGCAGGCTGGCTGGTCTGCAAGGACAACTACCACGAGGGTCGCCTCGTGCTGACCGGTCGCCACACGAAGATGGCCATCGACAATGCGCTGATGGTGATGTTCGCCCTGGCGACGGCAGATAAGGGCACGGCGCTCTTCCATGCGGCGGCGGTGAGCTGTGACGACCACGGCTATCTGTTCCTCGGCAAGAGCGGTACGGGCAAGAGCACCCATGCGGGGCTCTGGGTGAAGCATATCGACGGGGCCGTACTGATGAACGACGACAATCCGGTGGTAAGGATCAGCGAAGGTCGGGCGGTGGTCTACGGCTCGCCCTGGAGCGGTAAGACGGCCTGTTACCGGAATGTGAGCAGTCCGCTGGGCGGGATTGTCCTGCTGAAGCAGGCCCCGTATAACAGGATCTGTCGGCTGGAGGGCATCGAGGCCTATGTGGCTCTGGTGGCGAGCATCAGCGGCCAGCGCTGGGATGAGGGCATCGCCGACGGTCTGCATGATACTGAAAACAAGCTGGCCTCCACCGTGCCGATGTGGCATCTGGAGTGCCTGCCCGACGAAGCAGCAGCAAGATTATGCCAAACGACGATTATATTATAGAAGAGGCCATCAGGCTGGTGAATGAGGGCGTATGCGTGACGCTGCCCGTCGACGGGCGGAGCATGCTGCCGTTTATCATCGGCGGGCGTGAGAGCGTCATCCTGCAGAAGCCCTTGTCGCCGAAAGTCGGCGACGTGGTGCTGGCCTGGGTGGAAGGTGGTCGATACGTGATCCATCGCATCATTCGCATCGAAGGTGAGAAGGTCACGCTGATGGGCGACGGCAATCTCGTAGGCACCGAACGCTGCACCCTCAGCGACATCAAGGCCAAGGCGACCCACGTGGTGGATGGCGACGGAGCGATGCATGATCTATATAACAGGTGGCGGAAGCTGGGAGCAAAAGTGTGGTTCTGGCTGCGCCCGATAAGAAGATATTTATTGGCAATTTATAGGCTATTATGAGAATCAAGAAAGGATTTGTGCTGCGGGAGGTATGCGGCGAAAACGTGATTATCGGTGAGGGCCTCGGAGCCATTAACTTCGGCAAGATGCTGGCGCTGAACGCATCGGCAGCCTGGCTGTGGAAACAGGCTCAGGCAATGGGCGACTTCACCATCGACTCGCTGACCGAGAAGCTCTGCGAGGAGTTTGAAGTGACGGTGGATGAAGCCAGGAACGACGTGACGGAAATCCTCAAACAGTGGCAGGATATCGGTGTCATAGAGGGTTCATAACGATGAGATACGCAACACAAAGGACACAAAAGGGTCAGACCCCTTTGTGTCCTTTGTGTCTTTATTAAGATGTTATTCCTGGGGAACGAGGAATTTGTCGCCGGTCTGCTTGATGAGATCCTTGGCGAAGGACTCGGGGA
>JAEETB010000096.1 GCA_016286575.1 Prevotella sp.
GAAATAGAACAATCGATCCACCAATTTGTGAAAGACGCAGAACAAAGTGACGACCAGACCATGATGGCTGTTCGCTACACCAAGAAAGAAGAGGCGGCACGTCTGAAACGAAGTATCACACTTCCCAACGACATTGAGACCATCCCGCAGTTGAGTGAGTTTATCGAGGGAGTCGGTGAAGAGTTGGAAATGGACATGTCGTTGGTTATGAGTTTGAACCTCGCTATCGAGGAAGCAGTTGTCAACGTGATGGAATACGCTTATCCGCCTGGTACAGAAGGAACTGTCACCATCGAGGCTGTGGCCAATGAGAACCGGCTGAAGATCATCATCAGTGATAATGGTATCCCATTCGACCCGACGAAGAAAGAGAAAGTCGATACCACTCTCTCGGCCGAGGAACGTCCTATCGGAGGATTGGGCATCCACTTGGTGCGCGAGATTATGGACTCCGTCAATTACGAATATAGAGATCATAAAAATATATTAACATTAAGAAAGAAACTAAAAAATTAGAAGTTATGGTTATTGAAATCAAAGAGCATGATGGCGGCATGACAGCCATCTTCAACGGACGCCTTGACACACCTGCAGCCGTAAAGGCCCAGCAGGAGATTGGGCCTTTGCTTGAAAATGCAGATAAAGAGATCATCCTCGATTGCACGAAACTTGATTACATCAGTAGTTCTGGTCTTCGTCTGTTCCTGACAGTCCGCAAGGAGGCATCTGTCAAGGGCGGGAAGGTTGTAATTCAGAACATCAACGACGAGATCCGTAAGGTGTTCATGATGACAGGCTTCTTCAACTTGTTCGATATCAGAAACGACTAATGCATATCGAGGGGAGGCCGAAGATAGCCATTATTGACCCCAATACCCTGGCGGCATTGGGGCTAAAGCAGATTCTCCAGAACGTCATGCCAATCATGACGGTCGACAACTACGGCTCTTTCGTCGAGTTGGAAGCCAATGGCGCTGATGACTATTTCCACTATTTTGTGGCGATGAACGTCGTCTTGGAGAACAAGGCCTTCTTTCTGGAACGGAGACGAAAGACCATTGTACTGACGCTCTCACTCGACTCCATATCACCATTGTCTGAATTCCACAGTCTCTGCATCAACGTACCTGAAAATGAGCTGGTACGTTCACTGCTGGCACTGCAACAAAGTGCCCATGGACATGGGGAAAACCTGCCGCCGATGCCAGAGGTGCTGAGACGGAAGGTCCTGACCGATCGCGAAATAGAGGTCATGTCGCTGATAGTGCAAGGCTATATTAATAAGGAGATAGCTGAGAAGCTGAATATCGGACTCGCCACCGTGATTACCCATCGCAAGAACATCATGGACAAGCTGGGTATGAAGAGCGTCAGTGCACTGACCATCTATGCTGTCATGCATGGCTATGTGGATATCAACAAGATTTAACAAGAAAAATGAACGATCGACTCGCACACTACGAATTTGGAAATGCCAATGCCGATGTCTTCTGTTTCAACAACGGAACGGAAGTAAAGGAATATCAGGTGATGCTGCATGTCACCACCTACCGCCTGCCTTATGCCAAACAACTGGAGGCACTGCTGAATGCCTACAACCAATTGTTGGAAACAAAACTCCAGGGTGCTCATGCTGTGTTTAAGCGCTATTTCCTCAGCGACGCTGCCAATCAGCAGGACGAGGTCATTATTGCCGACATCACCGACTGCGCCAAGAGCATCATCCAACAGGCACCGCTCGACGGCACGAAAATCGCCCTCTGGTGCTACCTGATGACAGGCGTACAGACCAACATCACCAACAGCGGACTCTATTCAGTCCGCCATGGACAGTATAAGCACTTATGGAATGGCAGCGCCCATAACCTGGCTGCCAACTCAGAATATCAGACCCGTCTGCTGTTTAATGAATACAGCATGCAGCTATTGGAAGAAGGTTGTACACTGGAGGCCAACTGTATGCGAACCTGGATCTTCGTCAACGATATTGACCTCAACTACGGCGGTGTGGTACGAGCCAGAAACCAGTTCTTCTTCACACAGGGACTGACAGTCAACACCCATTTCATCGCCTCCACAGGCATCGGAGGGCGACAGGCTGACCCCAACGTTCTCTCCCAGATGGACAACTACGCCATTGCAGGTATTCAGAAGGAACAAGTTCACTATCTCTATGCCCCCACTCACCTCAACCGCACCAGCGACTATGGTGTGTCGTTCGAGCGAGGTACCTACATCGACTACGGCGACCGACGTCATGTACTCATATCCGGAACGGCCAGCATCAACAACAAGGGCGAGATTAAATACCCCAAAAACATCGTCAAACAGACAGAGCGCATGTGGGAGAATGTCGAAGCCCTGCTGAAAGAGGCCGACTGCACCTACCAGGATGTCTGCGAGATGGTAGTCTACCTGCGCGACATATCCGACTATATGATGGTCAAGGAGATGTTCGACATGCGCTTCAAGGGCATGCCCTACGTTATTGTCCAGGCTCCCGTCTGCCGGGCTGGGTGGCTTGTTGAGATGGAGTGCATGGCTATCAAGGAAATCCACAATCCGGCATTTGCACCGTTCTAAGCTCCATATTTTCTACAACACATGAAACGAATCACATTTTTAAGTTGCTCATTGATAGCCCTCATGTTCTGTCTGCAGAGCATGAAGGCGGGCGATAATACTATCACCAAAGAGGGTGATATAATCATCATCAATACCACCGAACTCGGTAAGGATATTGAAGGCTACAACGGTCCCACTCCCATGAAGGTCTATATTAAAAAGAATAAGGTGGAGAAAATCGAGTTTCTCAAGTCCATGGAATCCCCCAAATACTATGCTCAGGTCAAGAAGGCACTCATCGACAAATGGAACGGCCTCAAGGTGAAGGAAGCCCGCAGCAAACAGGTCGATGCTGTCACTGGAGCCACCTATTCATCAGAGGCAGTCATCCAGAACGTCCAACTCGCACTTGATTATTACCAAAACAACAAATAAGATCTATAAAAATTCTAAAATGAAGGCATAGTGGTAGGGGGTGTTGCCATCTATGGTGTATTGAGGTAGGGTGCGCTGTCCCCAGGTATCGACACCACCCACGCCGTGGATGTTAAGGTCGATATTCAAATTGATAAAACGACCACGCTGGATGTCTTGGGGATGGCGGGGGGCGGCGTCAAGGTCCTCTTCACCATAGTCCCATGCACGGATACAGAGGGGCTGGAGTCCTTTGATACGGAGAGTCCGTACCATCGGTGAACCGACGGGCATAGTAGCTGATGAGAGTTCAAACCAGCGGATGTCGCAACGGTTGCTATTGTCTTGTGGACGGATATACTCGGTTTCATACGCACTAAGCGGCATTTCGTATATGCCAAGGAAGGCGGAGCGCTTGCGATCTGGATAATTCTCCCACGGTCCCCGTCCGTAATACCGTATCTGTGTATAGTCGGCTGGCAGGCGCAAGCGCATGCCAACTTTGGGGATTATAGGACGGTCTGTGACCGTCGGCTGGTAGGCCATCTCAACGAGGATTGAGTGGTCGTCAATGATGGTGTATTTGACGGTGACATCCTTCACCTCTTTCCATGTCGCAGTACGCTCGGCAAAATGGGCAGCGCGCTGGTTGTCGTTCTCGGGTTTCCAGAAGTAGGGCTCCAGTGGGCCTTGCAGCATCTCCCGGCCATCTACAATCCATGAGGTGAGCGAATGACCATCGATAGAGACCTGTGCCTTGCAGTTAGACTTTTTTGCAGACAAGGATGGATATTCGTAAGGGGTCAGCACAAACTGCTCACGAGCTACTATAAAGCCTTTCTCTGCCCAAGGTTTATCTGCCTTGAGACGGGCATAGACATTGAGTACACACTCTGAGCCGAAACTGACGGTATCGCAAGTGATGTCATACTCGCTAGGGGCGGTGAAGCTGTCGTGATTGACAATGCGGATCGTTCCATCGGAATCACGTTTGAAAGTAAGCGGCTGATAGACATACTGCACCTCATAGTAGTGCGGATGGGGCTTGCGGTCAGGGGCCACCAGACCGTTGATATTGAAATTTCCGTCGTTAGGCTGATCACCGAAATCGCCACCGTATGCCCAATATTCTTCGCCATTGTCTTTCTTGGCAATGCCCTGGTCTACCCAGTCCCAGATGGCGGCACCGGCAATGCTGGAGTCGGCATAGATGACATCCCAGTATTCCTGGAAGTTACCCATCGAGTTGCCCATGGCGTGAGCATATTCGCGGGCAATGAGCGGCTTTTCCGTTTCTTTCTCTGCCTCTGCTTTCAGCACGTCGGGCGTGGGATAGCCAAAGTCATGAAGGGCAGAATAGCGGGGATGACAGTCGTAAAAGGGCAGGCGTGTGGAGTCGAGCGCCACCACCGTGTCGTACATCGCCTGGATATTTGGTCCTACGCCACCCTCGTTGCCCAGACTCCAGAGAATGACGCACGGGTGATTATAGTCACGTTTCACCAGTGACTCGGCACGGTCTACGTGGGCCGCCTTCCATGCCGTGTCCTCACCCATCTCATGATTGGCATAACCATAGCCGTGGGACTCCTGATTGGCTTCATCCATGACGTACACGCCCCAGCGGTCGCAGAGTTCGTAGAGGTACTCGCGGTCGGGATAATGCGAGGTACGCAGGAAGTTGATGTTCGCCTGCTTCATCAGACGGATATCCTGCTCGTAGGTGGCATCGTCTACGAAGCGGCCAGTCAGAGGATGGTGGTCATGACGGTTCACACCACGTAACTTGACGTTCTGGCCGTTTATCTTAAAGACCTCGCCTACACACTCGACGCGTTTCACACCGAGGTGATAGTCGAAATGCTCGATGGTGCTTCCATGATCGTCCTTCATTTCTATACTAAAAGGATAAAGATGAGGCTTCTCAGCTGACCAAAGTCTTGGGTTCTCCAATGTGTAATCGAAGATACAGTTAATGGTATCACCGGCATTGACAAGCAATTCCGTCATACTGGCTTTCCCGTCTATTTCCATGGAAGGGCGCACTTTCGTCTTTTTCTTGCCAGTGTTACAGATGGATATGACAGCCTTCACTTTGGCTTGCGAATAGTCTTTATTAGGTTCCGCTGTCACACGGTAGTCGGCGATATGTACCAGCGGGCGTACCCACAACTGCACCTCACGGAAGATGCCTGAGAGACGCCACATATCCTGGTCTTCGAGATAGCTGCCGTCGCACCAGCGATACACCTCCACGGCGAGTCTGTTACGCCCCTCACGAAGGAAAGCCGTCACGTCAAACTCTGCGGGCGACATGGAATTCTGGCTGTAGCCCACTTTCTGGCCGTTCACCCAGATGTACATCGCCGAATGGACACCGCCGAAATGCAGGATGAGGTTCTTCGAAAGCATCTCCTTCGTCACGTCCACAAACGTTACGTACGAACCCACCGGATTGCGGTTCTCGTAAGCCGTCCAATCCCTTGGCGGCTCAGTGGTCACACTGGGGCGGTTCCTGACAAACGGATAGTTGATGTTAATATAAATAGGTGTGCCGTAACCCTGCATCTGCCAGTTGCCTGGCACAGTGATTTTGTCCCACTGTGTGACGTCGTAGTCCTCACGATAGAAATCAGCGGGACGCACCTCGGGTGTCGGACTCCAATGGAACGACCACTGCCCGTCGAGACTTACAATCTCCTTGCACTCCTTCCATTTCGACGGCAGTTGCAACGTCGCATGGTACGGCAGTTTGTTGATGCCTAATACAGAGGGATTCTCCCAATCATGTTGCAATTGTGCCTGCACCGTTATCGACAACATCGAGGCTAATACAATGATCATTCTTTTCATTTACTTGATCTCTATATCACCATAGCCCATGCGGCTGCCATTGGAGAGACGGTCGGCCTCGAAGCGCAGCACACGGACATTGGTGGGGTTAAACTTAATGGTCTGCCAGATGGGATTGTTGATGATGTTCGAGAATTCACCCGTGGCCAGCTTCGTCCAGTTCGACCAGTCGTTTGAGCCCCAAAGGGTGTAATGGGTGATGATGCCGTCTTTGCTGTCTTGAGGCGGCAAATAACGGAAGGTGGAGATGGTCTGCTCCACATCCCAGTCGATGAACATCTGTTGGGGTGATCCGAAGAATATGTGCAGGGCCGATGACTTCTTCTCGCCACTATTAGGGATGTCGGCAGAAAGTTCTGGGGCGAGGTAAACACCTATCTTTTTGATGATTGGTTCTTGTTTATAGCTGTTGATAGTAAAACGTAGTTTTGTGGCTTTTACCGTAGGGAAACAGATGATGCGGCGGTGACCGATGGTGGTAAGTCCGTCACCATCCTCAACGAGTTCATCTTTTAGCGGCAGCCATTTACCGTTAACATCAGCCTCTAAAGCAAATTTCTTCACGCGCTGTCCCTTGGCAATGTCTTCCTCAGCGAGGAAACGGTTGAAAGGCGTAGGACGCTTAAAGTCTATGGTAAAGACATCACCCTTATGAGTGGTCTTTGCCTTGTCGGCAAGGTTTTCCTTAAACACCTCGTCAATCATCTGCTTGAAGGCGATACCGCGCAGACTGTCCGTCGCATGTATGCGGCCATTAGGCGCGATGGGGAAATTGAGCAGTAGCGTGGAGTTGCGGCCTACCGATTTATAATAGGTATCCATCAACTTCGACAAACTCTTCACATGTTCATTCTCAGCATCATGGTAGAACCATCCAGGACGTATACTGGTGTTCGTCTCTCCAGGACACCACACGTCGCCATCCTCCACACCATAGTGTAGCATCTGATACGGAACATCACCCTTGGCATATAGCAGACTCCAATTAGTCTCGCCCACATGACCGGCCTCAGTGCCCACCCAACGTAGGTCACCACGATCGCTGCCATCGTTCCATATCAGACACTTGGGCTGCAACTCGCGAATCATCTTGTAGGTCTCAGGCCACTCATAGTAGGTGGTACGGTCAATCTTGCGTGTCTCGTTCGCACCGCCATACCAGCCGTCACCACCATTGGCACCGTCGAACCACACTTCAAAGATGTCACCATAGTTGGTAAGCAATTCGCGCAACTGGTTGCGGAAATATGTCACGTAGGCAGGCCGTCCGTATTCAGGATGGTTACGATCCCAAGGCGAGAGATAGACAGCGAACTCCAGCCCCTCTTCCCTACAGGCATCTGCCAGCTCCCTTACCACATCGCCCTTCCCGTTCTTCCATGGCGAGTTCTTCACGCTGTATTCCGTATAAGCACTTGGCCACATGCAGAATCCGCAGTGGTGCTTGGCTGTGAATATGATTCCCCGCATACCCGCCTGCTTACATACTCGTGCCCACTGACGGCAATCAAGTTGTGAGGGATTGAACAACTGTGGATCCTCGTTGCCAAAACCCCATTCTTGGTCAGTGTAGGTATTCAGCGAGTAGTGGATAAACGCATACATCTCCATATCCTGCCAGCGCAACTGGTTTTCAGTAGGCAATGGACCGCATGGAGACAGACCTGCGATTTGGGCATGCACCAGAATCGCCAACATTGTCATCAACATCGAAGTTGCTGTTCTTTTATAATTGCTCATAAGCCGGTTTTGGCTACAAAGTTAGGAAAATTATTTCAAAAAATAGCACAATTCGGTATTTTTTCTTATTTTTGCAGCATGAAACGATAGACGAACAAATATATACGATTATGAAGAGAATGGTTATTTGCCTCGTACTAATGATGAGCGTGCTGACTGTTTCAGCGCAGAAGCTAAATGATCCTATCCTTGGCGGTGAGTTGAGCAATTCTGCCGCTACGTCGGTGGAGGACATCGATGAGGTGTTGCCACGAATGTGGGCTTTGGGACTGAATACGGTGCTCGTACCGGCTTACTGGGAGTTCGTTGAGCCTGTTGAGGGGGAGTTCGACTTCACACTCATCGACCGTACCATCGACGTGGCACAACGGGAGCAGTTGCACGTGGTGTTCCTTTGGTTCGGCGCGTGGAAAAACTCCATGTCATGCTATACACCAGCATGGTTCAAGCAGGACACGAAGCGTTTCCCTCGGGCGATGACTGCTGAAGGGAAGCAGATGGAGATAGCATCGTGTTTCAGCGACAATGTGCTGCAGGCCGATTTGAAGGCATTCTCAGCACTGATGCAACATATCCGGGAAAAAGACCCTCAGCGCGAGGTAGTCATCATGATGCAGATAGAGAACGAGATTGGTATGCTGGAGTCTGCACGCGACCATTCGCCGTTGGCAGAACAGGCATATAAAAAGGAACGTTGGGCAGAACGTTACGGCACTGACGAATATGCCGACGAGAAGTTTATGGCACTGAGCTATGCCCGTTACGTGGAGCATCTGGCTCAAGCTGCCCGTGAGATTCACGACATGCCGCTCTACGTGAATGCAGCCATGAATAGCCGTGGACGCCGTCCTGGCGAATATCCATCGGCAGGACCGTTGGCACATCTCATCGACTTCTGGCATGAGGGTGCACCGAGCATCGACCTGCTCGCCCCTGACATATACGACACAGGCTTCAAGTCGTGGTGTGCGCAGTATGCGATGCCATTGCGTCCGCAAGATTATAATTCTCAATTTTCAATTCTCCATTCTCAATTCGTTAAGAATCGTCTCTTTATTCCTGAAAGTCGCTGCTGCGAGAATAGCGGTGTCCGCGCCCTTTATGCCTTTGGCGAACATCAGGCTTTGGGCTTCTCGCCCTTTGCCATCGACCAAGCCAGTCCAAAAGAAACGGAATCCGTCACACAGGCCTACAACCTACTGAAACAAGTATATTCTCTCACCTCTCACCACTCACCTCTCACCACTCATGGTTTACTTTTCGACCAGAACGACCAAGAGCGCATCATTGATGACAACGGCGTAATAATGACTTGCCGACACTACTTCACCCTCCCTTGGGATCCCCGCGCCACCGATGGCACAACCTGGCCAGAGGGTGGCGCTATGCTGATCCGTCTCAACAAATATGACTACCTCTTGGCTGGCAGCGGCGTGGTCATCGACTTCAAGACCACTACGGAGAAGCAACAAGAGCAGAAAAAGACATTAGGCGAGGATGGTTTTGCCGAAGCAGGTGGAAATATAAGCCAAAAGACTAACAAACATTTCAATGGCAAACGTCTCGGCCTCCTTTCCGTCGATGAAGTCGCAATATCCGACGACGGCACGATACAGTACCTCCGCCGTCATAACGGTGACCAGACCCACCAAGGCCGCCACGCCCGCATCGGCATTGGTGAATGGAAAATCCTCCACATCAAACTCTACGAATATTAAAAAGATTTAGTATTGAGCATAAAACAACTATGAATAAGAGATTATGACAATGACACTCATCATAGGACTGCTGATTCCGCTACTGGGCACAATGCTTGGCTCGGCCTTCGTGTTCTTCATGCGAGACGAGATGTCGGCTCGGCTAGAAAAGTCATTGCTGGGCTTTGCATCGGGTGTGATGGTGGCGGCATCAGTGTGGTCGCTGCTGATACCAGCGATGGCGATGGAAGCCGATAGCGGAAAATGGGCTGTGATGCCTGCGGCTGTAGGGTTCCTGTTGGGCATGGGTTTCCTGCTGCTCATCGACGAACTGACACCGCACCTGCATATCGGCACGGATAAGCCAGAGGGCATGCGCTCACATCTTTCCAAGACCGCGATGCTGGTCCTTGCCGTGACCATCCACAATCTGCCAGAAGGTATGGCCGTCGGCGTGGTGTTCGCAGGAGCTGATAGCGGCGCGACGAACCTCTCCCTCGCCAGTGCACTGGCTGTCTCCGTGGGTATCGCTATCCAGAACGTTCCTGAAGGAGCCATTATCTCCATGCCGATGCGAGCAGCTGGCAATAGTCGCTGGCGCTCGTTTTTCATCGGTTCACTGAGCGGAGCCGTAGAACCCATAGGCGCTATTGCTGTATTGCTGTTGGCATCGTTGCTTATGCCTGTCCTCCCTTACATGCTGGCTTTTGCCGCCGGTGCCATGTTCTATGTCGTAGTCGAGGAACTGATACCAGAAGCCTCCAGCGGTCAGCACTCTAACCTCAGCACCATCGGCTTTGCCATTGGCTTCGTCCTGATGATGGTACTCGATGTGATAATGGGATAACTAATAATTCTAAAACTGAAATAAAATGAAACATCGTTGTTTATTGATGGCAGTTTGTGCACTTCTTAGCGTCACCGCAGGTGCACAAGACCAGCGTTTTGAGAACCCACCCAAAGAGGCTCGTCCTTATGTATGGTGGCATTGGATTAATGGAAATACATCCAAGGACGGCATCCGCAAGGATCTGCTGTGGATGAATCGCATCGGCATAGCCGGTTTCCACCAGTTCGACGCTGGTGGTTCGATGATGCAGGGCCTGCCGCCCGTGGTGCCCCAGACACCATATCTGAGTGATGAATGGAAGGA
>JAEETB010000473.1 GCA_016286575.1 Prevotella sp.
TGACCACAATCTCGATTCCCGACAATGTCACCACGATGGCTGATTATGTCTTTGCCGGTTGCACCAAGTTGGAGTCCGTCACACTTTCAAAGAATCTGACGGTCATTGACAATTATCTGTTCCATAATTGTGGTAGTTTGTCTGCCATTACAATCCCCACAAGTGTGACAAAGATTGGCGATTATGCTTTCCAAAAGTGTAAGGCACTGACATCCCTCATCATACCAGCTAGCGTGACAACCATCGGCAATTCTGCTTTCAATGAATGTTCAGGTCTAACGTCTATGATTATCCCTGCCAGTGTTACAACAGTTGGCAATGGCATCTTCAATAATTGTACGAACCTCACATCAGTCACGTATTCAAATTCCTTGACCGTTATTCCTAACAGCGCTTTCGCGGGATGTAGCTCGCTCGCTTCTTTTACGATTCCTACCAGCGTGACATGGATTGCTGGCTCAGCCTTTTCTGGATGTACAAGCCTGACCTCTATAAACATTCCTGGAACTGTCACTGAAATTTGGAGTGCTGCTTTTAACGAATGTACAGGTTTGACTACCGTAACGATGGAGGAAGGCGTGGAAATCATCTATGGTATGACCTTCAGAAATTGTGCAAATCTTGCTACGGTGAATATTCCGAAGACCGTAACAAAAATTGATAACGAAGCATTCTTGAATTGTAAAAGTCTGTCGTCGATCGTTCTTCCCAATAGTTTAACCACACTTGGATCCCGCGTGTTTAGCGGTTGTAGTGGTATGACGTCGTTGACCATTGGTACTGGATTGAATCTTATAGAACCTTATACCTTTGAAGGATGTAGCAGTCTGACGTCTGTCACCATTCCTGGCAATGTGACTCAGATTCTTAGTTCTGCTTTCCGCAATTGTTCTTCGTTGGCAACTTTGACGCTTTCTGAGGGACTGACGCAAATAGGCAACAATGCGTTTCAAGCTTGTTCAAATCTGACCACCCAGACGATTCCCAATAGCGTGCAATATATAAACACTGGAGCGTTCATGGAATGTACAAAATTGACGACTGTGAGGATAGGAACTGGCATCTACTCAATTGGTTCGTTGTCTTTTAGTTCATGCGAAGCATTAGAAGATGTGTATATTTACTCCGAAGAAGTGCCAGGAACCAATAAAGATGCATTTACTGATTCTTATCCAGAGTTTATTACGCTACATGTGCCAGATGGATGTGTAGATGCCTATAAGGCTGAGGAGCCATGGGACACGTTTAAGGATGTCGTGGCAATCAACTCTGTTTCTGTCTATCTCAAGAACAACAAATTGGCCTATTGTAGCGACAAGAACTTGGATTTCAGCGGTAGGGAGGATGTGAAGGCCTTCGTAGTTTCGGGCTATGACTATCAAGGCGAGACGAGCACGATCTACTTGACCCGTGTGAAGGATGTTCCCGCAGGTACGCCGATTATTGTGAAGGGTACGGCTGGTACTACATATGACATACCAGTGAAGGCCTCTTCTTCATCTTATTATGAGAACATGTTGAAGGGCAATACCACAGGCAGTCCCATCACGTTGAATCCCACCGAGGGTGACTATATGAACATGGTGATGTCTGGTGGTCAGTTCTGGGCATTTGGATCTCCTGTTTCATTCCCAGCCAACATGAGCTATCTGCAGTTGCCGAAACCTGAAGCGATGCCATCTGCCACGCCAGGTTCATCTCAGACTGTAAATATCAATAATGATAAGGGTAAGGTGACGCTGTGTAGTACTGTAGACCTTGATTTCTCCTCTTTGGAGGGCGATGGTGTGAAGGCCTTCATTGTGACGGGCTATGACAATAGTTCATCAGTGATCTGGTTGACTCGTGTGACCCATGTTTCAGCTGGTGTCGGCTTGATTGTAAAGGGTCCGAAGGGTGAATACAGCGTTCCCTCTTCAGGTGCTCAGACGAGCTATGCCAACATGTTGGTAGGTAACAATAGCGGTTCTTCCGTATCCCTCGATCCGAGTGATGAGATTTACACCCATATGGTAATGAGCAAAG
>JAEETB010000474.1 GCA_016286575.1 Prevotella sp.
ATCATGCATAATTCATATTTTTTATATAATTTTGCAGCTCAAAAGGATAAAAGCAAAAAAATATGTATAGAAGTAAGACTTGTGGAGAGCTTCGTCTCTCTGATGCAGGTAGTGTTGTGACACTTGCGGGTTGGGTACAGCGCAGTCGTAAAATGGGAGGTATGACCTTCGTTGATTTGCGCGACCGTTATGGATTGACTCAGTTGGTTTTCAATGAGGCTGTTGATACAGAATTGTGCGAGCGTGCCAATAAGCTGGGACGTGAGTTCTGTATTCAGGTAAAGGGTGAGGTCAGTGAGCGTCAGAGCAAGAATCCCAAGATGCCTACAGGTGATATTGAGATTCTGGTTCAGGAGTTGAACATTCTCAGTGAGAGTCTGACACCTCCGTTCACTATCGAGGATAATACTGATGGCGGAGATGATATCCGTATGAAATACCGTTATCTCGACCTGCGTCGTGCTGCTGTTCGTAAGAATCTCGAACTGCGTCACCGCATGACTATCCTGATTCGTAACTTCCTCGACAGCAAGGACTTCATTGAGGTAGAGACCCCCATCCTGATTGGTTCTACTCCAGAGGGCGCTCGCGACTTCGTGGTTCCTTCTCGTATGAATCCTGGACAGTTCTATGCGTTGCCTCAGTCACCTCAGACACTGAAACAGTTGCTGATGGTGTCTGGTTTCGACCGTTATTTCCAGATAGCCAAGTGCTTCCGTGATGAGGATCTTCGTGCTGATCGTCAGCCCGAGTTTACACAGATCGACTGCGAGATGTCGTTCGTAGAGCAGGAAGATGTGCTCCAACTCTTCGAGGATATGGCCCGTCATTTATTTAAAGAGGTACGTGGTGTAGAGCTTCCTCCACTTCAGCGTATGACTTGGCATGAAGCTATGCGTCGCTTTGGTAGTGATAAGCCAGATCTTCGTTTCGGTATGGAATTTGTGGAACTGATGGATCAGTTGAAGGGCACAGGTTCCTTCCCTGTATTCAATGAGGCTAATTATATTGGTGGTATTTGTGTACCTGGGTGTGCCAACTATACTCGCAAGCAGTTGGATCAGCTGACAGATTTCGTGAAACGTCCGCAGGTTGGTGCCAAGGGTCTTGTTTATGTCAAGTTCAATGAGGATGGTACTGTCAAGTCCAGCATCGATAAGTTCTATGAGCCTGAGGTTTGGGCAAAGGTGAAGGAAGCTTGTGGAGCTAAGGATGGCGACCTTGTGTTGATTCTTTCTGGCGATAATGCTAATAAAACTCGCGTTCAGCTTTGCACCCTTCGTTTGGAGATGGGCGATCGTCTTGGCCTGCGCGATAAGGACAACTTCGTTTGTCTGTGGATTGTTGACTTTCCACTCTTTGAGTGGAGTGATGAGGAGCAGCGCTTGATGGCTACTCATCATCCGTTCACTATGCCGAATCCTGATGATATTCCTTTGCTTGATACTGATCCTGCTAAGGTTCGTGCTGTTGCATACGACTTTGTCTGCAATGGTGTCGAGGTTGGTGGTGGATCACTTCGTATCCACGATGGCAAGCTTCAGGAGAAGATGTTCCAGATTTTGGGATTCACACCAGAACGTGCGATGGCTCAGTTCGGCTTCCTTATCAATGCCTTTAAGTATGGAGCACCTCCCCATGCAGGTCTAGCCTTCGGTCTCGATCGTTTCGTATCGTTGATGGCAGGTCTCGATAGTATTCGTGATTGCATCGCTTTCCCGAAGAATAATTCTGGTCGTGATGTGATGTTGGATGCTCCTGGTGAGTTAGACCCGAAACAACTTGAAGAGCTCCAATTGCGTATTGACTTACATCAAGAATAATTTACTTTTGCCAAAAAATCTTAAATATCAACGAGTTCTCCGGATAATAAGTGTTAATTTTGCACCCGTAAATTTAGAAGGAACATAACTTCAATAAGTATTAATTTTTAAGAACTATGGCAGAAAAGAAAGCAACAGCTAAGAAGGCTACTGAGACAAAGGCAGCCGCAGCTAAGAAGGAAACCGTTAAGAAGGC
>JAEETB010000475.1 GCA_016286575.1 Prevotella sp.
ATCTGACACGACTCAGAAACGCAATCATGGCACATCACCGTGTCGTTGAGGTTCCTGCGTCAAACTTGAAGAAGGAAATCACAAAGATCCTCTTCGAGAAGGGTTACATCCTGAACTACAAGTTCATTGAGGATGGTCCTCAGGGTACTATCAAGGTAGCTCTGAAGTATGACCCTGCAACTCGTGAAAACGCCATCAAGTGCCTGAAGCGAGTATCAACACCAGGTCTTCGCCAGTATACTGGTTACAAAGACATGCCGAGAGTAATTAACGGACTTGGAATCGCAATTCTTTCCACGTCTAAAGGTGTAATGACAGACAAAGAAGCAGCCGACCTGAAGATCGGTGGAGAGGTTCTTTGCTATGTATATTAATTGGAGGATAGAATATGTCAAGAATAGGAAAATTGCCAATTAGTATCCCTGCTGGCGTTACTGTTGCTCAGGACAATAACGGTGTTGTAACCGTAAAGGGTCCCAAGGGAGAACTCTCACAGAAGGTAGACCCCTCTATCAAGATGAAGATTGAGGATGGACACATCACATTCGAGATCGACGAGAACAGCCCTGTCAACATCAAGCAGAAGCAGGCTTTCCATGGTCTCTATCGTGCACTTGTCAACAATATGGTAGTAGGTGTGAGTGAAGGTTACAAGAAGGAGATGGAGCTCGTAGGTGTTGGTTACCGTGTTTCTAACCAGGGTAACATCATCGAGTTCGCACTCGGATATACACACCCCATCTTCATCCAGCTTCCCAAGGAAGTGAAGGTTGAGACCAAGATGGAACGTAACCAGAATCCTCAGATTATCCTCGAGTCATGCGATAAGGCACTTCTCGGTCTGATTTGTGCTAAAATTCGTTCTTTCCGTATGCCTGAGCCTTACAAAGGAAAGGGTATTTTGTTCAAGGGTGAGGTTATCCGTCGTAAGTCGGGTAAGTCAGCATCAGCTAAGTAATTAAGAATTAGGAATTAAGAATTAAGAATTCAAGATTATGACAACGAAGAAAGAAGAAAGACGAATTAAGATCAAATATAGAATTCGCAAGAACGTGTTCGGCACAGCCGAGCGTCCCCGTCTGAGCGTGTTCCGCAGCAACAAGCAGATCTATGCTCAGGTGATTAATGATTTGGAAGGTAAAACACTCGCATCTGCATCTTCTCTGGGTCTGGAAGCTATGCCGAAGATTCAGCAGGCTGAGAAGGTTGGTGAGCTCGTAGCCCAGAAGGCTCAGGAGGCCGGCGTTACCGCTGTTGTCTTCGACCGTAACGGTTACCTGTATCACGGCCGTGTGAAGTCGCTTGCAGACGCAGCTCGTAAAGGTGGACTTAAATTCTAAACGATTATGGCAATGAAAAATGTTAAAGTAAATAGTGACGTAGAGTTGAAAGACAGACTGGTTGCCATCAACCGTGTTACCAAGGTAACAAAGGGAGGTCGCACCTTTACATTCGCAGCCATTGTGGTTGTCGGTGACGGCAACGGCATCATCGGCTGGGGTCTGGGTAAGGCAGGCGAAGTTACCGCCGCCATTGCCAAGGGTGTTGAGGCTGCCAAGAAGAATCTTGTTAAGGTTCCTGTACTCAAGGGCACCATCCCCCATGAGATGGAGGCTCATTTCGGCGGTGCACAGGTATTCCTGAAGCCGGCAGCAGCCGGTACTGGTCTGGTGGCCGGTGGTGCTATGCGTGCTGTACTCGAGAGTGTAGGTATCAAGGATGTGCTTGCTAAGTCAAAGGGTTCTTCTAACCCCCACAACCTGGTGAAGGCAACTATCGTGGCTCTGAGCCAGATGCGTGATGCCTACACCGTAGCAGGTACCCGTGGTATCAGTATGGAAAAAGTATTTAGAGGTTAAAGGAGAAACAGATTATGGCAACAATTAAGGTTAAGCAGATTAAGAGTAAGATCGGTTATCCGGTAGACCAGAAGCGTACGCTCCAGGCTCTCGGCCTGCGTAAGATCTCTCAGGTTGTTGAGGTAGAGGATACTCCTTCAATCCGTGGTATGATTCGCA
>JAEETB010000476.1 GCA_016286575.1 Prevotella sp.
GTTTTGAGGTCGATGACCATGTGGATATGTTGGGCAAGCCCACGATGAATAATTTCAAGCTGTTGCTCGATATCTTCCCCTTCAAGACTAACAAGCACTGGCATTTTACGGCAGGTTTCTACTGGGGCCCGTCGCAGTTTGCTATGGCTGATAACACCACTGAGGCGATGACCTCTCTTCTTGCAGTGGGTATTTATAATCGTATCTACGAGCGTGCAGAGTTGAACTATCCGCTGATGGAATGGGAGGATATGGGTATCTCTGAGGAAATAATCGATAAGTATCATCTGAATTTTATCCCCTCAGAGCTTTACCAGCAGATAGTCTCATACGGCCGCTTAGGCTTCTCCCTTGGTACCTTCAAACACGCTGTCGTAGATGCATACAATGTGGAACATAAGGCAGGTGAGACTTATAATATGGAGCCTGGCGAAGATGGCATGATTCATGTGAAGGCGAAGTCAAATGCCTTTAAGCCCTATGTTGGCTTTGGTTATGGTGGTAATCTTGCCAAGGGTCGTGATGATTGGAAGATATCTTTTGACGCTGGTGTTTGGTTCTGGGGTCGCACAAAACTTTATGTCCACGACGGCATTGATCTGATCAATGATGTAGAGAATATTGAAGGTCAGGTGGGTGATTACGTGGATTTATTCAGAGCTTTTAAGGTTTATCCTGTGCTGAATCTCAGGATTACAAAGCGGTTATTCTAATAACCCTAGGTTATTCAAAAATAAGCGGCCCTTATCGCGTGATAAGGGCCGCTTAATTGTTGATAACTGCCACTTATTGGTGGCGAGCTAAACTCTTACTTAACCACAATCTTTTTGCCATTCTGGATGTAAACACCAGGACGTGGGGTAACGCCCTTCTGCAATCTTACACCATTCAGGGTGTAGATGGCGTCGTCAGCCTTCTTGATTTCCTGCTTAGCGCTTACGATACCAGTGCCTGAACCCTCAACCAGTGTAGATGATGCAGAAGAGGGAACATTCATCAGATAAGCCTTGTTGTGAACACAGTATGCACCATCTGTCAGATCGCTGCTTGAAGCCTTCTTGAACACGAGCTTGCCGCCATCCTCACCGAGAGTACGCATGGTGGTAGCATCGTAAGCCACGTGGCTTACATGATTTGTTTCGCCACTATCGAAGAAGCTACCCTCCAGATAGTTTGTGCCAGGCTTTGAGCCGCTGTCAGTCACAGGTTTGATAATGTTCTTGGCAGGATCATTAGACGAACACTTGATAACGACAGGCATTGAAGCAGGAATAACTTCCTGGTCCCACTTCTTCAGGTTGAAGCTGCTATTGTCAACAGCGTCAACATAGTAAGCCTCCATGCCTGATGAGTGCAGTTTGAATGAGAATCCAGCTTTCATGCTTCCCCAATATGCACCAGCAGCCTGGCAATCAGGCTTGATGCCGAGGTAGTGTGTGCTGTTGTCAATAGCGAGTAGCTTCCAGTATCTGTTCTTAGAGCCTGCCTCTTTGATGTATGACCATGTCAGGTACTCGTCGTCAGTACGCGGCTTCTTGTTCTCTGCATCGCCGATATATACGGTGATGCCACTATAGCTTCCCCAGAACTCATAGCCTTCACTGCCAGAGGTGATCTGTACCTGCAGTCTGTTACTAGTGAGTGCAGCGAGGTCAGAACCCTGTGCTGCTACGTTGTAGGCTGTTCCACTGATGTTCTGAATATAGAAGACAGATCCTGGATGGATACTTACTTCGTCCAAGTCCAGGCAAGTTTTGCAGGCCGCCATATCGACGTTACCTGATGTATCAGCTTTACCATGGTTGTCTACCAATACCATGTAACGCTTTGTCAGTGTGTTCTGAACATGGTAGAATCCGTTTGACTGAGCCATTGCGCCAAGTGCGAAGGCCGACATCATAGCAAGCGTAAAAATTTTCTTCATATGCGTTTGTTTTATTGTTTTTAAGGAAAAAGCCCAGCCCCTATAGGGACCGGGCTTTCGAGTCTTTTATTGTTTCACTAGCTAATCGTGATTA
>JAEETB010000477.1 GCA_016286575.1 Prevotella sp.
CCGATTCCCGAGACGTATTCCGCCTACAGTGCCTCCTACGAGGTTGACGAACGCACTGAGTTGCAGATCAAAGCCATCATCGATGAGGTTACGCATGATAAAAATGCCGAGCAAGGCAGCGTGACCCAGAAGATCCGCGACTTTTACAATGCGGGCATGGACACCGTAGCTATCAACCAACGCGGCTACAGCGAGTTGTTGCCCTATTTCGACCAAATTGACCAAATGAGTGACAAGTCGCAACTTCCTGAACTGATTGGGATGCTCCACTATGAAGGATTTGGCTGGCCTTTCTTTCAAGCGGGCAGCTACACCGATTGGAAAAACGCCGACAGGGTCATCATGCTGGTCTTCCAAGCCGACCTCGGACTCCCCGACCGCGATTTGTATCTTGTTGAAGAACTACAGGAAATGCGTGACAAGTATGTCGAACACATCGCCAATATGTTCCAGCTTACCGGCACCGAGGCTGCTCTAGCATCGGAAAAAGCTCAGCATGTCTTTGATTTTGAGACCGAACTCGCCAAAAACTCCATGCCCATCGAGGAATGCCTCGACCCCAACAACCTCTATCACCTGAAAAGTCGCCAGGAACTTCAGGCCTCCATGCCCGACTTCAGCTGGGACAACTACTTCCATGCCATCGGAGCACCGGCCTTCGACAGCCTCAACGTGGCCTCTCCCGACTTCTTCACCGCCCTCAATGGCCTCCTCCTCAACACCGACCTCGGCACCATCAAGGACTACATGCGATGGGTGGTCATCACAGAGAGTGCCCCTCGGCTTAGCGATGACCTCGTCACCGAAGACTTCAACTTCTATAAAAAATACCTCTATGACGTAGAAGAGCAGAACCCCCGCTGGCGTCGTGTGCTTGACAAGACTTCGGACTATTTGGGCGAAGCCATCGGCCAACTCTATGTGGAAAGGTACTTCCCTGCCGAAGCCAAGGAACGCATGATTAACCTTGTCGGCAACCTGCGCTTGGCATTGCGGGAACGCATCAAGAACGTCGATTGGATGAGCGATGAGACCAAAGCCCGAGCCATTCACAAGCTCGACTGCTACAGTGTGAAGATAGGCTATCCCGACAAGTGGTTGGACTACAGCAAGTATGAAGTCACGCCCGAGTCCTACTTCCAAAACGTACGCCGCGCTGAGCGTTTCATTCATGAGAGAGACATGGACAAAATAGGCAAGCCTGTTGACAAGGAAAAATGGAATATGACTCCGCAGGAAGTCAACGCTTACTACAACCCTGAATTGAATGAGATCGTGTTCCCGGCAGCCATCCTTCAGCCTCCGTTCTTTAACATGGATGCCGACGATGCCGTCAACTACGGAGCCATCGGCGCGATCATTGGCCACGAGATGACTCACGGCTTCGACAACATGGGGCGTATGTTCGACGAAAAAGGCAACCTCAATAACTGGTGGACCGAAGAAGACGATGCCAAGTTCACCGAATGCACCAAGCAACTGGTGAAGCTGTTCGACGAATTCGAGCTGAGGGGGCACCACATCAACGGCGAACTGACCTTGGGCGAAAACATCGCCGACCTGGGAGGGCTGAATGTGGCTTGGGATGCCTACCAGATGACTGACGAGGCCAAAGCCAACAAACCCATTGACGGCTTCACGCCTGCCCAGCGCTTCTTTATCAGTTACGGCACCGTATGGCGCACCAATATCCGTGACAAAGCCCTTGAACGCAAGTTGAAGGAGGATGTGCATTCTCCTGCCGAAGCCCGTGTGAACTGCGCCCTCCGCTCGATGTCGCACTTTTACGAGGCCTTCGACATCCCAGAAGGAAGCAAGATGTATATCGCTCCTGATGAAAGAGCTGCCATTTGGTAGAGAAGAGAAAAACAAGCTATTTTTTTACCATCAAGCCGTGGCTATTGAGCTGCGGCTTTTTTAATGGTGATGCCCCTCGCAATGATGGTGGCAGCTGGGGTCACCATAAACGATGGTGCCGTCGAGGAACATGGCCAGCACCTGCTCCACGGGAAG
>JAEETB010000478.1 GCA_016286575.1 Prevotella sp.
GGGTAACCAAAGTTCTTGAGGGTTTGCCAAAGTTTTTGAGGGTCAGTCGTGAGGGGCTGGCCCTTCTAAATGCCAACTTGTTGAGGGTTTGGCATGAGGGTCTGGTTTGAGGGGCTTTCGTGAGGGTACGATTTGAGGGTCTGGCTGATGCCAGGCCCTCAGGTTGTTTTTATGGTTCTGCAGGATACGGGATGCCGTGTTTTTCGAGAATCGATTGCAGGGTGCAAATGTATTCGTATTGCTTTTCTATCTCGATCCAGTTTCCGTGGCACAGTTCGTCAGCCTCTTCCAGCTGCTGACGGGTTATTTCGTAATCCAGCCATTTCACGCATCTGTGATCCTGGCTGAAGGCACAGTAATCTGTCATTTCTCTTCCTCCTAAAATTCTTCCTCCTCAAAATAACTGACGGGGTTGTAATCGCTCACGCCGTTAAGCACCGGAGCGGATCTCGTGGCATAAAGGAATCTGTTTCTGAAGTGTTCAAAGTTGCCGAAACCGCGTCCCAGTCGCTTTAGGTCCTTAATCTTCCTGTTGATGGATTCAATGGGCCCGTTTGAAAGGCGGGCGTCGTAAATCCGCCCGGCCCCAATCTTTTCAACCATGACGAAAGAGTTGACGATGGGGTCTTCATACTTTTTCAGCAGCGACGCAAAATCGCGAAAGATCTCAAAACGGGTTCGACTGAATTCCGAAATCAGTTCGCGCAGTTCCGCGCGCGCCCTAATCGGATTGCCGCCGTTGCGGGAATTGAACTGCACATACTTTTCCTTAAGGTCGCGAAAATCGCGCAGATTTGGATCAATTCGAAACAGAGCGTCTTCGTAGTCGTAAGTGTTCATTAAGACGCGGAAGTGCGGATCCATGCGCGGGTCGGCATGATACCTTACGTTGGATTGATTGACGAGGATAAGCCAGCGATATTTCTGAAGAAGGTAAACCTCGTCGGACGGCGGCAGGGACACGGGACGCTGCTGTTCAAGCGAGAGCCGGTCCTGCCGCTCGCGGTCCCGCTGTCGGTACTTTTTAAGGAGCTGCCGAAAGTAGTTGTCGATGGACCTCGTAATCCACTGGATTACGTGAAAGGAATCCACGACTGGCACGGCGTTTGGGAAGTACTTTTCGACGTAAGCGAGGTAGGGATTGTACATGTCGGAGATCAGGTATTTAACCTGGCTGCGCTCGCCTGCCGGAAGCGACGCGAAGTAGGGTTCCGTGACGCCGGTCCTCCTGCTGCGGAGCAGGTCGATCGGATCGCCGGTGTGAAAGTCCTGAATCACAAGGGCGTAGCGACAGTTGTCGTCAGCGTCAAGCAGTACCTCGTCCACCGAAATGGCGTCGGTCAGGGGCAGGCGGTCAAGCTTAACGTAACGGTCGAAAACCTCGTGCGCATGCGTATCCGACACGCGGAACCTTTTAGCTATGGACGCGGATGTTTCCATAAGGTTCCGGTAAGCGTCAACGATGAGCATGTCGGTGGCGTTTGTCGTCCGGCGGTTTCTGTTGACAAACCTGAACGTTTCCCCCGCCTCGTAAAGGCACTGAGGGTTGGTGCACCGCCACCTTCGCTGCTTCAGGACGATGAGCAGCGAGTAACCGTCCTGGAGAATTGGATGGCGGATGGTTCTTTTTTTGACGCCGCGGGAGTGCATTCGGTAACCGCAGGTTGGGCAAAAGCGCAAAACCGGCGGCGTCTCAATGGTGATGGTTTTGACCTGGCCCTGGATCTGAACGTCAGAAATAATTACGTCAGGGTCTTCAAGGTCGAGCAGATTTGTGATACTATTCATGTATCCTCCTTTCGCAATGGTTATTTTCCGCAAAAACAATCATAGCAAAGAAGGATAAAAGAAAACAGGGCTGATCGGAAATCCTCTGATCGACCCTGTTTTTGACGTTTTGGCGCACGGCCCCTCAAACCAAACCCTCAAACCAGCCCCTCATGAAAGACCCTCAAGTTTGCCCCTCACGAAGTACCCTCACGAAGACAGCCCCTCAACAAGTTTGGTTACCC
>JAEETB010000097.1 GCA_016286575.1 Prevotella sp.
TCAGGCTCCGGCTCAATGTGCGAGAGGATATAGTCCTCCAACTTTTCACTTTTCACCTTTCACTTCCTCAACGCTTCTATGGCCAGCCGGTAGCTATCCAGTCCGAAACCGCAGATCACCCCCTGACAAGCCGCAGAGATCATCGAGTGATGACGGAACTCCTCACGACGGTGAACGTTGGAGATATGGACTTCGATGACCGGACACTTCAGCGAACGGATGCAGTCGTGCAACGCGATGCTCGTGTGCGTATAGGCACCCGCGTTCAGCACGATGCCGTCGTAGCCCTCGAAGAATCCCGCCTGCTGCATCTGGTTGATCAGCTCACCCTCCACGTTGCTCTGATAGTAGTCTATCTGCACGTCGGGATAGCGCTGACGTAAGTCTGCCAGACAGTTCTCAAACGACTCTGAGCCGTAGATGCCAGGCTCCCGCTGCCCCAGGAGATTGAGGTTCGGGCCATTGATAATCTGAATCTTCATACAACTATTTGATATATATCGGCTGCAAAGATAGTGCAAATTGAGCGAAATACCAAATTTTTTTGTATCTTTGCACCAAATTATGGGTAAGGACATCTATAAAGGCTATATGCGCTACCTGAAACTCCAGCGCGGCATGTCGGGCAATACGCTCGACGCCTATCAGCGCGACCTTCAGAAACTGCTCGACTATCTCGCCAGTGAAGAGAAGGATGTGCTCGAAGTCACCTTGGAGGATCTGCAGCACTTTGCCGCCGGTCTCCATGACATCGGCATCCATCCCCGTTCCCAGTGCCGCATCCTCAGTGGCATCCGCTCCTTCTACCACTATCTGCTCATCGACGGCTACCGCGACGATGATCCCACCGAACTCCTCGAGTCACCGCAGATTGGTGAACACCTGCCCGAGGTCCTTTCTACCGCCGAGGTCGACCAACTCGAAGCCTCCATCGACCTCTCGAAGTGGGAGGGCCATCGCAACCGCGCCATCATCGAGACCCTCTTCTCCTGTGGCCTGCGCGTCAGTGAGCTCGTCAACCTCAAGCTATCCAACCTCTACCTCGACGAAGAGTTCGTGCGCGTCATGGGCAAGGGCAGCAAGGAGCGCCTCGTACCCATCTCCAAGCGTGCCATCCAGGAACTCCGCTTCTGGTTCGACGACCGCAACCACATGACCATCAAGCCCGGAGAGGAAGATTATGTGTTTCTTAATCGACGGGGCGCCCATCTCACGCGAGTGATGATCCTCATTATGATCAAACAACAGGCCTCGCTGGCGGGCATCCGGAAGACCATCTCGCCCCATACCCTTCGTCATTCCTTTGCCACAGCCCTGCTCGAAGGCGGCGCCGACCTCCGCATCATCCAGGCCCTTCTCGGCCACGAACGCATCGGCACCACCGAGATCTATACCCACATCGATACCTCCACCCTCCGATCCGAGATTCTCGAGCATCACCCGCGCAACAAAAAGAAATAATAGCTGACTTTCCTGTCGGTGGGGATGTAAAATATGTCTATGCGTAACACAGAGAAGAAAATCTGTAGTCTGACTTTCAAAATATGCAATAATAGTTTCAAAATATACAAAAATACAAAGAAATTACATCCAAAGCATGGTGTTTTGAAAAATAATAGCTATCTTTGTCACGTGATTTAATTTATATCAATAACTTAAACAATAACAAATAAGAGATGGGAACAGAATCTACTAAGAATGCCTTATTCTACAGACTCTCATTCGGCAACATTATTGCCTACAAAGGCCAGCAGCCGCCAACACTGCAACTGGTACGGGGAAGCCAAGAGGTGATCTCTGACGGTTCCAAAAGCTACTATTTATTGCTTCGTGGCGTCAAGGTAAACCGTCAGATCTATCAGCCCACCGAGATTGAGGCAGAACTGGATATCATGCAAGCCACCGTAGACGCGCAAAGCCATGAAGCGAGAACTGCTCCACAATTCGAAGACGTAAGAGGCTTACTGTTACAGAGGGAGGTGGATATCGATATCCTGGAGGTAGGGAACTCCATCGACGCTATCAGAACGCAGGATTACAAGAACATATTCAGCATAGCCACGAACTGCTATGTGTATGAGATGACCCCACAGCTGAAGCACGATGGCAATGGCACCAAGATGTACGTGAAGTTGAGTATCTTCAGTATGGATAAGCTGATGACGCTCAACAAATATAGCAAGGCATACGTGGCCCGCAAGCTCGGCTCAGAGATCCTACAACCAGAGAGCCTGCGCTTCGGAATCGTGAAGGAGGGGGAGCCCCTAATAAAATCCGACGTTAAACACCTGCAGCATCTGAAGTATACTGAAGGCGACGAGAGCTATGAGTTCATCCAGCCCTATCTGGTGCAGTATAATGAGTCGTTCTACGACTTCCTCGTGCGCACCTCAAACCGCTGTGGAGAGTTTCTCTACTTCGAGGACGGCAAACTGGTGCTGGGATTGCCAGACAGTACGGCCCAGACCATCAAAGACTTCAAGACGGTGACGATTGTGGAACGTTCCGCCGATCCCTTTAAAATCAGTGCCTATGCCCGCGACAGCGTAAAGGACGGCATGGGCGCAGTGAAGGGGACGGCAGATGCAAAGGAGGACGATAATGGAGCCCTCGAACTGAACATATCGGCCATAGCCCGTCAAGATACAGGCTTTCCTTCCGATGCCTTCCCCAAATATATTTCGAGCAATGCCGAACTGGCGCAAGATGACTACATCTTCCCGCTGTACATTGGCAAGTTCACCAATAAGAACCGCGAGCTGAACTATGACGGCAATGCCAGCCAGATTGCGCTGGCCAGACTGATGCCTTTCACCAAGACCTTGTTGAACAATGAGATTGACGGTCCTATAGGGGGTGTCGCCACCTTAGCAATTGAAGGGATAGTAGGTGAAGGCATTCCACAGTTATTGGCTAAAATAAGGGAGAATTCATACAACAATGAGAAAGGCATGCGGTATATAGCGCCGCTGGCAAACAAACAAGAACAGTTCAACGGAGAGAAAGCCATTGAGTTCAGTTCGTTGAACACTGAAGGATGGACCACCCTGAACTATTATCAGGATATCCTTCAGCATGAGGAGGCACAGCAGCGGCAGATTGTCTGCATCGACATGGGCACCAACTTTATCGACGCAAAGTTAGGTCAGAAAATCAAGATCGATGGCATCAACGATGAGTATGTCATCATTCAGATACAGCAGACATCCGAAGAGGCATGGAACCGCGACTACGACAGATACGGTATGGTGGCCGATGACAAATACACAGGCGAGCGTTCGCTGAAAATCTATGCTATCCCTGGGTATGGTGCAAAGAAGAACCAGTTCATTCCTCCCGTACATCCTGTACCTGTCATCCGAAAGGCAGGACCTCAGACTGCCTTCGTGACCGACAATGAGGATCCGAAGTTCCAAGGACGCGTGCGCATCGCCTTCCCCTGGCAGTCGCTGGGAAATGCCGAGAGAGACGAACTGGATAAGGTGAACGCGGACATCTTTACGTTTACAAAAGCGATTCTGGATTGTGAAGACAATAAGAAGAAGCTACTGACACGCTCGACGAAAACCAATGAGTTGATCAAAGAACTGAAGAAATATGTAAACGCCTCAAAAGAAGAGCGTGAGGCAATGCTTCAGAAGCAGAAGAGTATGCTTCAACTCCATAAAAACGAGCTCAAGAGACTCAAGTCTTTAAGTTTGGTTTTTGATAAGGAAAAAAGAGAAAAGGACATTAAGGACAAAGAAGAAGAGATAAGTCAGGACGAACAAGCGATTATCGATTTCGAGGCTGCTGCCAAGGAGCACGACCAGAAGAAGGGCAGTGCCGACTATCAGAATGTGGAGAAAGACAACACCGTCATCTGCCGGTATAAGACCAACTACAAGAAGTATAATCAGGAGTACCATAAGGCTGAGGACGACAAGAAGCAGGCCGAGGAAGACAAGGAAAAGAAGAAAAAGGTACGCGAAAAACTAGTGGAACATATCGATAAGGATGTGAAAGCCATGGCGACGCCCTGGGTGCGCGTTGTCTCGCCGATGGCCACACCGGGTGGCGGCACATTCTTCCGCCCCCGCGTAGGCGACGAGGTGCTGGTGAACTTTGAGAACGACAATGTGGAGCGGCCATACGTGATGGGCAGTGTATTCTCCAAAAACAACCTCACCCCCGACGAAAAGATGTATCGCCAACGTGGCGTTGAGTTGCAAGGTAAGGATGTATCCATAGCGATGATGTCGCCAAACGGCCACCATATCACCTTTCAGGATCCTGATTACGGCGCAAACTTCTTGACCAATCTGGTATCGCCGGGTATAGGACTGTGGGGAACGATCGTGGGGTATCAGTACAATGCGGAAAAATGCAAGGATCTGGCAGGTGGTATCCATATCGGTGACCGTTACGGGATATACGAGATTGATATGAAAAGCCACAAGCGCTCTATCGAAATCAATTCACCTTACGGTACAGTGGCCATCAATGCTTTCTCGGGCATCACCATCAATGCCCCCAACGGCGATGTCACCATCAGGGGCAAGAACATCAACCTAGAGGCAGGCAACAAGGTCAACATTACCTCGGGAATGAATATAGAAGACCCGAGTCTCGGTGACCCGGAGGGCGGCCTGAACAGTTTTGGCAAGATTATGACTGACATTTGGGGTGAGATCGTTCCTGGAGAAATCACAAAATATCTATTCCGTTCCGTCTTCGACCTGTCGTACATGCGTCACGTCGTGGAGATATTTGTGCGCCCTGTCGACGGTACGCTGAAGCTCAAGTCGAAGCGCTATCTGATGCTGGAGGCCGGCAAAGGCAATGCCACCATCTGCCGTGACCGCTATGCCAAGGCGGTGGAAGAAAAGAAAGAGTCGCAGGAGGAATTCTACAAGGCACTGCTCACCTGTGTGAAGTTTATCAGTGAGAAGGTTGATCTCTTCTACGATACCTATGAGACGTTGTGGATAGACGGCTACAAGAAGAAGACCGAGTACCTTGAAAAGGCCGGATGGGTGTTGAAGGATGAGAAGCAACCTAACTTGGCTGAGATAGCATCAAAAGCCAATGAGTGGGACGATCAGAAGATTACCCTGGACACCTTTGAGAGTCATTTTGTTGAGACTGGTATTCTGTACAGAGAAGGAACGAAGCACGATCAGATTACAACCAGCCCCATCCTGAAGTTCGATTACATCAAGAATTCTGCAAGGGCCTTTGGCGAGAGTGCTTTCAAGATGTACCAACATATGGAGAATTTCGATCGTTTCTTAAATGACGGCTCAGATCTTCCATTAGGCAAATTTCAGTGGATGGATAAAAACTTCTCAGTTGCGCTTATTGACATGGATGAAAAGATCTTATGGGCAAAAAGCTGGAAAGCGGTATATAACGATGGTAATCAAGATCAGCTTTTCAACGATTTGGATCCTAACCCCAAAGCAGACAAGTTTGCGATGCAAAACAAAAAACTCCACAAGCGCAAACTGCTGCTGGCTTTTATTAACGAGGTGGCTCATTCCCCGCAGAATGTTCAAAACAAGTACTTCGAGTGCAACCTCAAGATGGATTATGTGATGTCGACTCAGTCACTGCGACAGGAATACTATTGGAACCGTATGGTGGTCAACCTCGACAGAGACAAGCGACTCCAGAAAAGCCGCTACGGGCGCACGATATGGGACAACACCTTGGGAATGGTGTGGAAAAAGATCAAGAGCAACTTTGTACCCTTTGACCGTGACATCTGGAACGATAAGGCTGATGGTCAGATACTCTTCTCCGACCAAGAGAACAAGACCCTGAACTTCCAGGGCGAGGGTCTCCACGAGGAGAGCAGTTCAAACATCGGCACGCTCGATCATTTGAAGAAGGAACTCATGGCAATTAAATAGAGGTTAGAAGTTAGAGATATGGACTATATATTTAAGGATTGGGAAGAAAAGCTCTCGACATTTGAGAGCAGCGTAGAGAAAGACCTTGCGGAGATCAGGAAATGCAAGGCGGAGATGCAGCAGATGAAGCTTGACATGGTGGCAGAACTGCAGAAAGGCCGTTATGTGCGAGATACCCAGCGACTGGTACTGTCGGCACCGGAGATCATCATAGGCAATGTGGACCGTAGTGGTACCCTCTTTGCTGGAGGCTCGAAGGTGATTGTCCGTGGTACCCAGGTAGGTGTTGAGGGAGCCGGTGAGGGTGGATGTCTGAACCTCCGTGCACCTAGCATCCGTGAGATTGCCGAAGACCCGGGCACCGATGGTCGTGAGCATGTAGTGGGATCCGTGTCCGAGGTGATGAGCCAGGCCCGCAACATCATCATCCAGAGCGACGATGTGGAAGGGACCTTCTCTGCCCCCGCCGTCCCCACGGGCGGTAGCGGTGTGCGCATCCATGCCGACAAAACCATCGACGTGCATGCCGCCATGACGGCAGAGAGCCGTGAGGAACGCCTGTCGGACCTCATCAGCGCCACCGAGAAACAGAAAGACTATCTGAAGGAACAGGCCAGTGCCTACAAAGAATCGTTCACGAACCTGAAGAAAGAAATGGAAGAGCTGTTGGAGAAGAGAGACAAACTGTCGAACGACTATTCCGACGTCCGCACGAACTATGACAACATCAGGGACGTGGCCGAAGAGATCGAGGCCCTCTCCATGTCGATTACCGAGGAGACATACGCCTACGCTGAGGTGTTGTCTCTTCTGGCAGAAGCCAATCGACGGCTCAAGTGTTTCAAGGACGAGAAGTCTAAGATCAAGAAGGGCGAAGACTTCACGAAGAATCCGACGGGAGCCAGCGTGAACATCACGGGTGAGAATATCCGCCTGACGAGTGCCGACGGCGAGAATAATCTGCGCGACAACGAAAGTTCCGGCATCGCGATGGCTGCCAACACTATTGGCATCACTTCACTCGATAAAGAAGGGGCCCTGAATAAGGAGGGCAAGGTGAAGATCCAGGCAAAGAACATAGAAATGGCCACAGCAGGTGCTGCCGATACGAAGTTCGACGACAAGGGCGAACTTGAGAAAGCCACCTATACGGCAGAGGGCGACTTCACGCTGAAGTCGAAGAACATCACCTTCGAGAGCATCGACTACGAGGTGGCCGACAAGAAATACAAGGAGAAGCAGCTTACTGACGACAGTAAGATCAAACTGCGCGCCAAGACCATCGAGGTTAGTACCGAAGCCTCCGCCAATGTTGAGGTCGACGATGAAGGCAAGCTCACGAAGGTCAACTACACCTCCGAGGGCGACATCATCGTACGCTCGAAGACTCTCACCGTGGAGAGTGTCGACACCGACATCGAGAACGGCGAGGCCAAGGAGAAAGCCCTCACCGCCGAAGGTAAGGTCTCTATCCGTGCAGAAAAGACAGATATCTCCGCCACCGATACCGAGGGTAAGGCCACCGGCAGCGTCAGCATCAATGCCAAGGCCGTCAGCGTCAAGTCGATGGACGTGGAGAAGGAGAAGCGCACCGACGACAAGCTCGCCGAAGGCAGTACGGTGACCATCGTATCCGAGAAGATGTACATGGGCGCGAAGTCGAAGGACGTGAAGTCGAAGAAGGTACAGGTGATGTCCGAGGAGATCGGCGCCTTTGCCGACAAGACGTTGGAGATCCAGCAAGACGAGGGCAAGGCCCTGGTACAGCTCGAAGGCGGCAATACGGCCGTGGGCGGCAGCAAGACGGAGATCTACGGCGAGACCACCATCAACGGCAAGACCGAGGTGAAGGACGAGCTGAAGGCACCGAAGATCACTGGCGACAGCATCGAGGCGAAGAGTGCCTTCAAGTCGCCAAACATCAGCGACGGCATGGCTGTCGGCGCTGGCGGCGGCGGTGGCAGCCTGAGTCCTAAGCTAAAAACGGAGGACGCGCCAAAAGAATGAAAAGTGAAGAAGTTAAAAGTGAAAAGTTATGAATAATTATATTGCATTTGAGATTTCAGAGTTTCAGAAGAAACTGAATGGCTATAACATGCTGTTCAACTACCGGATGTCCAACCTCTGCGTCAAGGTTGAACCTACCGCACTGATGCCCGTTACGGTCATATTGGCCAACGCAGAATACAATCTGGAAGAGGTGGCTGACATCATAAAGGTCGACGATTTCTCCATCGATGTCTATCCCAAGAACCAGAACAATCTGCAGCAGGTCATCGACGGCATCTTCGACGTGCATCCAGAGTTCAAGATGGAACTGAAGACCGACAAGGCCGAGACAGAGGGAGGCGAGGACAAACACCATGCCTTCTATACGATGCCAGAGGTCAACAAGGAACGTCGCGATCTGCTCAACGACCTTACCAAGACCTTCCACAAGGAATGTCAGTTAAACCTGGATGCCACTTATGCCGAACTACAGGTAAGACTCATGGAGCCCTACACCAAGATGTCTCCTGCAGAAATTGACGAGGCCAGGCAGGGCTTCGAGAACATCTTTAATAAGGCGAAGGAAATGTGCGACAAGTTGCTCCAACTCAAGCTCAACGAGATCGAGGAAGGCTACCAGCGCTATTTTGAAGGAGAGAATGATCGGTATGATGAACCTGATGCGGATGACGATGAGATGGAAATCTCGCATGACGCTGAGATCGAAGCGCTGTTCAGTTAATACATTAAATACGTTACAATATGAATAATGATTTTAAAGTAACATTGAATGGTACGGCACTGCTGATTGAGCTTGGCAGTAGTCTTAATACCACCAACGCTCCAACGTTGCAGGATGAGCTCGCTAAGTTTATGGGCGAAGCGATTGAGAAAGTCGTTTTCGATGCCTCCGAGTTGTTGTCACTTTCCAGTAGTGGTCTGAGGGTGGTTTACTTTGCCAAACAAAGGCTGGGCAACAAACCGGAAATCGTGTTTGTGAATTGTGCCAAGGAGATCTATAATACACTCAAGATGATCGGCCTTGCCTCCTCCATCAAGTTCCTGAAGGTTGAGAGTAAGAGAGTGGTTCGCAGCAAGGAGTCACTCGATGAATTTGCCGCCAACAACGATGTGGTGTGCTACTCCATGAAAATGGGACAAGACTATGATTAACGAAGATATGTTTTGAGGTGAAGTTATGACCCGATTGCATTTTCAACCTATCCAGGGCAAGTCGCTTGACATTCTCGCCACCATCCTCAAGAATGAAGAGGTGGCCTCGGCGGATGACGTTTGGGGAAAACTCAGCGTGGTGGTCGAAGAGCTCGTGCTGAATATCGTTGACTATGCCAATTCCGACTACCTCGATGTGGAGATCATACGCGATGAAAAGAGCATTACACTGCGTTTCCACGATGGGGGCATACCGTTTAACCCGCTTGAAAAGGAAGAGCCGGATTTCACGATTCCGTTGGAAGACCGTAAGATCGGTGGACTTGGCATCTTCATGGTTACCAAGTATATGGATACCGTCACTTACGAACGTACAGGGGAAGAGAATATCCTGACGGTGAGGAAAAATGTAAAAAAACAAAAAGGTAAATAATTAAAAAAGAATAACTATGTCATATCTGAGTAAGATTTTTAATGTGATAGCAGGCTCGGGTCTGCTGATCCTTGGCTATAGCCATTACCGTACCTCCCGAAAGTTGGAGCAACTCCGTAAGTCAAATGCTGAAAAGAATCGCATCACTTCCGAGTTGCGTCTGGCCAGTCAGATACAGCAGAGTATGATGCCACTTGGTCACAAGATCCTCGACGACTTGGAGATCTACGGAACACTGGTGCCTGCCCGTGAGATGGGCGGTGACCTGTTCGACTACGGTGTCATCGACGGGAAACTCTATTTCTGTATCGGAGATGTCTGTGGCAAGGGTGCCCCCGCCGCCATGTTCATGGCCTATGCCCACTCGTTGATATGGAGTTTTACGCGTGGCGAAAGCAATCCTGCCCGCATCATACAGTCTCTCAACGATGTCGCCAGCAAGGATAATGTGTCTTGCACGTTCTTCACCCTCTTTTACGGTGTGCTCGACCTGAAGACAGGTCTTCTGCAATATTGTAATGCCGGTCACAATCCACCTTTTATATTAGGTGGTGATAAGGTGATGATGCTCGATTGTGATTCAAACCAGCCCATCGGCCCGATGGAGGATATCGAATACACCCTGCAAGAGGTGACGATGACTCCTGGCAGCACCATCTTCCTCTATACCGACGGACTGACTGAGGCGAATAACGGGACAAGAGAGCAACTTGGTCCTGAACGTACACAAAAGGTACTGGAAGATTGCGTGAAGCGGCAGTTGAAACCCAAGGAGATTGTAGACACCGTCACAGAAGCGGTAGATCAGTTTACAATGAATGC
>JAEETB010000098.1 GCA_016286575.1 Prevotella sp.
CATAGTCAGGAAACGAGACAAACAACTCAGATAAAGAAGTCAACAAAGTCAGTACAATAAACAGTTATTAACAAAAAGTCATTAAACAACCGCTCTAACAGAGTCAACACTATTCAGGGAAAGGCAATTTGCTGTTCGATGTTCAAATGTTCAAATGTTCAAAATACGACACGAACATACAATTATTTAACCATTTATCTTATATTAAATTATATATATTATATATTATATTATAATATAATATATAATATATATAATTATTAATAAGAGTATTTTGTCGCTAAATGGTAATCTGATTGTTCCTTCGTGTCGTATCGTCCTTTTGAAAAATCATTTTGAACATTTGAACATTTGAACATTTGATTTCGCTTTTTGTCGCTTTGTCGCCTGTCGCCAAATCAAGGAAAAACCAAATTGTCGCAATGTCGCAAAAAACCAAAATAATAACATTATTTTGTATTAAATACACTTGTTTTTCAAAAATATTTTGTACCTTTGCACCCAAATAGGCTCATTAGAGCCTTTGAAGTAGAATTAATAACAAAAAAAACAATAACCATTATGAGAAAAGAATTACTCAACCATCGACCAACGAGCGCACTGCGGGGACAGTCCCCATTGTGCGAGTCAGTGGGAACAGGACACACGTCCGCCCATCCCTCGATCTTCACCAAAGTCCTTTTGGTTCTTCTAACAATGCTGCTCCTGCCCAGCACGGCATGGGGAGAGAATTATCCTATTACTGTTGCTGGTGTACAGGTAACTGATGAAAATGCTGCAAATGTGCTTAATGACGTTGGAACAGCAACAGTGTCATTCACACCGGCATCAGGTGATAATCCTGCTACGCTGACTTTGAACGGTGCAACGATTGATATGTCGGCTATTCCAGGATTATGCCCTATTGAAAGTTCTATTGCAAATTTGACTATTCAACTGATAGGATATAATACGCTGACCCCGAATTCTGATAACATTAACGGAATTAGATTTACAACAGGAACAACTACGGGTAACCTAACCTTTACTACATCGGATGTAGTTGAAGAATACGGCTCATTAAGTGTGGAAGGTATTTATCAGTTCTCAGATTTAACATCAGGTTATAACGTTACAAATTCATTCACAACAGAAGGACAGACAGGTTGGTCGAAGATAGAATCAGGTATTCCCAATGCCACATATAAGTATGTAAAGATTGATTATATAGCGTATTATGACGTGTGGATAGGGGGAGCAAGGTTGAGCTCTAGTAATTTGAGTCCTGTTTCAGGTGGAACTAAGTATATCCCCAGTACGCATACGTTGCACTTAGCTGGCTATGGGTATGGCGATGGGATTAAATCTGGATTACCGGAATTTATAGTTGAAGTCTCAGGCTCCAATGGTGTAAGTAATATTACTTTCGAAGGTGATACTCCGGGTACGATTATTTTCAAAAAGGATGAATCAAGTTTAAGTGGAAATAAAGTAGACTTCACAGGCTCAGTCAAAGGTTTCTCTTCTGTTACTATTACACCCCCATTGCAGCTCGTGAGTCCGTCGGGTGTAGATAATCCAACTTCTGAACAGTGGAATTCTTTTACGAATGTAAGTATAGCAGATTTCACTACAACTTATGATATTACTGTGGCGGGAGTACAAGTAACTGATCAAAATGCAACAACTGGTATCACTGGTACAGGTATTACTGGTACTGTGACTTTCACCCCGGCAGGCGATACGACTCCGGCAACGCTGACACTGACTGATGCAACGATTATACCCACTACAGAGCGTGCAGGTATTAAATATACCGGAACAGCCAATCTTGTTATCAGCTTGAACGGTACAAACAATGTTGTAAAGGGCGGTGGAAATTGTAGCGCGATTCTTTATGATGGTACTGGAACTCCGACGCTGACCTTTACGAATGGCGGAACGGAACCCTGTTCTATGCAGTTGGAGGCAGTAGGTGAGCAGACTATTGCCGGTTTCGGTAGTGTTGTTAACACAGGGCTGTATAAAATAGATGAAACGATTTTGGGTGGGGATCAGCCAAACACATATAAAACTACCATTACTTCTACTATCTTAAGCGGAGGTAGTGGAACTTCTGCCAATCCATTCATTATAGGAACTGCTGACGACCTGAAAAACTTCGCCAAATACGTCAATGATGGCATACTGAGCACTGAATACATCAAACTCGGTGGAAACATTGACTGCACAAATCTGACTGGCTTTGAACCAATAGGTAATAATACCAAGAGCTTCATCGGAACCTTTAATGGAGACGGCAATTCCATTACTGGATTGACATTCAGTAATACAAATCCAGATGGCGTATCAGGTCTCTTTGGAGAGATTGGTAGTATCGATACCAATAATAATGACGCAATCACTAGGGGAACCGTAAAGAACCTTACCCTCAACGGTTGTCAATTCGGAAATGGAGACCAAAATGGTGCAATTGCCGGTTATTTGCACTACGGAACAATCGAGAATTGTACTGTTACCTCTTGTACTATAAGCAGTGGCAATTCACAAAGCACTTATTCTGGTGGTATTACAGGAATGGTCTACAATGGTATTGTTAAAGATTGCACCGTCAATGGTGGTACAATAACATCTTCCATCACAAATTCTGGAGATGGTTATGTATATGCCGGAGGCATTGTTGCTTACGCTTATAGTGACTCTAATATCAACGGATGTACAGTTACTGATGTTTCAATCAATAGTACTGGTAATGGTCAAAATAGTTACTCAGGAGGTATCGTGGGATATAGTGAAGCAACTATTTCTGGGAATTCAGTTGAAGGTACAACTACTGTCAACAGTATTAACAATAGTAATAATGCAAATCTCGCAGGAGCAATAGTAGCATATAGAGCAGAAGGCTCATTGACGAACAATAAATACTATTTTACAGTTGAAACCCAAACAAAGATTGGGAATAACGATCCTGTAGAGAAGTCTGGCTATACCCAGCGTGCTGTAGGAGGCATCTTTAATGAGGAAAAACTACAATATGAAGACGCTCCCGATATTTTTGAGGATAACGGTGCTGTTCTTTATACAAAACCAGTGGTATTACCAGCGGAGTCTTCTGCAGGAGCTGTCACAGGAAAAGAAGGTACCTATTATATTGAAAACGACGGAAGTATCCTTGTTGCTCCTGGTCAGAAGGCTATAATCAATGCCACGCCAAACGCAGAAGAGCATTACGTTCTCTTATGGTTAAAAGCTGTCAACGCCAGTACAGAAGTGACAATCACTAATTCCACAGAAATTACTGATCAATACTCTTTCGATATGCCCGATGCCCAAGTGGACGTTACGGCCAAGTTCGCCATCGACCTTGCAGCAGAAGGTATCACGGCTACAATTGCTAATGCCACTTGTACAGGAGAAGCTCTTGAACCCACTACCATCGCAGTAGAGGGAATCACCGATGTGACATCGCTCACCAAGGATACCGACTTCACCATCACTGGCTATACCAAAGGCGGCGAGGCTGTCACATCACCAATTGATGTAGGTACATATACCGTCTCTATCGAAGGTAAGGGTGATTACACAGGTACCAAAGATGTTTCTTATACCATTGAGAAGGGCATTGCTGGACTTTATTTCTATCATATCAAGGGTGATCAAGAAGATCCTGTGCAGGCAGTAGAAGTGGCCACTTATGGAACGGCATACGATTCTCCACGACTGAAGAATCCACATAATCTGCCTATCACCTTTAGTTGCAAGGCAGAAAATAGCGAAACAGGTGCAGAG
Source organism: Prevotella sp. (assembly GCA_016286575.1). Lineage (GTDB taxonomy): Bacteria > Bacteroidota > Bacteroidia > Bacteroidales > Bacteroidaceae > Prevotella. The sequence goes on from JAEETB010000098.1 coordinate 3,769, forward strand.
TCTGATGTAGCGACAATAGACGATGAAGGAAATGTCACCATTCTTAAAGCTGGTACCGTTTACGTTTATGCTATAGCCGCAGAAAATGACAACTATAAGGAACTAGACAAGCACTATCAGTTGAATATTGAAAAAGGCAGCCTCGCGAATGTGACTCTCACTGAGATTGGAGACCAGGTCTATACAGGCACCGCCATTGAGCCAGAGCTGACCGTGACCACTCCCGACGGAACAAGTGTCACTACTGATGACTATGTTATAGGTTACACACCAGACAACACAAATGTAGGTCAGGTTACTATTACGCTTACCGCAAAAGAGGGAAGCGAGAAATTTACAGGAAGCACGACGACGACTTTCAATATTATTCCTCCTACTCCTACCATTGCATTCGATAATACCAAGACCTATCTTAATACAGACAAGATTGCGATTTCAATAGACGAGGCATACGCAACAAGTTCAGCAACGGCAGGAATTACAAATACCATCTACTATAGCTGGGATGAGAATCCTGTTACTGGTACGGAATATCCTGAAGGAGGCGTTGCAGCACAAACGGGAACTCTAACTGCATGGGTAAGTGCTGCAAAATCTGGAACAAATTATGAAAGTGAAAAGACTACTCAGGAATTCACAGTTAAAACAGATATTTCTGAGTATACAGTCCAAGGCCTTGCTACATCGGCAACCTACACTGGCGCTGCTATTGAACCAGCGTTTAGCGTCAAGGCTTCGGCAGACGCAGAGACTTCGCTGACACTTAATTCTGACTATACCGTCAGCTACCAGTCTGTAGAAGTTGTAGCTGGTGATGAAGGTTCTGGCCCTTCAATAAACTATACCGATGTTCCCGAAATGGTAGAAGTTGGTTCCTACAGGATTGTTATTACTGGAACAGGAGACAGCTACGGCGGCAGCACGTATGCAAACTTTGCCATTACAAAGGCTGATCTCAGCATCGTAAAGATTGAGAATATCGCAGACCAGACCTATACAGGCTCTGAAATTAAGCCAGAGATTACGGTAAAATTGAATGGCAACACTTTATCAGCCAGCGATTATGGCTTTAGCATCGGCTATAGCAACAATATCAATGTGGCTACATCTACATCAGCAAATGCCCCTACTGTCACCATCACAGCCACAGGTGAAAGCAATTACTTCACAGCTGGAACAACCCAGTTTGCCCATTTCAACATCGTACAGAAGAGTATATCGGATGAATCGATATCGGTTACATTATCAGCATCCAGCTTTACTTACAATGGAGATATTCAATATCCAGAGATTACAGTAAAGGATGGTGAAACCACTCTGACATCTGAAGCCTACGGATACTCTTATTCTCAAGATGGAAAAGCTGTTGATGGTCCTGCTACCGCAGGCACCTATACCCTTACCATTTATGGTGAAGGCAACTACACTGGAGAGATCACCAAAGAAATTACAATTACACCAAAGGAAATTGCTACGGCAGACATCACGGTGACGCTCGCCACGACGTCATACACATTCGATGGAACGGCTCATACGCCTGGAGTTTCAAGTGTAACGATTTCAGACGTCACAGATCCGATAGAATATGAAGACGCCGTATATACGAATAACGTGAATGCAGCCTTGGCTACAGCCACAGAGAATGCACCCACCGTTACCGTATCACTGAAGGGCAACTACAGCGGTACTGGTGTTGCCACATTTACTATCGAACAGGCAGACCTTTCAGACTACGTAGTAACGGGACTTACGACGCCAACGGCTTACACAGGCTCTCCCATTACCCCAACGTTTAGCGTCAAGGCTACAGAGACCGCAGAGACTTCGCTGACAGCTAATACAGACTACAGCGTGAAGTACCAGCAGGCGGGTGCCGATGTCGATGAGATGAAAGATGCTGGTGACTATAAGATTTTCATTACAGGCGAAGGCAATTACAAAGGTAGCAAGTCAGTAGACTTTACTATCGATAGAGCGCAGCTGAATCTGACCATCAACCTGGAGGGCTGGGCATACGGAGATACACCGAATGAACCTTCGCTGGAAGGAAACTTGGGCGAGGGTGACATCACCTGGCAATACAAGGCTGCAGGAGCAGAGACGTATAGCGCATGGTCTACCCTCACAACGACCACAGACGCAGGAACCTATATGGTGAAGGCTACGGTTGCAGAAACAGGCAATTACCTCGGAGGATCTGCAGAGAAGGCTTTCACCATCGCACAGCTCGACATCGCAGATGCAGTCATCACACTGGACAAGGAAGAGCTGACCTATAATGGTGAACAGCAGACGGTGAATGTCACAAACGTGATGGCTGGCAATATTGAGGTCCCTATTGACTGCTACGAAGTCAGTGGTAATACTGAGAAAGAGGCTGGTGACTATAAGCTCACCGTTACAGCAAAGACGATGGACAGCAGTGGCAACCCTATCAAGAACAACTTCACTGGCAGCGCAGAAAAAGTTTGGAAGATCAAGAACCGCACCGTGACGACAGATGAGCTTGGACTGAGCGAGAATCAGTCCCAAGCAACCTACTATAGCGAGACGGAGGATCTGGAAGTGCCAGAAGGTGTTGTAGCCTACATCATCACGGGAGTCAACGGCAATAATGTTGTTACCCAGCGCATCAGATATATCAAGAAGGGTGTGGCAGTCTTCGTAGAACAAACCACGAGCACCGAGAATCCTCTCGAGGTGATTCCTGATGCCAGCGAGCTACCTCTAAAGGGTACGGCTGTGGATTTGAACGTAGCCAGCATCAGTGGCGGTACCGTCTATGTACTCTATAAGGGCGAGTTCGTAAAGTCTACCACGGGTACGATTCCTGCAAAACGTTGCTATCTGCTGTTGCCAAACAATGTAGCTGCAGGCACCCGTGCCTTTGGCATCATCGGTGGCGGCAGTGACGGCTCAACAGCCATTAAGTCGATTAACGATGAACCATCGACGATTGACAACTGGTACGACATGGGAGGTCATCGCATCGAGAAGCCTACCAAGACTGGTATCTACATTAAGAATGGTAAAAAGGTCGCGATTAAGTGAGAATAAAGCTGAGCTCGCTCATGCTTTATCGAACGTGAGCGAGCTCAAACGAAGTTTAAGGTGGTTATTAATAATAAATAAGGTACACACGTATGAAACTCTATATTAAATCAATCATAGCAATGGCAGCCCTGCTGCTGACAACAAGCGCAGTGGCTCAGGGAACGGATGAGAAGTTCGTCATCTCCTATCAGAATGACGGAGTAGACTGCAATGAGGGTGTCGCTGGAACAGTAGTGGGTAGCGTCAGCGGAACGACGGCCACACTGACCGTAACACCTGTGGATGGCTATTATATCACGAAGGATCAGATCACCGTCACCAAGCTTGTCTCTGGTGACAATGCACAGACGCGTACGCCTGGTGGAGTTGACGTGCCTGTGGAGATTACGGCAACAAATGCCAACGCCGATCCCAGCGGTGTGACTACATACACCTTCGATGCCTCGGATGCGAACTACCGATATGAGGTGAAGGCAAACTTCCTCAGCAGGAAGGATATTTCAGACGCACAGATCATACTGACTGAGAATGAATTTGAATACAAAGGCGGCGAAGCTATCGAACCCGAGATCTCTGTGACATTCAATAGCGAGGCTTTGACGGCTGATAAAGACTACACCGTAGCTTATTCAAATAACACGAATGCAGGCCAGGGAGTAGTTACCATCACAGGTATAGGCATGTATAAGGGTGAGAAATCTGGCAACTTCGTCATTAAACAGGCAAGCGTAGCCATCTGGTTCGAAAAAGCCGATGGTAGCGAGGCGAAGGAATTAGAAACCACCTTCGGAACAACCTTTACGGAGCCTGTACTGAAACTGGATCCTGCAGGTGTAATCGAAGTGACATATTCCGTTAATGACGAAAGCGTGGCTACGATTAATCCCTCGACAGGAAAACTCACTATCCTGAAACCGGGAACAGTGGTGGTTACTGCCGCTGCTAAAGAAAACTATACAAACAAGGAAGGGTCGAACTATGAAGCTGATCCTACCAGTACCCAAGCATCGTACAGCCTGACAATTAATAAGGCAACACCCACGCTGGCATTCTCAAAAGAGACTGCGACAGCTACCATGGGACAGGCATTCACTGCTCCTACGCTGAATAATCCTAATAACCTGGCTGTGACCTACAGCAGTAGCAAGGAGACGGTCGCCACCATCAGCGAAGAGGGTGTAGTTACCCTCGTAGGCGAAGGTGAGACCGTGATCAAAGCCACATTCGCGGGCAACGAGACCTACGAAGCAGCAGAGGCCAGCTATACTCTGACTGTCAGCAAGGACAAAGCCACTCTGGCATATTCAGTACAAACAGCAACAGCCACCATGGGCCAGGCATTCACTGCTCCAACGCTGAATAATCCTAATAGCTTGGCTCTAACCTACAGCAGTAGCAAGGAGACGGTAGCCACCATCAGCGAAGAGGGCGTAGTCACCATCGTGGGCGAAGGTGAGACCACCATCAAAGCCACATTCGCAGGCAACGACACCTACGAAGCAGCAGAGGCCAGCTATACGCTGACTGTCAGCAAGGACAAAGCTACTCTAGCTTATTCAACACAAACTGCTACAGCCACCATGGGCCAGGCATTCACAGCTCCCACACTGAATAATCCTAATAGCCTGGCTGTTACCTACAGCAGTAGCAAGGAGACGGTCGCTACCATCAGCGAAGAGGGCGTAGTCACCATCGTGGGCGAAGGTGAGACCACCATCAAAGCTACATTCGCAGGCAATGATACTTACGAGGCTGCAGAAGCCAGCTATACACTGACAGTCAGCAAGGACAAAGCCACTCTGGCATATTCAGTACAAACAGCAACAGCCACCATGGGCCAGGCATTCACAGCTCCCACACTGAATAATCCTAATAACCTGGCTGTGACCTACAGCAGTAGCAAGGAGACAGTCGCCACTATCAGCGCAGAGGGTGTAGTCACCATCGTGGGCGAAGGTGAGACCACCATCAAAGCTACATTCGCGGGCAACGACACCTACGAGCCCGCAGAGGCCAGCTATACTCTGACTGTCAGCAAGGACAAAGCCACTCTGGCATATTCAGTACAAACAGCAACAGCCACCATGGGACAGGCATTCACAGCTCCCACACTGAGTAATCCTAATAACCTGGCTGTAACCTACAGCAGTAGCAAGGAGACGGTCGCTACCATCAGTGAAGAGGGCGTAGTCACCATCGTAGGAGAGGGCGAGACTACCATCAAGGCCACATTCGCAGGCAACGAGACCTACGAAGCAACAGAGGCCAGCTATACTCTGACTGTCAGCAAGGACAAAGCCACTCTGGCATATTCAGTACAAACAGCAACAGCCACCATGGGACAGGCATTCACGGCTCCAACGCTGAATAATCCTAATAGCCTGGCTGTTACCTACAGCAGTAGCAAGGAGACAGTCGCCACTATCAGCGCAGAGGGTGTAGTCACCATCGTAGGAGAGGGCGAGACTACCATCAAGGCCACATTCGCAGGCAACGAGACCTACGAAGCAACAGAGGCCAGCTATACTCTGACTGTCAGCAAGGACAAAGCTACTCTAGCTTATTCAACACAAACTGCTACAGCCACCATGGGTCAGGCATTCACAGCTCCAACACTGAATAATCCTAATAACCTGGCTGTTACCTATAGCAGTAGCAAGGAGACAGTCGCCACCATCAGCGAAGAGGGTGTAGTCACTATCGTGGGCGAAGGTGAGACCACCATCAAAGCTACATTCGCAGGCAATGATACTTACGAGGCTGCAGAAGCCAGCTATACACTGACAGTCAGCAAGGACAAAGCCACTCTGGCATATTCAGTACAAACTGCTACAGCCACCATGGGACAGGCATTCACAGCTCCCACGCTGAGTAATCCTAATAACCTGGCTGTGACCTACAGCAGTAGTAAGGAGACGGTCGCCACCATCAGCGAAGAGGGCGTAGTCACCATCGTGGGCGAAGGTGAGACCACCATCAAAGCCACGTTCGCAGGCAACGACACCTACGAGTTCGCAGAGGCCAGCTATACCCTCACCGTGGAGAAAAGCGTGGGCGAGGGCTATCTGCTCTGGGTGAATGATACACAGGTGACAGAGGAGAATGCGAACGACGTACTCGGACATAAAGATGACTCCAGCAAACCGTACTATATTTATAATAAGGACGAAAATAAGCTCACTATGGACAACGACCAGACGAGGACCACTGTCATTGAGAGCCGTATGCCAGAACTGACGGTATACATAAAGGATGCAAACAAGATCAAGCGTATCTTCTTTAACAACACCGGCGATACCTCTAACAAAGGAAATCTGACATTCACCACGAACGGAAACTTCCCAGGCAAACTTATCATAGCCAACCCGACAAAGGGCGAGAGTGCCATTAAAGGATTCTCGAATATCA
>JAEETB010000099.1 GCA_016286575.1 Prevotella sp.
CTGACGGTGGGGATGCTTGGCAGGGTATAGCTGCCCACACTATAGACGCTCTTATAACCGTGATTGATATTCAGGCTCTTCAGATGGTCGCTGACCCAAGGCAGCTTTGAGAGACCGCCATAGCGAACCGTCCAGTTAGGCAGCATACTCAGGAGTGAGGGGAAGATGGCCTTCGACTTGCCTGAGGAAGTATAGGCTGAAAGGAAGGCTGGCACCATCACACCGGCAGTATAAGGATCGCCACCCGAGGAGGTGCGGTATTCGGCCAGCAACTCACAGAAATGGTCGAAGGTGCCGGAGCGGTAGCCGTTATTGGCATTGCCCATCCCCGCAAGTGCGCCCTTCAGCGAGATCGTGGTCATGTTGAAGGAACCGCTGTGGGTTGTTGGCCGGCCTTCATACATATACTGAATACTACGGGCATGATTGTCGGTATGCGAGGCGTTGAGGTCGATCTTCAGGTCGTTGATAGGCTCCACGACAGCACGTATCTGGACATCTCGGCTGGTTGTGATGCTGGCAGGCGTCACCACACTGTCGCTCCTCAGCAGCCAGTTGTTACCCATCGCCTTATCAATATAGCTGTCGTTAATCATACCGAAGGCGAAGTCCAGTCCAGGCGACAAGACACCACTGCCACGCGACTGTCCCAGCACGTCTCCGATGTTGGGCATGAAACCAGGCAACAGCATCGAGTACTGCTGGCGGAAACTGATATTGACGGAGCGCACGGACATCAGCAGGCGGGCGATGGTCTGGGCGGGCTTATACCACCACTCGTTCTCAGAGGTGGGCTTCGCCACGATACTGAGTTTGATCTGGACCGTATCAAGATTCTTGATAATGATCTTGTTCTCATCGACCACCTTGTAGCTGACGGCATAGGGCTGACCGTCCTTCGTGCGGGCTGTGACGGTGAGCTTCTTCGATCCCTTGTTGTGGGCTACGGTAATAGTCGTATCAGGCTTCAGGGTAATCTCGCGCTGGTAGGCGTTCTTGTTCTTGGGAAGGATTTTCTCTTCAGGGTTACTGTCACCGGTCTTACCCGATGGGACAGTCTTACCTGACGGGCTGGTCTTACTCGTCTTGCTGGTTTTCCTCGAACTGCTGGTACTACCCGATTTCTTGAAGCGCTCGTTGGCCTTCTTCAGGAAGGGGAAGTGATTATAGAACATCTCGAGGTTCAGCGAACCGTTGATGTTCAGATTACGGTTGCTTGTAATGGTGTTTCCAAGACTGGTACCGTCATCGAGCTCCGTACCGCGTGTCCAGGTATAGCGGGCATTATACGAGGCGTCGCCGTTCACCCAGTCGAGGATGGGCAGTTTGTTCAGCGGCAGCTGGTAGCTGGCTGTGACCTGCTGGTTATAGTCGAGCGGGGTGCCCAGATGTCGGATGCTGTACATCACCGAGTCCTTCCACGCAGAATACCGATCTGGATAGAGGTCCTTGTTTACGGGGGTATAGGGTTCCTCGATCTGCGCACGGGTTCCCGACTGGAAATTGAAGTGGAGGTTACGCGTGAAGTCCCAGCGCAGGGCGAAGTCGCGGTTCCAGAGGAACTGCTCATTGAACACCAGCTCCAGATTCTGGTTCTCCAGACTCTCAAGGTCGCGTTCCTGCAGTTCGTAGTAGCTGCGGGTCATCTCGGTATTAAACGTGATGCTCTGAGGCAAGTAATTGATACCGATGGCTTTAGGGAAGTTCAGCCACTTCGACTTACCCTTCAGGTTCTTGAAAGGCTCCCAGGTCTTATAGACGGGTGAGTAACTGTAGTTCAGCGCCCCTCGCCACTGGTCATCCTTTTCATATACGGTGGTTTTGCCCGAAGTATTACGATGGGAGTGGCTGTAAGAGAACGAGAAGTTGGCAGGATCATAGGGCATGGGATGACGCTTGGTCTTCAGTCCCCAACGGAGGTTCGAGAGCGAGAAGTTGGTCGTCGTGCTCTTCGTCACGGCAATGTTCTCGATACTGTCGCGCTCACGTTTGCTGGCCGTTGCCTCGAGGGCATCCTTCAGACGCACATCCGAGTCGAGGGGATTATAGCGTGGGCGCACCTCCTCCTTCGACACGGAGTAGTAGATGGGTGCAGAGACCTTTGCCTTGTCGGGGAAGAACTTGCCGAGCTCGAACGAGGTGGTGATGGCATATTCCTTCTGAGTGTCGGTGCTGCGCTGCATGACGTTCTCCTCCAGGCCTCCAAAGCCGTCGCTGATGTAACGCCCCTGCAGGTTGACGGTTCCGAAGTCGGAGAGCTGCACGTTCATCGTTCCCGTTGCTGCCCAACCGCCGTCGTTATTGCTGTCCATGAGTCGCAACTCGTTCACCCATACCTCACCCGACTTCACGTCGCCGGAGATATTACGCACACCGATCATCATCACCTTCACCTCGCCTAACGACGGATTTCCCAGCACACTCACCTTGTTGGCCGGACGATCGGCATCATATTCGCTATAGATTTGGTTGAACGAAGCGCCACCCGTCGACTTAGCCAGGTTACGGGCTTTCTTCAGCTTGGTGAAGACATCGAGATCCACGTCAAGCATATTCGCCGAAGGCCACACCATCTGGCGGTCGGCTGTGGAGTATTTGCTGTAGTCGCTGCGGTCGGGGGTCAGCTCCAAGGGTATCAGGTACTCATAGTAGTTGTTCTTGTAATCGCTACCCATGCGGATGAATACTGCCAGCTGATGATCCTGCAGGTTGGTGACATCGGGCACCAAATGGTTGGCGTGCACGAACATCTGCATGTGCTTATACTGGCGGAGGTCGAGGGTCGTGTTGCGATAGACGGCCTTCGACTCACCCTTCTGCAGGTCTTTCACCACCATGTCGAGCGACTGTTCGTTGCTCTCCACAAGCTGTGGCTGAGAGGGGTCGGTGACACGACTGATACCTGGAGGCAACACGTAGTTCACGGGTTGTTTGTCGTTACTCTCTTCGATATTTACGGCGCTGATCTCGAGCACACCACCTTCCGCTGCCGAGGTGTTGAGACTCTGCTTGTAGATGCGCCATTCGCCTCGGACGAGGTTCAAGGCACCGAAGCGCAGCACGATGGGCTTCTGGAATCCGGTCATGAACATGCGCATGAAGCGGATACTGGTAAAGTCATTGATGCTGCCCTCCTTGTGTTCATACTCCGTGACGGGGATGCGGAACTGATACCAGTTCACGCTCGTCGTATCGCCATTGCGGAGCTTCACGCTGCTGGTGCGCATGTCGGTGATGAAACAGTCAGCTGGCGGCACGCCGTTACGATAGGCGTCGAGCACCTCAGGCGAGATGCGCACACGATACTGGTAATAACGCTCATACTCGTTGAGGGTAAAGTCCTGATTGATGTCCTCCTGATCAGGTCCCGACTGATAGCTCGTGTCATAAGACTCATTCTGGTTGTCCGTGTCAGGCGAGTTACCCTGAGGATTGTTGATGCGCTTGTAACGGTCGAGGATGCTCTTGCGCTCTTCGTCGAAGTCCGAACCTCGGAAGTAGTGGTAGTCGTCGCCTGCAGGATCCTGGCGCCAAGCCTGACGGATACTGTCGTTGGTAATCTTTCCGCTCATGGTGTCGAGCCAGTCCTTGTAGGCACCGAATTGCTGTTCCTCGGCATCTGTCAGACCGTTGTAGCCCACATCCTGCAGATTCCTCGAACCGCTGGTGGTGGCGAAAGCATAGGTCTGATTGGCCTGTACGGGAATCTTTCCCCACTGGGTGGTGGTAAACGAACCTGAACCGTCGACGGGCATGCCGCTCTCATAGAATTTCTTGCCGTCGCGCAGGATATCCTCGCTCACCTCGCCGAGATTGAAGTAGAGGTCACCAGCATAGTCGGAGGCTGTACCATCCTCACGGGTGTAGATAAAGGGGTCGAGCAGCCAGAACTCGATATACTCGATGTTCGCCTGTTCGAAGTCGTTGGTATCGAGCTTGCGCATCATGCCGCCCCACTTTGTCTCAGGCTGCTGCAGCGTTCCGTCGGCATTCAGGTCGGGCGTCAGGTTGTAGGGGCCTCGCTCCTGCGGGTAATAAGCCAGGTTGAGCACGGGCAGCGTCGAGGTAGCTCCGTTGTAGGTGCTCTGCTGACGATTCGGATAGAGTTCCTTGACATAGACCTCGCGCACATAGTGATTCGACAACTGATCCAAGTCGCTCTTGATGTGGCTGGGCGTCAGCGTCGAACTTCTGCGGGTGAAGATGGGGTCGACATTATACCATGCCAACAGGGCTCGGTTGTAGCCACTCGTCACACCCATCTTGTCGCTCGATTCCACAAAAGTCGTCGGCACACTCGAGAGAACCCATTGCTTCGGATTGCTCACGTCGATATAGTTCTTCGTATTCTCGAAGTCGTCGATATACGAGGCGTTGTCCTGTGTGCCACCAGCAGTACCTGCGATAAGCTGGGCAAACTCACCCGTAAACGAGATGTGCGAGGGCTCCTTCACGTGGAGGAAGGGTATCTTATTGAGCATCGCCGTGAGCCACTGGCTCTCCTGCTTCCAGTTCATGCTCAGTCCCCAGATGGTGTTACTCAGCGGCTCGGTACCCATCGTCACCTTCGAGGTCAGAGCCTGTTCGTGCAGATGCATCAGCGTGCCACCCAGCTGGAAGTTCTTTGAGAACTCATACTCCCAGTTCACACCCACCATCGTCTTGCGCTGCATGCCGTAATCCGTGTTCGACTCGAGCGACACCTTCACGTCGGTACCGGCATCGCGAATGCTCTGGTTCAGGATGGTCACCTCGCCGGCGGAGTAATCCACCGAGTAGTCGCTGCCCTCCTGGAGGGTCACGCCGCCAGCCGTCACCACCACCGATCCGGGGGGCACGTTATAGGCGCCAAGGGGTATCACGTTCTCAGAAGTGCCCCTGAACTCTCCCACGAGGATGTACTTGTCTTTCTCTGCCGTCTGCTTTGCGATGGTCTTCGTCTGGCCGTAAAGCTCCGAGAAGACGTATTTCTCGGCCTCTGCCTTGTCGAGACCTGCCGCCAGCAGCTTCCCGCGCAGATAGCTGCCGAAGGGCTCTGCCGCTGGCAGGAACACACGACCGTTGCTCACAGTGTAACCCTCCACGTAGTCGAAGTAGCCGTTAGGATGGGGCTTCATGTTATTGTCGAGACGGTCACAGCCCAAAAGCTTCAGCAGCGTCTTGTTCTTCACCAGCGCATCGGGGATATAGGTCAGATACACGCCTGCGGTGTCGCTCTGGAACTTGATGTCGAGACGGAACTTGGTCTTCTCTACCGACGATGCGAGGTAGTACACGTTCTTCATCATCAGATCCCAGTTGCCTTGGGTGGGATTGTTCGAGGTGTTCTTCAGGGACTTCACGAAGAGGGCTTTCGATGTCTCCGTCAGGTCGCTGGCAAACTCGCCCACTTGATAGGTCACGCCACCCGAGGTAAACTCATAGGCCACGGCGAGCACCTGGTCCGTCTGAAGCCCCGTCTTCAGCGACACATATCCCAGCGCCTTGTTCACGGTGTACTCCGACGATGTCAGCAGTCTGGCGCTGAAGAGCTTCTCGTAGTCCACACCGTTCTCAAACTTGTCGATACCTCCCAGCACCGTACTCGTCTGATCGATGTCGCGTGCAGCGGCGTAGTTGTTCACGAGGGTCTCATACTCCTTATTGGCACCGTTGCCAGGCACCAACTGGCCTGTCAGTTGCCATATATCGTTGCTCACCTTCGCGTTCTCTCCGAGGTCTGTCAGGGCGATGATGCCGCGGGTGTTCGAGGTGGTACCGGTCTTGTTCGTCACCCAGATTTCCACTCGGGTGATCTCGATACCCGTCGTCAGGTTAGGCAGCGTCGACATCGCCTTGTCGTAACGCTCTCTGAAGTAGTGCGACAGGAAGAAGTGGCGGTTCTCCTCATACTCGGCCACATCGATCTCGAAGGCTGTCGTGTGGGTGCCGCCCTTCGAAGTGACACTCTTCGTCGACGATTTTTTCTGCGAGAGGACCGTCTGCAGCTTCAGCCTGCCGAACTGCATGTCCGTGCGGATACCGAACAGGCTGGAGGCGCCCTTCACCAGGGAGTTGTTCGACGGGAAAGTCACGTTACCGGCCTCCACGAGCTTGAAGATCTCATCCTCCTTGCCGTCGTATTTCAGCTTCAGGTTCTGCGTGTCGAAGTCGAAGGTGGCATCGGTGTTGTAGTTCAGGTTCATGTTCACCTTGTCGCCCACCTTGCCGTTCACGTTCAGGTTGATCTTCTCGTCAAAGTCGAAGGCGGTCGTCTTGCGGTTACGGATAGGCAGCGAGGGGTTGTCGATGCTCTTGATGTTGGCACCCAGCTTCAGCTCAGCCGTTCCCTGAGTCCTGATGCGCACACCGCCGGGACCGAAGATCTTCTCAGCCGGTCCCAGGTCGAAATGCATGTCGGTAAACGAGAACTTGTCCTTGCCCTCGTTCTTCACGTTCTCGGCATTCTTCTGCCTGAAGAAGTTGCGCAGCAGCCGTTTCTCACTCCATTTCTGGTACTCCTCCGGACTCATCAGCAACGGAGCATTCAGGTAGGAGCCGCCCATCTTCGAGCCAATCAGATAGACATTGGCGGAGTCATCATATTCCACCGTCTGACGGATATTGTCGGGGCGCCGGAGGTCGAGTGCCGACGAGTCGAGATCCTCCACGATCACAGGAGCCGTCGGCTGAATGCGCCACCGCGCGCTCAGCGAGTCTGCCTGCTGTGCCTGCGCACTCACGCACGCGACCAGCAAGCCCATCAATATCCCGATAATCCGCCTCAACGAACTATAAACTCTAAACCGTAAACTCTAAACTGTAAACATCACTTAATCTGTTTAAGCGCCAGTTTCACCACCACTTCCACTGGAGCGTCAGGCTGCTGCTGGAGGATGGCAAGCACCACCTTCTGTGAAGGCGCAGGGGCAAACCCCAGCATCGTCAGAGCCGAGACGGCCTCGTCCTTCACCTGGTTGTTCACTGGCGCCGCTATCTGTCCGCCCGTAGGAATCTCCTCGGCAATACCGAGCGACACGATCTTCTCCCTGAGGTCAACGATGATGCGCTGGGCCGTCATCTTGCCGATGCCCTTCACGTTCTGGATAAGCCGTGCGTTGCCTGCTGAGATGGCGCTGCAGAGCTCACTCACGCTGAGCGACGAAAGGATCATCCGCGCCGTGTTCGCACCTACCCCGCTCACCGTGATCAGCAGCAGGAACGTCTCGCGCTCCTTCTTGTTCACGAAGCCGTAGAGAACGTGCGCATCCTCGCGAATAGCCTCATACACATAGAGTTTCACCTCTTTCTTTCCCTGAATGGCGCTGAACGTGTTGAGTGTGATGTTCAGCCCATAACCGATACCTGCCGCCTCGATGGTTGCCAAGGCAGGGGTCAGTTCGGTCAGCTCACCCTTGATGTATTCAATCATAGTTTCATTTTGTTTGTATATATACATCCTTAAAACGCTGAAGCTGACATTTTATTGCATTTCGAGCCCGATATCTAACAATTTGTCACAAAACGAAAGTTTTTAGATATTTTTTCAGGCAAATCGTTAGGTAATTCGACGGAAATATGTACTTTTGCAACCGAAACAGGACAAAACGACCAAAAAAAGATATTCAATTATGAAAAAAATCAGAGCAGCCGTCGTAGGTTACGGCAACATCGGAAAGTATGCGCTCGAGGCTCTCGAGACCGCACCCGACTTTGAAGTAGCAGGCATCGTGCGCCGTAACGGCGCAGAGAACAAGCCCGCCGAACTGGCACAGTATGAAGTAGTGAAGGACATCCGCGAGCTGAAGGATGTCGACGTGGCCATCCTCGCCACCCCAACCCGCTCGTGCGAAGAGTATGCCAACCAGATACTCCCACTCGGCATCAATACCGTCGACTCGTTCGATATCCACACCAATATCCGCGGCTACCGCGAGCGACTGATGAAGCTCAACCAGGAGACCAACACCGTCAGCGTCATCGCAGCCGGATGGGACCCGGGCAGCGACTCCATCGTCCGCACGCTCATGCAGAGCCTCGCGCCGAAGGGACTCAGCTACACCAACTTCGGCCCAGGCATGTCGATGGGTCACAGCGTGTGCGTACGCAGTAAGAAAGGTGTGAAGAACGCCCTCTCGATGACCATTCCCCTCGGCGAGGGCATCCACCGCCGCATGGTCTATGTGGAGCTCGAAGAGGGAGCAAAGCTTGAGGACGTGACGAAGGACATCAAGGCCGACCCCTACTTCGCCAGCGACGAGACCCACGTGTTCCAGGTAGAGAGCGTCGACGACGTGCGCGACATGGGTCACGGTGTGAACCTCGTGCGCAAGGGTGTCAGCGGCAAGACCCAGAACCAGCGCCTCGAGTTCAACATGAGCATCAACAACCCCGCCCTCACAGGCCAGGTACTTGTCAACGTGGCCCGCGCCTCGATGCGACTGCAGCCCGGCTGCTACACGATGGTCGAGATCCCCGTGATCGACATGCTCCCCGGCGACCGCGCCGACCTTATCGAACATCTCGTATAAGAACAAACAGATCCCCTGCCACTCGTGCAGGGGATCATTGTTTTCTGATAGTTTTAAGCAAAATCGTCGGAAATGTGCAAAAAGTGTTTGGTTATCTCAGAAGAATGCACTATCTTTGCAGCCAAAATGACAGAAAGAATGGATAAAATGAATATAGCCATCTTCGTGTCGGGAAGCGGCACGAACTGCGAAAACCTCATCAAGTATTTCGCTGACCATGCTTACATCAAGCCCGCCCTGGTAGTGAGCAACAAGCCTGATGCCTACGCATTGGTACGGGCTGAGCGCCTCGACGTGCCTACGGCCGTTACGCCCAAAGCCGATCTCAACGATCCTGACATCATGCTGCCGCTACTCAGTAAATACGACATCGGCTTCATCGTGCTGGCTGGCTTCCTGCCGCTCGTACCCGACTTTCTCATCGACGCCTATCCCCACAAGATCATCAATATCCACCCTGCCCTCTTGCCGAAATACGGTGGCAAGGGCATGTGGGGGCATCACGTGCACGAAGCTGTCAAGGCTGCCGGAGAGCCGGAGACTGGCATGACGGTCCACTGGGTGACTCCCGTCTGCGATGCAGGAGAGATCATCGCCCAGTTCCGCGTGGCTATCTCACCCGACGATACCGTTGACGACATCGCCGAGAAGGAACACCAGCTGGAAATGAAGTACTTCCCCAAGGTGGTGGAAGATATCCTGAAAACGCTGTAGTGATTATTCTACAGCGTTTTTAAGTATCTCAGAGAGCGTGGGATGGATGTGGACCATATCGGCAAGTTCGCTGACCGTGGTATGCTTGCACATCAGTACGCTGACCTCTTGGACAATATCGGCTGCATGGGCGCCATAAGCATGACAACCAAGGATAAGACCTCCCTCCTGCCCCTCTGAAGGAGGGGTGACGAACAGCTTCAGCAAGCCTTCTGTCTCTCCCATAGCGAGTGCCTTGCCATTAGCACGCCAGAAAGACTTCTTGCAGTCATAGGCAACACCTTGTTCCTTGAGCTGGTCTTCGGTAGGACCTACGCATGCGGCCTCTGGCTCTGTGAATATGGCTGCAGGCATGATATCGAAATCTATCGCATCCGTCTTGCCGAGAATCTTGTTTACAGCCCTGACAGCCTGCATCTCTGCCGTATGGGCCAGCATCTGCCTTCCATTCACATCGCCAATGGCGTAGATTTTCGAGGAAGGAGGAACGAGGAACGATGAGGGATCGACGGGGATAGAGCCGTTGGGAGCGAGGGTGAGGCCGAGGGCTTCGAGATTCAGGCCTTCTGTTCGCGGTTTGCGACCTGTAGCCATCAGGATGATGTCAGCCTGAACGCTCTGGGTATTCCCTTTCTTATCCTCGAAGAAGACTTCGCCATCAGCAATTTGCTTGACACCACATTGCATGTGGAACGTGATACCCTCCTTTTCCATCTGCTTGCGCAGGCGCTTGGCGATGTCGCTGTCGAGAGCGGGCAGACATTCCTTCAGGTATTCGATAACCGTTACCTCTGACCCGAAGCGATGGAAGACGCTGGCGAACTCCATGCCTATAACACCTGCGCCGATGATGACAAGGCGTTTGGGAAGGGTGTCGAGGTTGAGAAGACCCGTGGAATCGACCACGCGGGGATCGTCAGCCCCAGGGA
>JAEETB010000100.1 GCA_016286575.1 Prevotella sp.
ATTTGCATACCACAAACATGGTATTTCGCTCAAATCAGAACCGGAATCCGAAGTTGATTTGTGCATCAGCCTCCCTGTTGTTTATCTCTGTATCAGCATTGTTTCTATAAAGATACTGGCGATAATTCATAAGGAAATTGAGCAGGAAGCGGTCAAAACTGTAGCTGACGGCCAAACGCCCGTAGTAGTTGAACACAAAGCGACTACGACCGTTATCCACAGCGTCGTAATAGTGGGCATTATAATTGCTCCAGCGAGGGTCTGTGGCTGTGGCGACGGATGTGTTTGTGCCATTGTCGTCAGAGTACTTGTGTACCAAATGATTCCAAATGGAAATCATGGGAATCACTGACATGTGTATACACACTTTCCCCCCATTTATAGACCAGTTGTATCCATAGCCAGGACCGAAAGAGATTTTCCAGTTGCGGAATATGTCACGCTCATGGTTAAAGAGGTTATTAGCGCCAAACCGACTCTGGTAGTAGTTACCCATCACAAACAGACTGCCTGCACTGCGCTTCTGCACCATATCACCGTATGCGCCCGCAGCAAGACTGAACCGCTTATTGTTAAACACATAATAGCCTTCGACATAGAAAATCTTCAGGTCGATCTGTCCTGAAGGAATCGTGCTTTCAGAGGTGATAGCCGGGTCGTTAGTCTGGCTCTTTACATTGCTATCCCATTGCGCCATGGCCCGATTGAATGCATCGTCGAGCACACCCTCCATATTTCTGAGCGACTTGTATCGAATACGTGCGCCCCATACCGAACCGTTCTTCGCAAGGCCAAAAGACATACTGTAACGGTTACGGATAGGAATAGGAAGCTCGATACTGATACCGCGCCAGTCGATACCCAACTCTACTTCCGTCTGGTAGGTGTCCATATCGGCCATCATGTATTTCTTCTCGGACATGTTTGAGGGGATATATCTCATATCCAAAGGGATATCGGTATTTTCAACCAATACAGGAAAAGTCATATCATGCTGCTGAAAATAGCCATAATAGCCAAGATACACCATGCGATCATACTTTTGCTTGCGGATATAATTCGTATCAACACCTGCATCCTGCATACGATTAATCATATCATCTGCAGATTTAAGCAACTTGCCTAAGCCATGATCCCAAAAAGATCTCTTCTCCTGTGCAGAAACGTACAGGATGTTTGAAAAAGCTAATATCAAAAATACAATTTGACGAATCTTCATCTCATTCTTATTACTAATCCTCCTTCACTATCGGATAAAGCTCTATAAACTCGCCCTGATGACGCTGACCATCATTGATCAATTCGGCAAACTTCTGACCAACGGTTTCGATGTCGTGGAAACCTGGGAGCGCCATATTGCCATTGAGATCGGTGGTCGTGGGACCTGGGTGGACGGAGAATATCTCAACAGGGGTGTTCGACTGTTGGAATTCAATCGCCATGACACCCATCATCGCGTTCTGAGCAGCCTTGCTGGCGACATATGCCAGAGGATGCCAGTAGGGACTGATCTCTGAGGGTACAGTCACGTTGGCGATACGACCATTATTCTTGGCAATCAGCGGTATCAATGCCTTGGTAAGGGCGAAGGTGCCAATGTAATTCACATCAAGCGTCTCGCGAATAACGTTGATCTCTGTATGTTCGCTATCCACACTCATGTCGCCAGGAATACCAGCATTATTCACAAGCAGCGTCAGTTCAGGGAATCGCTCGTTGATCTCCTTAGCGGCCTGCTCGATATTGGCGAGGTCTTTCAGTTCGATGGCCACCCAGCCTAACACGTCGATGCCAGCAGCCTTCAGTTCGCCGATGGCTTTTCCTGCACGCTGCTCATCACGCGCACCGATAATCACCTGCCAGCCACTCAGTCCGAGGTGCTTGGCGATTCCAAATCCGATGCCCTTATTTGCACCAGTTACGAATACAATCTTCTTTCCCATGATTAAGTCTTATTTGTTTTGTTTGTTATGTTATGCTATTTCGGCAACTACCTCAATCTCAACCAATGCCCCTTTCGGCAACGTCTTGACTGCGACAGCAGATCGTGCTGGATAAGGCTCTGTGAAGAACTCGGCATAGACGGCGTTCATATCTGCGAAGTCGTTCATGTCAGCCATGAATACCGTAGTCTTTACGACGTTTCCCATTGTGAGACCAGCCTCATCAAGAATCGCCTTGACATTGGTCAGCGACTGACGGGTCTGCTCCTTGATGCCTCCCTCTACAAAACTGCCAGTGGCTGGGTCGATGGGAATCTGACCAGAGGTATAAACGAGATTTCCCACTTGGATGGCCTGACTATACGGCCCGATGGCAGCAGGTGCCTTTGTTGTACTGATTGCTTTCATAAACCTAATTTGTTTTATCGGGTGCAAAGATACTACTTTCCAAGCAGAATCCGCACGATGGAGCAAGAAAAAGCGATAAAAATACCATTCTCATGGTACGATTTGAAATTTATTTCGTACCTTTGAGCCCAAAATAAGAAAGACGATGGCAATAGAAGATGCAATATTCAAGCGCTCAGAGCTGTTGCTGGGCGAGGAGGCGATGGAGCGGATAGCCCAGAAACGGGTGATTATTTTTGGCGTGGGCGGTGTCGGCTCATGGTGTGCTGAGAGCTTGGTGCGCAGCGGCATCAGGCAGTTGACGATTGTCGATAGCGACCGTGTGTGCATCACCAACATCAACCGCCAGCTGATGGCAACGACAAAGACTGTTGGTCAGGTGAAGGTAGAAGCCCTGAAGGAGCGTCTGCTCAGCATCAATCCGTCTGCAGAGATCAACGCGCTGCAAAAGATTTTCTCGCAGGAAACGGCAGAGGAGTTTGATCTCGACAGCTACGACTATATCATCGACGCCATTGACTCGCTGAAAGACAAGACGGCTCTCATCCTTTTGGCTTGTCAGACAAAAGCCAAATTCTTCTCGTCGATGGGCGCTGCTTTGAAGATGGATCCTACACGCATCCGAGTGACGGAGTTCTGGAAAGTAGAGGGCGACCCTTTAGCTCGCGCCATTCGCAAGAAATTCAAGCACCAAGAACAATACCCTGAAAAGAAATTCCAGGTGGTTTATAGCGACGAACTGTTAGAGAATCGAGGATGCCCGCCAGATACCGACGAAACACCCTCGACATTCAACAAACCACAAACGAATGGATCCATATCCCACATCACCGCCATCTTCGGCTTTACGCTTGCCGGATTGGTAATCCAAGACGCCGTCAAATAAGCCGACGCTCTTAGATATAAAACTCACTTGCATCTATCAACCCCGCACGAAGCGCGTATTTCACCGCTTCGTGCGCTGTGTTGATACCCAGTTTACGGAAGATGTTCTTCCTATGGGTGGTCACGGTGTGGATGCTCGAGAAACGCTCGGCAGCAATCTCCTTGGTGGTCTTACCTAGGGCGATGGCCTTCACGATCTCTGTTTCCGTGGCCGTCAGGATATCGGGTTTCTCATCTTCCTGCTGTTGGATAATGATGGATTCCAATGCCCGTTGGCTCAGATAGCGACTATGACGGTTGACAGCCTGCAGGGCCTCACGTATCTCACTCATCGGACCATCCTTGAACACCACGCTGAACTGGTGCGAGGAATAGACCACGCGACGGATGAACTGAGGCGTCAACTCATCGCTGATGAGAATCCACTCCGACAGACTGAAGCGCTCGGCCACAATCAGCAGTTGGTCCTCGTCGGAAAAGTCAAACAGAGTGTAGTCCAGAAACACGACAGCATCCTCGTGCTCCTTCAGCAACTCTATCAGTCCAGCCCTGTCCACTGCACGAAAGATGGCACTTCCTTCATCACGCTTGAGCAGACTCTGAAGCGCATAGCCCGTCAGTTCCTGATTATCTGCAATAATATAATTCCTCATACTGTGTCAGTTTGGTGGTGCACAGACACTGGATTAAATCTTATCCAGTGCCTGTGAGAGGTCTTCGATGATGTCGTCGATGTGCTCAGTACCGATTGAGAGGCGCACGGTCGATGGCGTGATGTGCTGCTCGGCCAGTTCCTCAGGCGAGAGTTGAGAGTGAGTCGTCGTGTAAGGATGGATCACCAGACTCTTCACGTCGGCCACGTTGGCCAGCAGCGAGAAGATCTGCAGGGCATCGATAAACTTCCAGGCCTCTTCCTGTCCGCCCTTCACCTCGAAGGTGAAGATCGAGCCGCCGCCATTGGGGAAGTACTTCTTGTAGAGCTGATGG
The DNA here is from genome assembly GCA_016286575.1 of Prevotella sp. Classification (GTDB taxonomy): domain Bacteria; phylum Bacteroidota; class Bacteroidia; order Bacteroidales; family Bacteroidaceae; genus Prevotella. Next base: position 4,224 of record JAEETB010000100.1, read on the forward strand.
TCGTGATGACTCTCCAGAGCAGGATGGTGCACAGCAGCCACCTTCGGATGGTTCTTCAGGAAGTCAACCACCTTCAGGGCATTCTCCACATGACGCTCCACGCGCAAACTCAGCGTCTCAACACCCTGCAACAGGATGAAGGCATTAAACGGAGAGATGGCAGCACCAGTGTCACGCAGGATGACGGCACGGATACGGGTCACGTAAGCCGCAGCACCTACAGCGTCGGCAAACACGATGCCGTGATACGAAGGATCTGGCTTGGAAAGTGTGGGGAACTTGTCGTTCTGCTTCCAGTCGAACTTGCCACCATCCACGATGACACCACCGAGACTAGTACCATGACCGCCGAGGAACTTCGTAGCCGAGTGAACCACGATGTCTGCACCATGCTCCAGCGGACGGATCAGATAAGGTGTGCCGAAGGTATTGTCGACGATGAAGGGGATACCATGCTTGTGGGCCACGGCAGCCACACCTTCGAGGTCGAGCACGTCACTATTCGGGTTACCGAAGGTCTCGGCATAGACCACCTTGGTGTTTGGCTTAATAGCTGCCTCCAGAGCCTCCAGGTCGTTCACGTTAATGATGGTGTTGGAGATGCCCTGTGTCGAGAGCGTGTGGGTAATCAGGTTGTACGAACCACCATAGAGGTTGTCGGCAGCTACGATATGGTCACCAGCCTGTACGATGTTCTGCAGGGCATAGGTGATGGCAGCGGCACCAGAGGCGACGGCCAGACCAGCCACACCACCCTCAAGGGCAGCCACGCGATCCTCAAACACGCCCTGTGTCGAGTTGGTCAGTCGACCATAGATATTACCTGCGTCACGGAGGCCGAAACGATCGGCAGCATGCTGTGAATTACGGAACACATACGATGTGGTCTGATAAATAGGTACCGCACGTGCGTCGGTAGCGGGGTCAGCCTGTTCCTGGCCTACATGCAACTGTAAAGTCTCAAAACGATAATTCTTCTTTGTACTCATAATCTTATCCTTTCTTTATTTAATATTTAATGTTTAATCTTTAATGTTTAATCTTTAATGTTTAATCTTTAATGTTTAATCTTTAATGTTTAATGTTTCACGCTGCAAAGGTACGGCGTTTAGAAATATCCACCAAATTTTTATTAAAATCAAGAAGATTTACCTAAAAATTAAGTTACCACAGAAGATTATTCCAAAACCACCGCTCTCAACCCCACGTCAGAAGAATAATATTCCAAAACACCCCATTTTTCCACCCGATTTTGTTGCCAATTCCGAAAAAAAGTTGTACTTTTGCGGCGAAAAGAATAACTAACTAAACATTTTTATAAATATGAAACGACTATTTTCAACCCTTTTCGTGCTTTTTGCCGTCATGACGGTGACTTGCGCACAGCAGCAACCGCTTCTGAAGACCCACATTGAGACAGGCGATATCGAGGGTGTCCTCGATGGCCAGCTCGCAGTTTACAAAGCCATTCCATACGCCGCTCCCCCAGTGGGCGACCTCCGTTGGAAGGCTCCACAGCCAGCCCAGCCCTGGGAAGGCGTGCGCAAGGCCGATGAGTTCGGACCTATGCCTCCACAGCCTACACGTCCTGGTCGCACAGCCGACATGATGAACGAAGACTGCCTCTACCTCGGCATCTCCACCCCAGCCACCTCCGTCAACGACCGTCTGCCCGTTTTCTTCTGGATCCATGGCGGCGGCTTCCAGACTGAGTGGTATGGCGGCGACTTGTGGAAATACATCGCCCAGCGTGGTGTCGTCGTCGTCAGCATCGAGTACCGTACTGGCGCCCTCGGCTTCATGGCCCATCCCGAACTGACGAAGGAGAGTCCCGACGGCCACTCAGGCAACTACGGACTGCTCGATCAGATCTATGCCCTCCAGTGGGTACAGCGCAACATCGCCAACTTCGGCGGCGACCCCTCTAAGGTCACCATCGCAGGCGAGAGCGCAGGTGCCATCAGCTGCAGCCTCCTCTGCGGCTCACCCCTCACCAAGGGCCTCTTCCACGGCTGCATCAGCCAGAGTGGCGGCTCGTTTGCTCCCTGGACCGACAGTCCCCGTTCGTTGGGCATGGACGCCTCACAGAAGGGTGCCGAGCAGCAGGGCATCGCCTTCCAGAAGCATCTGAAGAAGAAGAACCTCAAGCAGCTCCGCAAGATGGACGCCATGTCGCTCTGCGACGGTAATGTCGGCTTCGCTGGCTTCTGGCCCTGTGTCGACGGCTATGTCATCTGCGACGACCAGTACCGCCTCTACGAGCGTGGCGAGTATAACGATGTTCCCGTCATCGTCATGACCAACTCCGACGAGGGTGCCCTCTTCGCCCCAGGCAACATGACCGCCGAGAACTATCAGAAGAGTGTCAAGGGCATCTTCGGCGACTGGTCCGACGAGGCCCTGAAGTACTATCCAGGCAGCACCGACGATGAAGCCTGGCACGGCTTTGGAAACGCCTTCCGCGATATGGGCTTTGCCTGGCCATCCTATGCCTGGGTCAACCTGCAGGCCAAGACGGGCAAGAGCCCAGCCTACGCCGCCTTCCTCGCCCAGCCATCCACGATGAGCTTCTCACAGGATCCCCGCCGTATTGGTGTCGCCCATGCCGACGATATCATGTACCTGAACGGCCACTTCCTGACACAGCCCGACAAGTATCCCCACGAGGCTGCCGTCGCAGAGATCATGCTGCAATACTGGGTGAACTTCATCAAGACAGGCAACCCCAATGCCAAGGGTCTCCCCTACTGGCCTACCTTCGACGACTCGAAGCCTACTACGATGCAGTTCTCCAACGGTGCCTCTCTCATCATGCGTCCCAACCGCGAGCAGGTAGACTTCGTCGACCGCTTCTATAAAGCCAAGCGCGAGGCGTCAGAAGCCAGCCGCAAGTAACATATTATTTGAGAATTTATCCAAGTGTTGCGACAGATTTCAGGCCGATGCCTGAGGTCTGTCGCAACTTCGTTTTCGTGTCGCTACAACCTCCGAGGAAAAATCGCAAAATGTTTGGAATGAGGCAGAATTCGTCATACATTTGCACCAGAGAAATGAAAGTATTAACAATAAAAGAATAAAAAAAAGACGTTATGAGAACAATGAAGAATTCAGTGCTTTTCCTGCTCGGTAGCATTTTTGTTACTGCCAGTTTCACAGCATGTAATGCACAAGACGATTACATCGAGAAAGCCCCCGCTCGCGTTGAGACGACAAATACATTCAAGGCCCGTGATGCCCGTGTGATTGCATCAGGCTATATGACTGCCCAGTTTGATAAAAGAGCGTTCACCCGTGGCAACTTCAGCGCCAATGACATCACCATCACCCAGCTGACAGAGTCAGAGGCCAAGGCCCTCAGTGAGAGAAAGGCTAACGATAGCGGATCGAGCATCGGCTATATGTATGCATGGACCACGCTGACCTATCTTTGCAAGACTGCCGACGGTTCGGAGAAAGAACTCTCAGAACTCCTCGTATGGCCCTATAGCGGCTTTAACTGGCATCCCAACCAGTTGATCATCGGCTGCCACAGCACCATCACCAGCAACGCACAGTGTCCCTCGAACTTCAGCAACCTGCCCCATGCAGGCGAGATCAATATGCTGGCACTCTTTGCCCATGCAGCCAGCCAACAAGCCCTGGTGATCATCCCCGACTACGAGGGTTACGGCTCTACCGCCAGCTCTCCCCACCCCTACTGCAACCGTGAGCTCACCGCTGAGCAGGTGGTTGAAGGTGCCAAAGCAGGCCTCGACTACTTTGAGAAGAATGTGAAGAGCATGGAGGACGACTGGAAAGGCTGTGCCATCGGCTACTCTCAGGGTGGTGCCGTAGCAGCAGGCGTACTGCGCTACTGTCAGGAGCACAAAGAGACCTCACTCCGCCTGCAGGGTGCCCTCTGTGGCGATGGTCCTTACGACCCACTGGCCACGCTGAAGCGCTATATCGAGATGGACAAGCTCTATATGCCCGTAGCCCCCTCACTGCTGCTCAAGGGTGCCGTCGACACCGACCCTGACATGATAGCCCTCAACTGCAGCTATCAGGACTTCGTGACTGAGAACTTCTACCAGACCCGTATCTTCGACATGATCCGCGATAAGGCTTTGAATACCGACCAGATCCAGGCCGCTCTGCTCGACTACTCTTACAATCATGGTGATGACGGTGGCTTCGTCATGAAAGCTCAGTGCAAAGAAGGTTTCCTGCCCTACACCAAGAGCAACTCTGTTGACGGCAGCGGCAAGAAGCGCAGCTTTGAACTCGAGAACGGCAAGGGCTACAACTACTGCACCGTCGACCAGTGCCTCAAGCCCGGAGTCATCGAATACTTCCGCAGTGGCGCCATCCTTGGCGACGTGCCCGAGGAAAAGCTGAAGGCCCTGGAGAATGCCCTGGCCAAGAACAAGCTGACAGCCGGCAGCTACACCCCAGGTCGCGGCTTCACCTTCTTCCACTCCGATGGCGACGAGGTAGTGCCCTACTGCAACTTCGAGAGCGTACGCAACACATGGGGCGTCAATACCATCGAAGCCCTCACCTATCAGTCGGCCACCACGCTCCACGTAGCTACAGGCACCACGTTCTTCGTAAGCTACTGCGGCAAGCTGGTTGACGAGATCCTCAACGGCAAGTGGTCACCCCGCGAAGAGACCGTTGGCGGCATATTGTGGACTCGCAGATAATAAAGAGCATCTAAAAGAAAAGTCCCCGGTAGTTGAATCTATCGGGGATTTTCGTGTATTGATAAAAAGGACACAAAGGGGTCTGACCCTTTTGTGTCCTTTTGTGTCATTTTACTGGTTTAATCACGTAGCGTTCGTTGGTGTTGTACTCGCGATCTTTGTCCTTGCCGAAGTACTCGAGGAGGAAGCTCTCGTCCTTGACCCTCGAGACGCGGATAAAGACTTCGCGGTAGGTCTCGCGGCCGTCCTTCATGAACTGTTCGAAGGCGTTATAGGTGGTGGATTCATCGGTCTCCTTCTTCTTGACGAGCTTGAACGAAGAGACGCTGTGCTGGTTCTGGGCTATTTCGATATATAGACTGTCGCCACTGAACCGGAACATCAATTCGCCACTCAGGGATACATACTTACCATTCAACTCAACAGCATGCAGCTCGTACGTGCTGCACAGCATCAAAAACAGAAATAAAATCTTCTTCATTTTTTCGACTTTTTGATAAATTCTGCGGCAAAGGTAAGTATTTTGGAGGAAGAAAACAAAAAATATGCCACAAATTTTGGAAGTAACGGAATAATATTTGCCTGTTTCGCTTTTTATTCCTATATTTGCACCATCCATTAACGGAAAAATAAGAATAATTGTAAATCAGACACCGAAAACAGAGACGACTATGGCTGAGACATTAGACGAAACCGACCTGCAGATACTCAAGACGCTGCAACGTAATGCGAAACTGACCACCAAGGAGCTGGCCGACGCCGTGCACCTGACCCCTACCCCCGTGTTCGAACGACAGAAACGGCTGGAGCGGCAGGGTTATATCCGCAAGTATGTAGCCATCGTCGACCCTGAGAAGATGGGACTGGGGCTGCTCGTGTTCTGCAAGGTGAAGCTGCAGCAGATCAACCACGAGAAGGCGGACGCTTTCGTCAGGCGCATCATGCGCATTCCGGAGGTGACGGAGTGCTACAACACCTCGGGGGCATACGACTATCTGCTGAAGGTTCGTGCGCAGGGAATGAAGCAATATCAGGAGTTCGTGCTCAACAAGCTGGGCGACATCGACAACATCAGCGCCATTGAGAGCACCTTCGTCATGAGCGAGATCAAGCAGAGCTACGGCATCAATATCTGACCATTTTTGCCGAATTAACATTATTTATAGGGGAATTAGTTGGTTTCTCTGCTTTTTTTTCCTATATTTGCTACCGAATATGCTAC